>VGTK01000049.1 GCA_016874715.1 Deltaproteobacteria bacterium | reverse complement strand
TGGTTCTGCGGGCGGCGCGGGCGTCGCGCTGGGCGGGCTGTCCGACGCGGCCCACGCGAGCGCGGACGACGACGCGCCCGTCGCTCCGGTCGACGACGCCGCGGACGAGGACGACGACGAGCGCTCGCTGCTGCCGCCCGGCCCGCTGCACGCGGTCGAGATCAAGCCGGCGCGGCTCCGCGTCGAGCGCCAGGGCCGGCGTGCGCTGCGCGCCGTGGCGCGCGACGCGAACGGCGTCGTCGTGCGCGACGATGTCACGTGGCAGTGGACCGTCTGCGACGGCCCGGTCACGCTGGAAGGCGACACCACCGGGCCGCGCGCTCTGCTGGTCGCGCTCGATCTCGCCGGCGAGGCCCGCGTCGCGGTGACCGCGCGTCAAGCAGATCGCAGCGCGTCCGCCGAGACGGTCGTCCGCGTGGTCGAGGACCTCGGCGGTGCGTCGGGCAGAGCCGCCGGCATCCCCGAGCCGCAGTTCGTCGAGGAGCCGCACGGCGAGTGGCGGTCGCGCTTCGCCGAGGAGCGCTGGCAGGTGAACAAGGCGCACCGCGACTTCCTCGCCGTGGCCGGCCAGCCGCGCCGCAAGCTGCGCTACCTCGCGGCACTGCTCGCCAAGGAGGTCGTGGTGCACTCGTTCCCGGTGCCGCAGGGTGGAGTGCTGCTCGAGCGCCTGGTGTCGGTGCTGACGCTCACCGAGCCGCGGCTCGAGCGGGGGTGACGGTGTGCGGGGAGTCCCCGGGGAGTGCCGCGTTGCCGCCTGGGCGCGAGTCGCCGCCTACTTCACGGTGATCCCGCGCGGCGTGCGAGCCAGCCGGGTCACAGCGGATCGCCGTAGAGGTAGTGATGCTGGACCCGCCGCAGGTGCTCGGTGTCCAGGTACTCGCGCAGGCAGCGCTCCTCGGCCTCGTCGGCCGCGAGCGCGTCGCGCTCGAAGATGCGCCGGCCGTGCGCCACGATCTCGAACCCGAGCACCGGCGTGCTCGTGACGAGATCGACCACGTCGGCGTCGACGCCGAGTGCGCCCTCGATGCCGGCCGACAGCCGCGACAGGACTTCTCGGCTCGTGCCAGGCACGAGGAGCACCGCGAGATCGACGTCGCCGGCCGGAACGGCGGCCGGCCTCGTCGGCGGATGTGGCGGACAGGATCGGCGGCGATTCGTCTCGACGTCCGCCGCACCCACTCGAGGGCTGCTCGCGCATCGGTGCGACCCGGCGAGCGCTCGAGGCAGACGGCGGTCTTCCCGCACAGGTGAGGTGGCAGGGCGCCGAATCCGCGAACGCGGGCCCGCCGCTCAGTGCTCCGTCGCGGGCGCCGCGCCGCAGCAGCGCTTCCACTTCTTCGCGCTGCCGCAAGGGCACGGGTCGTTTCGCCCGATCTTCCTCGCACCGGCTCGCACGCCGTCGTCGGTGCGGCCTCGCTTCGAGAGCTGCTCGAAGGCGCTGAGCGCGTTGGCACGAACGACGCGCCCGACCTCGAGCAGGTCGCCGATGATTCCTTCCGCTACACGAGTCAGGCCCTGCAGCGCTCGCGCCGACTCGCGGAGCTCGGAGGCGCTGGTCTGCTCCGCCGCGTCCTCCGGGATCTCGAGGTAGCGCTGGAAGTAGGCGCTCACCTCGGCAAGCGTCCGGAAGAGCCGCACTCCCTCGTTGCCGAACTCCGCGGGGTCGTCGCCGCCCGCATCGATACCGCGGATGAACCAGCTCAGCTCATCGTGTCTGCGCTCGGCGAGAGCACGGAGCTGCCGGATGCTGGGCTTCTCGGGAACGACCACGTCCGAGAGGTGCACCCCGTCTCGTGCGCTCTCGGTGAGATCGTTCCACAGCCCACCCAGGGCGCGGACGAGCGCCTGCACCTCCTCTGCACTCTCGAGCTTCGGGTCCTCGTCGCCGAGGACCCGAGACAGCAGGTGGTGCGGCCCGAGGCGCATGTTGGTCGAGGCGAGAGCGCCCAGGAACAGCGCTCGCACCTGCCAGACCGGCATCGCCCCCGCACGCTCGCCGAGGAGCGCATCGAGAGCCATCGTGCTGTGCTTCCGTCTCATCTCGCTCTGCCTACTCCACTGCCGGCGGCGGCGCCCGCCTGAGCTCGCGACGAGCATCGGCGCCGCGACTCGAGGGCGGGTCGGATCCCGCGAGCATCGTGCGTGCTCAGCGCCCGAGCGTGTGCCCGGCGCGACGCAGATAGCGCTGGTAGGCCGCCGGGCTGACACGCTGCAGCCGCTCGCGGGAGCGGATCACGCCGGTCGATCCCGGCCCGAGCGGACGGCCGCCGGCGTCGAGCAGGAACCAGGCGAAGGCTCGGCCGTCGCCCGGCATCGGGATCGGCGGTGCGGCGAGGATCCCCTCCGCGGTGAGCGCCGCCGCGACCTCGTCGAGCGTGACGGCGCGCGCGAACCACGCGTAGCTCAAGAGCCAGTCCGCAGCCGGCGCCACCTGATCCTCGTCGATCAGCTCGGTCAGCGCCCAGGCGACGTCGAGGACGGGCCCACCGTGGAAGGCGCAGCGTGCCGCCGCACGGAGCGGCTCGCGTTCGGCGAGGAGCTGCCGGCCGCGCACGTCGCGCGGGTGGTAGTGAAGGTGCCGCTGCAGCGACCGCTCGCCGCGCTCGCGCTCGCCACCACGGAAGAGGTACGCGGCAGCAAGCTCGCCGTCGAGCACGCCCGGCACGCCGTGCCCGTCGAGATGGCGGCCGACGAGACGTTGCCAGGCGCGCTCGAGAACCGCCGGCCAGTCGGGGCATCGTGCAAGCCGGAGCGCAGCGAGGTCGACGCCCTTCGCACCACCAGCCGCGACGGCGTCGCACAGCGCGACGACGCGCTCGCGCCACGCTTCGGGCGCGTCCCGGATTGCCGCCTCGAGATCGAGACGCTCGAGCGCGCGCTCGAAGCGGATGCGCGGGATGTGGCTGCCGCTGAAGAGCGGAAGCTCGTCGTCGTCGCCGCCCACGAGACCAAGCTGCCTCCCCGGCATGCTTGGTTGCAAGCCACCCAGGACGACGGCCCTGCGGTTCACCACGCCTGCCACGACGGGCTCGGCGGTACGCGCGGCACGGCGCGCACCGGAGAAGCTCGGCCTCGACCCGGGACTCGGCTGCTCGCGTCTCGTCAGATGAATCGCCGCGCCGGTTCCATCCTTCGTGGTCGGCGAAGCCGGTAGGGACGTCAGCCGCCGCTGTGCGCGGCGTGCCGGCGCTGCAGCTCCGCGAGAAGCGCGTCGTGCGGCATCGCGAGGTCGGAGGTCTGCAGGAGGACCGGCGGTGCGCCCATCGCGCGCGCGACCGCCTTCAAGGCCGGGCTGCGGTTCAGCACGCCCGGGCGTGCCTTCTCGGGGTCCACGACGTCGAGCGCGATCCAGTCGACGCGCGTGGTCTTCATCTGCTGCCGCCACACGTGGATGCGGCGGACGTCGCGCCAGGCGACGTCGACGCCGCTGCGGCGGTCGCGGATGCCGCGCTCATCGACGACCAGCGCGGGACGCGGGTCGAGGACGCGCCGGACGAGGGCTGCGGTGGCGATGCCGAACGTGGGGACGAAGAGGAGAAGTGCCGCGTTCCACAGCGGGTTGGCGGTGCCCTGGCGGTACATCCAGAGGCTCGCGAGCGTCGCGACGGCGCAACCCACGGCGGAGAGCGCGTTGACGTCGCGGCGGGCGTGGAGGACGAGGGGCGGGCCGGTCGGAGCGGTGGCCGTTGCCGCCGCACGGCCCGCGCGTGCGGCGGAGGCGGGCGCGGGCGCAGGCGCGGTCGTCGAGGCCGCGGCGATCGGGGCGTGCTCGTCGGTCGGGTCGGTCGGAGCAGCCGGGTCAATGGGATCAGTCGGAGCGGGCACCGGGCGATCGGATAGCACCGATGGCCGGCGCTTGTCGCCGGTCCGTGACACGTCGACGCGGCGGCGGACGCTCGCATGCGGCGGCCAGCTGCTCACGCCGCGGGCCGCGCGGCGTCCGTCAGCGGCCGCGGCTCAGGCGCGCGAGGCTGAAAGCCGATTCCTTCAGACCCGTGTCGTAGCGCACCTTGCCGAGACGGAAGACGGTGCGCCATGCGCCCGCCGGGCCGCGCGCGTCGATCACCCGCGGCGTCGCGTGGCCGTCGATGGTCTCGTGCTCCGAGAGCAGGATCTCCTCCGGCGAGCCCGCCCCGCCGCGCGGCACGAGCTTCCGGACGAGCAGGTCGTCGGCGCCGAGCCAGACGTCGAAGGACTCCGGCTCGCCCGGCCGCGGCGCGCGCGGCGTCAAGCGCACGACGCGGTACGCGCGTCCGTCGAGCGTCTCGTCGGCGAGGAGCGTCGCGTCGGCGTCCGCGTCGGTCCACGCGACGACCTGCGCCGCGCGCTCGACCTCGCGGTACCCCAGCTCCGCACCGGTCGCCATCTCGTCGGTCTGGCCGGGCGTCAAGCGCCGCGGCCGACGCGCGGCCGGAGCGTAGATCCACTCCTGCTCGTCGTCGCCCTTCGGCGCGAGGTGCAGGTAGAGCGTCCCCTCGACGTCGGACGGCGAGGTGAAGTCCATGAAGGTGCTGAGCCCACCGTCCGTGGCGCGCAGCTCCTCGACGTGCGCGACGCGGGTGCGGGTGGCGGCGTCGCCGGAGACGGACTCGATGGTGACGTCGAGGGTACGGTCGCGCCAGGAGCTCGTGCCGTTCCTGCGCGCGGCGTCGTCGAGGAGGGCGCGGGCGTCGTCGGCGGCGCGTGCTGCAGCGGGTGGAGCGAGGAGCGTCGCGAGGGTCAGGAGCACGAGGGCGGTCGCTGCCGCTGGTGATCGGCGTTGCGCTACGGGGTGGGGCGCTGAGCGGTGGTCGGCGCGAGCGTGGTCGGTGCGAGAGTGCGCGGCGCGAGCGTGGTCGGTGCTTGTTTGGTGTGTGCGGCCGCTCCGGTCGTGATCGTGATGCTGGTCGTGGGTGGGGGTCCGGCTGGGGCGCCGGTGGCCTTCGTGTCCACTCGCTCGAGCGGTGATCGCGAACGCGTCGGAGCTGGTCATCGGGCGCCTACCCTCCTTTCGCCGCGCGCGTCGTTCAAGCGCTCACGGCATCGAGCTGAGGGTGCGATGCTTCGATCGTCGCGTGTCCGCGGGCAAGCAGCGTGGCGCGAGCGGTCCGATCGCGGGTGCCAGCGGACAACGTCCGGCGGTTCGGCGGGCGACGTCGGCGCTCCGCTGCGCCTGCTTGCGGCCGCGGCGTGCCTACCGCCGGTCGGTCACCTGACGTGCGGCCGGAAGTCTTTCTGGGAGACCGGCATGAGCCGCGGCCGAAGTCCCCGCAGCCGGGTGCGGGCGCCAACCAGCGCGTCACGCTCCGCGTCGGTCGCCGAGGTGACCTCGTAGCGGTTCAGCTCGTGATCGCTCGCGCGGAGCGCATGACATCCGAGGAGGACGAAGCAGCCGTTGTGCGGATCGCGGACGACGCGCGCGGTGCGGGCGTGCTCGTCGGTGAGGGAGTCGAGTCGGCGGAGCGTCATGGTGAACTCGGTGCGTGGCAAGCACGGTGCCAGGCGGGGGGACGAGGAAGTGTGGGGATCGCTGCGCGTTCGCGGGCTCGTGGTGTCGCAGGGGTGCGGCGGTGCGGGCGTGAGTGGAAGGGGTTGGCGGGTACGATGGCCCCGAGCCCGCCAGCATCGAGGCGTCCGTTCGCGCGGTCAACGCGTGCTCCACGACAGCCCGGAATTCGGAACACGAGCAGCGCGTCGATCCGACCCGACACTTCGACAACGCGCCGCGGCCCACTGGTTCTCGGCCGGCCGGTCCCCGGCGAGCGCGTCATGACCCCCTCCGGGATCGCGATTTGCGGCGTCAAGGTGTCCCGTCGAAAGCTCTCGCTCGAGAGCCTTGCCAACCCGGTCCAGGTTCCTCCGGATCCGGGAGACCATCGACACGTTGCGGCCGCCGACGCTGGACCGGCGGTACGTTCCCGGGCCTTCCGGCATTGTTCAGCGGCCGGAGACGGGCAGACGCTACGTCGCTCGTCGCGCGACTTTGTGAGATCGCAGCGGGAAGCCGACTCTGCGACTACCTCGACCTGATCGATGGGACTCGAGACGGCTCGTCACAACCCTCGGCGCCGCAAACCCACCCTTCGCAAATCTCAAATTTCACGCCAGCGGACTCGCCGGCAGCGCCGTCTCCCCCATCAGGAACTTGTCCACCCCGCGCGCCGCCTCTCTGCCCTCCCAGATCGCCCACACCACGAGCGACTGCCCCCGCCGCGCATCTCCGCAAGCGAAGACCCCCGGCACGGAAGAGGCATAATCAGCGTCAGCAACGACGTTCCCGCGAGGATCCAGAGCAACCCCGAACTGTTCCAGCAGAGGCTTCTCAGGCCCGAGAAACCCCAGAGCAAGCAGCACGAGATCGCACTCCATCTCGAACTCGCTCCCCGGGATCTCCACCATCTTCGGCGGCCCAGCAGCCTGCTTCTGCCACTCGAGCCGCACCCCGTGCAGCTTCTTCACGTTCCCGCTCGCATCCCCGCTGAACTTCTTCGTGTTGATGCTGAAGTCCCGCACGACGCCTTCCTCGTGTGACGAGGACGTCCGAAGGATCATCGGCCAGTAGGGCCAGGGTGCGACGTCTTCCGTCCGCGAAGCAGGCGGCTGCGGCAGCAGCTCGAACTGGTGCACCGACGTAGCCCCGTGTCGATTCGACGTGCCGAGGCAGTCCGACCCGGTGTCGCCGCCGCCGAGGATGATGACCTTCTTGCCGTCCGCGCGGATCTGACCCTCGACGCGATCCCCCGCGACGACCTTGTTCTGCTGCGGCAGGAACTCCATCGCGTAGTGGATGCCGTTCAGCTCGCGGCCGGGCACCGGCAGGTCGCGCGACTGCGTCGCCCCCGCGGCGACCACCACCGCGTCGTACTCCGCACGAAGCTGATCGGCGGTCACGTCCGTGCCGACCGACACCCCCGTGCGGAACGTCACGCCCTCGGCCTCCATCTGCGCCATGCGGCGGTCGATGAGGTCCTTCTCCATCTTGAAGTCGGGGATGCCGTAGCGCAGCAGGCCGCCGATGCGGTCGGCGCGCTCGAGCACCGTGACGTCGTGTCCCGCGCGCGCGAGCTGCTGCGCGCAGGCGAGGCCCGCAGGCCCCGAGCCGATCACCGCGACCTTCTTGCCGGTCTTCGCGGGCGGCGGGTTCGGCGCCACGAACTCGTGCTTCCACGCGTGATCGATGATCTGCTTCTCGATCTGCTTGATGGTCACCGCGTCGTCGTTGATGTTCAGCACGCACGCTTCTTCGCACGGTGCCGGACACACCCGCCCGGTGAACTCGGGGAAGTTGTTGGTCGAGTGCAGGCGGTGGATCGCCTCCTCCCAGCGGCCGCGGTACACGAGGTCGTTCCAGTCGGGGATGATGTTCCCGAGCGGGCAGCCCTTGTGACAGAACGGGATGCCGCAATCCATGCAGCGCGCGCCCTGCTCGCCGAGCTTGTCCTCGGGGAGCTTGCCCTCGAGCTCGCGCCAGTCCTTCAGGCGCTCGACGACAGGACGGCGCGCCGGGAGCTCGCGCTCGATCTCCAGAAAGCCAGTAACCTTGCCCACAGACGACCTCGTTCCCTCTTCGAAACCCGATGCGTGATTCTCAGACGCTCGCCGACTGCCCGGCCGCCGCGCGCTGCTGCTTCTGGAGGATCGCGCGGTACTCGACCGGCATCACCTTCGCGAAGCTCTGCGCGAGCTGCTTCCACCCCGAGAGCAGCCGCCACGCCTGGGCGCTCTGCGTGTGGTCGTAGTGCCGCTTGACGAGATCGTGCAGCAGCTCGATGTCGCTCGCCTCGAGCGAGTCGATCTCGACCTGGCCCATGTTGCAGCGCGACTTGAACGTCCTGTCCTGGTCGAACACGTAGGCCACACCGCCGCTCATGCCGGCCGCGAAGTTGCGGCCGGTCGGTCCCAGCACGACCACGAGGCCCTTCGTCATGTACTCGCAGCCGTGGTCGCCTACGCCCTCGACGACCGCCGTGACGCCCGAGTTGCGCACGCAGAAGCGCTCGCCGGCCATGCCGCGCAGGAAGACCTCGCCGCCGGTCGCACCGTAGAGCGACACGTTGCCGACGATGATGTTCTCCTCGGGCACGAAGGTCGCCTCCTTCGGCGGCACGACGACGATCCGCCCGCCGCTCATGCCTTTGCCGAAGTAGTCGTTGGCGTCGCCCTCGAGCGTGACCGCGAGGCCGTTCGCCATGAACGCGCCGAAGCTCTGGCCCGCCGAGCCGGTGAAGTGGATGTTGATGGTCTCGGGCGGCAGGCCCCGCTCGCCGTAGCGACGCGAGATCTCCGCGGAGAGCATCGTCGTCACGGTGCGGTTGACGTTGCGGATCGGCATCGCGAACTCGACCGTCGCGCGGCGCTCGAGCGCATCCTTCGCGAGCTCGAGGACCTGGTTGTCGAGCGCCTTGTCGAGGCCGTGGTCCTGGCTCTCGATGCAGCGGATCGCCACACCCGCCGGCACCTCCGGCTTGTGCAGGATCTGCGTGAGATCGATGCCCTTCGCCTTCCAGTGCTCGATCGCGTCCTGCACGTCGAGCCGGTCGACGCGGCCGACCATGTCCTCGAGCTTGCGGAAGCCGAGCTCGGCCATGATCTCGCGCAGCTCGTCCGCGATGAACATCATCATGTTCACCACGTGCTCGGGCTTGCCCTCGAACTTCTTGCGCAGCACGGGGTCCTGCGTCGCGATGCCGACCGGACAGGTGTTCAGGTGGCAGACGCGCATCAGGATGCAGCCCGACGCGACCAGCGCCGACGTCGCGAAGCCGAACTCCTCGGCGCCGAGGAGCGCCGCCACCGCGACGTCGCGCCCGGTCTTCAGCTGACCGTCGGTCTCGACGCGGATGCGGCCGCGCAGGTCGTTCATCACCAGCACCTGCTGCGTCTCGGCGAGGCCGAGCTCCCAGGGCGCGCCGGCGTACTTGATGGACGTGAGCGGTGACGCGCCCGTGCCGCCCGAGTCGCCGCTGATCAGCACGACGTCGGCCTTCGCCTTGGACACGCCGGCCGCGACCGTCCCGACGCCGACCTCGGCGACCAGCTTGACGCTGATGCGCGCGCGGTCGTTCGAGTTCTTGAGGTCGTGGATCAGCTGCGCGAGGTCCTCGATCGAGTAGATGTCGTGGTGCGGCGGCGGCGAGATGAGGCCGACGCCGGGCGTCGAGTAGCGGATCTTCGCGATGTACTCGTCGACCTTGTGGCCGGGGAGCTGGCCGCCCTCGCCGGGCTTGGCACCCTGCGCCATCTTGATCTGCAGCTCGTCGGAGTTGACGAGGTAGTGGCTGGTCACGCCGAAGCGTCCCGACGCCACCTGCTTGATCGAGCTGCGGCGCGAGTCGCCGTTCGCGTCGGGCTGGTAGCGCACCGAGTCCTCGCCGCCCTCGCCGGTGTTCGACTTGCCGCCGAGACGGTTCATCGCGATCGCCAGGTTCTCGTGGGCTTCCCGGCTGATCGAGCCCAGCGACATGGCACCCGTCTTGAAGCGCTTGACGATCTCGCTCGCCGGCTCGACCTCCTCGATCGGGATCGGCACGCCGGGCTTGAAGCGCAGGAGCCCGCGCAGCGTGCAGAGCTTCTGGTCGGCCTCGTTGACGAGCTGCGAGTACTTCCTGAACAGGTCGTAGCTGCCCTTGCGCACCGCGTGCTGCAGGTGGGCGATCGTCTCCGGGTTGTAGGAGTGGTACTCGCCGCGGCGGCGCCACTGGTACTGCCCGCCCGGGTCGAGCTCGCCGTCGAGTGACGGCGACACGTCGAACGCGTGGTGGTGGCGCATCTCGGTCTCGCGCGCGATGACGTCGAGCCCGACGCCCTCGATGCGCGTCGAGGTCCAGGTGAAGTAGCGGTCGATCAGCTCCTGGTTGAGGCCGATCGCCTCGAAGATCTGCGCGCCGCGGTAGCTCTGCAAGGTGGAGATGCCCATCTTGCTCATGATCTTGAGCAGCCCCTTGCCGATCGCCTTCACGAAGTGCTTGACGGCGGTCTTCTCGTCGACGCCCGTGGCGACGCTACCGCGCACCTGCTGCTTCAGCGTCTGGAACGCGAGGTAGGGGTTGATCGCCCCGGCGCCGTAGCCGACGAGAAGTGCGAAGTGCTGCGGCTCGCGCGGCTCGCCCGACTCGACGACGAGCCCGCAGCGCGTGCGCGTGCCCTCGCGGATCAGGTGGTGGTGCACCGCCGCGGTCGCGAGCAGGCTCGGGATCGCCGCGAAGTCGCGGTCGACCTCGCGGTCGGAGAGCACGAGGATCGTCGCCCCGTCGGCGACCGCCGCCGACGCCTTGTTGCACAGCTCGTCGATCGCGTGCTCGAGCGCCTTCTCGCCGCCGCGCGCGTAGTACAGCGTCGACAGCGTGACCGTGCGGATCGTGCCGCTGTCGATACGCTTGACGCGTGCCAGCTCGTCGTCGGTGAGGATCGGCTGCTCGAGCTCGAGCTGGTGGCAGTGGAGCGGCGTCTCCTCGAACAGGTTCTGCTCGGAGCCGATGGTGGCCTTCAGCGACATGACGAGCTCCTCGCGGATCGGATCGATCGGCGGGTTCGTCACCTGCGCGAACAGCTGCTTGAAGTAGTTGAACAGGATCTGCGGCTTGTCCGACAGCACCGCGAGCGGGGTGTCGGTGCCCATCGAGCCGATGTTCTCCTCGCCCTTCTGCCCCATGGGGTTCATGACGAAGCGCAGGTCTTCGAGCGTGTACCCGAACGACTGCTGCAGCGTGAGCAGCTCGCCCTCGTCGTACGCGGCGGGCACGTGCGCCGCGTCGACCCCGGGCAGGCTCTCGAGCTTGACGAGGTTCTCGGCGAGCCACCGGCGGTAAGGCTTCCGCTCGGCCATGCCCTCCTTGATCTCCTCGTCGTCGACGATGCGGCCCTGTGCGGTGTCGACGAGGAACATGCGGCCCGGCTGCAGGCGGTTCTTCGCGACCACGTCCTCGGGCGGGATCGGCAGCACGCCGACCTCGGACGCCATGACGACGAGCCCGTCCTTCGTCACGACGTAGCGCGACGGACGGAGCCCGTTCCGGTCGAGGATCGCGCCGATCACGGTGCCGTCGGTGAACGCCACCGACGCCGGGCCGTCCCACGGCTCCATCAGGCACGAGTGGTACTCGTAGAACGCACGCTTGGTGTCGCTCATGCTCTCGTGCTTCTGCCAGGCCTCCGGGATCATCATCATGACCGCGTGCGGCAGCGAACGTCCGCTCTGCACGAGCAGCTCGAGGGCGTTGTCGAAGCGGCCCGAGTCGCTGGTCGTCGAGTCGATCACCGGCTGGATGTTCTCGATGTCGTCGCCGAACAGCGGTGAGGAGAACTGCTTCTCGCGCGCGTGCATCCAGTTCTCGTTGCCGCGCAGCGTGTTGATCTCGCCGTTGTGGGCGATGAAGCGGTACGGGTGCGCGCGGTCCCAGGACGGGAACGTGTTGGTCGAGAAGCGCTGGTGGACGAGCGCGAGCGCGCTGACGAAGGTCGGATCGCGGAGATCCGCGTAGAACGCCGGGATCTGCTCCGGCTGCAGCAGACCCTTGTAGCAGATGGTGCGCGTCGAGAGGCTCGGCACGTAGAAGCTCTCGGCGTCGCGCAGGTTCTTCGCGGCGCGGACCTCGTTCTCGACGGTCTTCCGGATCACGTATAGCTTGCGCTCGAGCGCCGTGCTGTCCTTGACGCCGCGCCCCGGCGCGATGAACACCTGACGGATCTCCGGCATCGACGAGCGCGCGAGCGGGCCCGTCGTCGACGGATCGACCGGCACGTTGCGCCAGCCGAGGATGCGCTGCCCCTGCTCGCGTACCGCCTTCTCGAACATCTCGAGGCACTCGTTGCGCTCGAAGACGTCGCGCGGCAGGAACACCATGCCAACGCCGTACTCGCCCTCGGCCGGCAGCGTGAAGCCGAGCTGCTTGCAGGCGGCGGCGAAGAAGTCGTGCGGGATCTGCATGAGGATGCCCGCGCCGTCGCCGGTCAGCGGGTCGCAGCCGCAGGCACCGCGGTGCTCGAGGTTGCGCAGGATCTGCAAGCCCATCGCGACGATGGCGTGCGACTTCTCGCCGCGCATGTTCACGACGAAGCCGACGCCGCAGGCGTCGCTCTCCGTCTGCGAGCGGTAGAGGCCGTGTTTCTCGGCAGCCTTACGGTTCTCGCGCATCCGCCGCACGGCCTCGACGCCGTGCACCGGACAGTCTTCCCGGTATCCGTGCTGAATCTGTTCGTTCATCGCGAGCCTCGCTTGCTTCCCTCTGTCGCGCGCCCCGTCACGCGCCCGGTCCCCCCGGCCCTGGCCGTCACTCGTCACCCGCCGCCGGCTTCATCGCGAGCACCTTGTTGCGCTCGCCGCCGTTCCGCCCGGCGCGGCGTCGCGACGACGCCGGCTGTCGGGACGCCTCGAGCTGCGAGCCCAGCGGCAGCTGGGTGCGCTCGGTGTGCGTCGACAGCACGACCATGGTCTCGGTCCGCGCCACGCCTTCGATCCGCCGGACCTGCCGGATGAGACTCTCGAGCGACGAGGTGCCCCGGGTCTTCACCTTGAGCAGCATCGTGTGCTGCCCGGTCACGTGGTGGCACTCGAGGACGCCCTCGAGCGACGCGACCTTCACCTCGAACTCCTCGACGCTCGCCGGGTGCTCGACCAGCACGCCGATGAACGCGGTCACGTCGAGCCCGATCTGCCGGCCGTCGATCGCGGCGTGATAGCCGCGGATCACGCCGCCGTGCTCGAGCTTCTTGATCCGCTCGATGACCGACGGGGCCGACAGGCCGACCAGATCGCCGATCCGCGCCAGCGGAATCTTGCAGTCCTGCTGCAGGGTTTGCAGGATCTGCAGGTCGATCGAGTCGAGCTCGAGCTCTTCGCCTTCGCCTAATTTCATAAGGTGCCTGCCGGGGTGAACCTTACGGATAGCGAATGGCGGATCGGCGCGTCAATGGTCCGTTTTGCGGAAACGTGGAAATGCCTATGACGCGACGTTCTGGAGTCCATTAGCAGGACGGCTCACGAGGTGGCTGCGAGATCGCATCACCTGATGGGGGGAGCCGGGGCACGTGGACACGTTCAGGCCCGGCCCGCCGACGCGCTCCTCGAGCGCATCCATGCCGTCACCGGGCTCGGCGGCCGAACGCGAAGGATCGACGGCGCCGAGCGTACCCGCGTCGGGGTGACACGCGCGATCCGCAGCGCTGAGCGCTCTGCCAGCACGGCGGGGTCGGCGAAGCCGGTGCGGACGTCAGTTGTGGCGGTGTCCGTGCCCGGCGCGCGCGACCGCCCGCGGCGAATCCACCACCGGCAGCCGCCGCACCGCACGCCGCGCCGGCCGGCACTCGAGCGCCAGCACGTCGCGATCGACGCGCGCCCCCGCACGGCTCTCGGTCACGAGCTCGGTCGTTCCGACGGGAACGCGCATCTCGCCGAGCGCGGAGCAGCGATCCGCGCCCGCGCGCTCCGTCGCGGCGCGGTGGGTCGCGAGCAGCAGCGCACGGTTCTGGAACTCGGGCGTGGCGCGATCGGGCGTCGCCGCCGGCGACAGCACGTCGAACGACTCCGGGAACGCCGCCGCGCACGCAGCGTCGCGACCCGACGCCAGCGCGAAGCACACGCCGAGCCGAAAAGTACACTCGCCCGCGGTGTCGCCGGCGTCGCACGCGCGATCGCCGTCGCTGCACGTCGCACGGCCCGTGCTGCGGACGCCCGTCGCGTATGGCGCCGAGCGCGGCAGCAGCCACGACGCGAGGCAGTCGGCGCTCGCGTCGCCGCCGCCGGCGGCGAGCCGCGAGCCCAGGCACGCGCGGCTGCCGCCGCAGACGCCGCGCACCCAGACGGGGCTGGTCCACGCGCGCCCGCCGCTCTGCTGCACGACGCGCGCGTAGACGAAGGTGTTCGGCTCGCGCACCGTGACGTCCGCGACCAGCCGGCAGCCGAGCGTGCCGCAGCGCGCGCGGTCGACGACCTCGCCGTTGCGCAGCAGCTCGATCTCGTAAGGATCCTCCGTCCCCCGCGCCGACACGATGACCTGCACGTGGCCGTCGAGCCGCGCCTCGAGCTCGCCGCCCATCGGCGTCCCCTCGACGTCGAGCGCCAGCTCGATGCGCTCGCCCGTCGTCGCCCAGCAGCGGCGCGCGCGCAGCGCGGCGATCAGGTCCTCGCGCGTCAGGCTCGGCACGTCGCAGCCAGTGAGGCCCGTTCCCAGGAGCGGCAGGTCGCGCCCGGAATTGTGGTCGTCCGAGACGCCGACGAGACCGAGGCGGAAGCCCGCGCGCAGCGCCCACAGCGCGTTGCCGAAGCCGGGCTCGTTGTCGCCCGCGCCCGCCGTGTTCCAGACCTCGACGGCGTTGGTGATGCGGTCATCGATCTGCGCCCAGTCGACCTTGAAGAGGTCGGCAGGGTGATTGACGTGTCCCGCGCCGTCGCCGGCGAGCACGGTGTCACCGTGGAAGGCGTAGAAGTCCTCGGCCTCCGGACAGTCGCGCAGGCAGTAGGGCTCGTCGTTGCGCACGAAGTACGCGTTCATGTGCCAGCGGTGCGTCCACTCGATGCCGGGGAACGCGACGAACCTTCCGGGGACGTCGAACGACGCGGCGGTCGTCTTGAGGATCTCGGCCTCGTTCTCGGTCATGAACGCGTCGTGGTCGGAGAGCACCACGAAGTCGAGGCCGGCGACGTCACGCGCGACGCGGAAGAACGCGTCGGGCGGGTTGGTCGCGTCGTCGGACAGCGCGGAGTGCGCGTGCAGGTCGCCGAAGTACGCGGTCGCGTGCGCCGGTACGACGGCGAGCGGAACGACGACCACCGCCATGCCGCCCGACAGCAGCAACAGCAGCAGCAACGAGCGCGCGGACGCACTGCGCGATGGCCCGGGGGCGGGGGCGAGCGACGAACCGATCGCGGACGGCGGCGGCGTGGCGTGCACGGTGGCTTCCTCCCGACTGCGCGGTAGATCGCAACGCGACCTGCCGGTCAACGTCACGACCCGCCGATGTCGCAACCCGTCCGGATGCCGCGTGGCGTCGCGAGCGGGCCGGATCCGCGTGGCGTCGCGAGCGCCCCGACCGCACTATCCCTGGACCTGGGGCGCGCCACTCGCGTAGTGTCGCCGCCGATGGCCGCCACCGACTGGGGATTCGCGTCCGACCTCGAGGACGTCTCGGGGCAGATCGCGATCGTCGGCATCGGCGATGCCGACCCGTCGAAGGCATCCGGCCGGACCACCCACGAGATCGCCGGCCAGGCGGCCGAGCGCGCCATCGCCGACGCAGGTCTCACCGCGCGCGACGTCGACGGCCTCATGTACGTCCCGTTCTCCGGCGACCAGATGGATGCCAGCGCCTTCCACGCGCACTTCGGCACGAGCCACGACCTGTGGACCTCGACCAGGGGTGGCGGGATGGTCTGGGCGGGCTCGGCACCCCACGAGGCCGCACTCGCGATCCGCAGCGGCCAGGCGAAGTACGTCCTCAACACCTTCTCGGTCGCCTGGGCGACGCAGCGCCCGCAGATGGTCGGCGGTCCGGGGCACGTGCACGCGGAGGACCTCTACAAGCAGAACCTGGAAGTGCCATTCGGCTGGTTCCCGCAGCCGGTCTACTTCGCGAACATCGCCACGCGGCACATGCACGAGTACGGCACGACCTCGGAGCAGCTCGGCGCGATCGCCGTCGCGTGCCGCCGCCACGCGAACCTCACGCCGGGCGCGGTGATGCACGGCAAGCCGCTCACCCTCGAGCAGTACCTCGCGAGCCCGCTCATCGCCGACCCGTTCCGCAAGGAAGACTGCTGCCTGATCTCGGACGGCGGTGCGGCGTACGTCATGACGTCGCTCGAGCGCGCACGCGATCTCGCGCAGCCGATCGTCGCCGTGCTCGGCGTCGGCGTCGGCAACGCGAAGAGCGGCGTCTACTGGTCGCAGCAGGGCGACTTCACGGCGACGCCGCAGCAGTTCGCCGCCCCGCACACGTTCGCGATGGCGGGCGTCGAGCCGGACGACGTCGACGTGCTCGCCTGCTACGACCCGTTCACCATCGTCTCGCTCATGCAGATCGAGGACATGGGCTTCTGCGCGAAGGGCGACGGCGGTCGGTTCGTCAGCGGCGACACGCTGCACTTCGACTCGGGCAAGCTGCCCTACAACACGCACGGCGGCATGCTGTCGCACGCCTACGTCCTCGGGATCGCGCACGTGACCGAGATCGTCCGCCAGCTGCGCGGCGCAGCGGCGGCGCAAGTACCCGACGCGCAGGTCGGCGTCTACGGCGGCTACACCGGACCGCAGGCGAGCACCCTCGTGCTCGGGAGGCGCTGATTCACGCGGCAGTCCCGGGCGGGAGGCCCTGATGCACGCGGCAGTCCCGGGCGGGAGGCCCTGATGCACGCGGCAGTCCCGGGCGGGCGGCCCTGATGCACGCGGCCTTTCCGCTGCCCGACGTCGACTGGCCGCCGACGCGCGAGCTGTTCGCGGGAGCCGCGCGCGGCGAGCTGCGCGTGACGCGCTGCAACCTGTGCGCGAGCCTCGTCTGGTACCCGGGCACGCCCTGCCGCACCTGCGGCGCCGAGCGCCAGGAGTGGGTCACCGTCAGCGGGCGCGGCACGCTGTTCTCGTGGTCCGTCGTGCGCTTCCCGTGGATCCCGCAGTTCGCGTCGATCGTTCCGTTCGCGACCGGGCTCGTGGCGCTCGAGGAAGACCCGCGCGTGCGTCTCGTGAGCCGCATCGTCGATTGTCCGATCGAGAGCCTGCACGCCGACATGCGCTTGACCGTCGACTTCCGCCCTTTGCGTTTCGACGGCCTCGCGGGCGAGGTCGTCGTTCCCCTGTTCCGGCCCGGGCCGAAGTAGCGTCCGACACTCGGACGCGGAGGGCGCACCATGCACGAGCCGTTCAGCGAAGTCGCGAGCATCGACTACCCGATCATCGACGCGGACGCGCACGTCAACGAGCCGCCCGACCTCTGGCAGGAGCGCGTGCCGTCGCGCCTCAAGCAGCGCGCACCGAAGGTCCTGCACACGCCCGACGGTGACGTCTGGTCGTTCGACGACGGCAAGAAGATCCGTCCCGTCGGCCTCACCGCCACCGCCGGCCTCAGCTACCTGCAGTTCAAGCCGCAGGGCTACCGCTACGAGACGATCCGTCCGGGCAGCTTCGACACCGCCGAGCGCCTGAAGGACCTCGACGCGGACGGGCTGTACGCGCAGATCCTCTACCCGAGCGTCACGCTCGCGGGAGCACGCACGTACAGCGACGACCGCGAGCTGCAGCTCGCCTGCGTGCGCGCCTACAACGAGTGGCTGCTCGACTTCTGCAAGCCGTCCGGCGGGCGGCTCGTCCCGCAGGCGATCATCCCGACCACGGGCGTCGCCGACGCGACCGCCGAGCTCGAGTGGGCCGTCGAGCACGGGCACGAGGGCGCGCTGATCGCGGCGTTCCCGAACGGCACCTACGAGTCGACCCCCGACGACGACCGCTTCTGGGCCGTCGCGGAGGAGGCGCGCTTCCCGCTCGGCATCCACATCGGCAGCTTCACCGACGCCGGCCTGCAGGCGACCGTCACGCAGTCGACGCTCGGCTTCCTCGCCAAGGCCGGCGCCTCGAAGGCGGGCGTCAACTCGATCGACGCTAGCTTCCTCGTGCTGTTCAGCGGCGCGTGCGAGCGCTTCCCGGACCTGCCGTTCGTCGTCGTCGAGGGCAACATCGGCTGGATTCCCACCGCGATGGAGCAGGTCGACGACATGTTTCTGCGCTACCGCTGGTTCACCGGCGCCACCGAGATCATGAAGTCGATGCCGAGCCGCCTCTTCCACCGGTCGTTCTGGGGCACGTTCATGATCGACACGATCGGCATCGAGCTGCGCCACCACCTGAACATCGACCACATCATGTGGTCGACGGACTACCCGCACACCGGCAGCGACTGGCCGAACAACCGCGTCACGATCCAGCGCCTCTTCCGCGGCGTGCCGAAGGACGAGGTCAAGAAGATGCTGCACACGAACTGCAAGACGCTCTACCGGCTCGACCACATCCCGGACCGGCTGCCGGCGTGAGCGGGATCGTACATCCTTGACGCTGCCGCCCCTCGACGGCGTCCGCGTGCTCGATCTCTCGACCGGGATCGCGGGCGCGTACGCGACCAAGCTCCTCGCCGACGCCGGGGCCGACGTCCTCAAGATCGAGCGCCCGGGTGGCGATCCACTGCGACGCTGGTCCGCATCGCACACGACGATCGCGCCGGGCGAGGACGGCCCGCTGTTCCGCTTCCTGCACACGTCGAAGCGCGCGGCGGTCGTGGACTTCACGACGCGGGCGGGACGCGAGCAGGTGCTCGCGCTCGCGGCAGCGGCCGACCTCGTCCTCGACACGACGTCGCCCGCGACGCTCGCGGCGCTCGGCATCGATCCGGCCGCCGTGTGCGCCGGACAGCGCGGCGACGGATGCGACGACGGGCGCGCGACGTCGTGGATCTCCCTGACCCCGTTCGGACGCGGCGGTCCGTGGAGCGAGCGACCCGCGACGGAGTTCACGCTGCAGGCCTGGTGCGGCTCGACGGCGTCGCGCGGCACCATGGACCGCCCGCCGATCGCCGCCGGCGGGCGCCTCGGCGAGTGGATCGGCGGCGCGTACGCCGCGGTCGCGGCGCTGACCGCGCACCACGCGGGAGTGCGAACCGGACGAGGGGTGCACGTCGACGTGTCGCTCTTCGAGGCGATGGCGCTCACGATGGCGCCGAACTCGACGGTGTGGGAGAGCCTCGCCGGCGGACCGTTGCCGTTCGCGCGCACGCTGGAGGTACCGTCGGTCTTCGCGGCCCGCGACGGCTGGATCGGCTTCTGCACGATCACCGGACAGCAGTGGAAGGACTTCTGCGTGCTGATCGAGCGGCCGGACCTGGTGGACGACCCGGTGCTGGCGCGCTGGGACGAGCGCGTGCGGCGTGTCGCCGAGGTCGACGCGATGATCCGCGGCTGGACGCGCGAGCGCAGCGTCGGCGAGATCGTCGAGCGGGCCGTCGCGCTGCGCATCCCGGTGGCACCCCTCGGCACCGGCGAGACCGTGACGCGCTTCGATCACTTCGTCGCGCGCGGCGTCTTCGTGCGCCACCCCGGCGCCGACTTCGTGCAGCCGCGGCCGCCGTACCGGCTATCGGACGCGGCTCTGCGCCCGCTCGCGCCGTCGCCGCGCCTCGGTGCGGACACCGCGTCGTGGACGGCGCGCACGCCGCGCAGGAGCGACGCGCGCGGTGGCGCGGGCGACGCACGCAACGAGGCGGGCGACGACCCACTCTCGCGGTCGCGGTCACGCGCGGCGTCAACGACGACGAGACCCGGAGGCGACACGCTCCGGCCCGCCACCACGCGCACGGCGGGCACGACGAGCACGACCCGCGACGCAGCGCGCCCGCTCGCAGGCCTCCGCGTCGTCGACTTCACCGCGTTCTGGGCGGGCCCCTTCGCCACCCACTACCTCGCGGCGCTCGGCGCCGACGTGATCAAGGTCGAGTCGATCCAGCGCCCGGATGCGATGCGCTTCCAGAGCGTCAAGCAGCCGACGACGGATCGCTGGTGGGAGTGGAGCGCGCTCTACCTCGGGATGAACCTGAACAAGCGCGGCATCACGCTCGATCTCACGCGGCCCGCCGGCGTCGCGCTCGTGAAGCGGCTCTGCGCGTGGGCCGACGCGGTGGTCGAGAACTTCTCGCCGCGCGTGCTCGACGGCCTCGGCCTCGGCTGGGACGTGTTCTCCACCGTCCATCCCCGGCTCGTCATGGTGCGCATGCCGGCCTTCGGTCTCGACGGCCCGTGGCGCGACCGCGTCGGCTTCGCGCAGACCATGGAGCAGGTGTCGGGCCTGGCCTGGATCACCGGCTTCGCCGACGGCGCGCCGGTGATCCCGCGCGGCGCTTGCGACCCGCTCGCCGGGCTGCACGCGCTCGCAGCCCTGCTGGTGGCGCTCGAGCACCGGCGACGCACCGGGCGCGGCCAGCTCGTCGAGGCGACGATGGTCGAGGCGGCGTTGAACGCCGCCTCGGAGCTGGTGCTCGAGCACGGCGCCCACGGCGCGCGGCTCGCGCGCGACGGCAACCGCGGACCGGTCGGTGCGCCGCAGAACCTCTATCCGTGCCGCGGCAAGGACGTGTGGCTCGCGCTCTCCGTCACCACCGACGCGGAGTGGGCAAGCCTCGTCGACGTGATGGGCCGGCCCGCGTGGGCGACCGAGGCCGCGCTCGCGAACGCCGGCGCGCGCCGCGCGCGGCCCGACGAGATCGACCGCGGGATCGCCGCGTGGAGCGCCGCGCAGGACGCGCACCCGACGGTCGAGGCGCTGCTCGCGCGCGGCGTCCCTGCGGCGGTGGTCACGCCCGCGGCACACCTCGCGGCGCACCCGCAGCTGCGCGCGCGCGGATTCTTCGAGCCGGTCGCGCACCCGGTCGTCGGCGAGCACGCGTACCCGGGGCTCGCGCTGCGCTTCGGTGACGGCGCCGAGCGTCTGTACCGGAGCCCGGCACCGACGCTCGGCGAGCACAACGACACGATCCTGCGCGACGTGCTCGGGCTCGCCGCAGACGAGGTCGCGGTGCTGCGCCGCGACGGCATCATCGGCGACCGGCCGGCCGGGCTCTGAGCGGCGGGTGTTGTCGGCAGGCGGCCGGCTCCTGTAGAGGACGCGCGTGGCGACAGCGATCGAGAGGAAGTGGGTCGGGCCCGCCGACGTGCTCCGCGCGCTGACTGCCCTCAAAGGGTTCAGCGCAGACCCCGACCGGACAGACCTGATCGGCGAGTTCATCGGCTCGCTCACGGGCCCCTCGGCGGCCGACCTGTTCGAGCAAGTGTGGAGCGATCCCGTCGGTCGTTCCATCCTCGCCGAAGGGCGCGACCTCGGCCGCACCCTGAGCGATCGCGACTACCTCTCGACCCTGCCGACCGGATCGCTCGGCCGCGCCTACTTCGACTGGACGGCGTCCCGTGACTTCACCGCCGAGGGCATCGCCGCAGCCATCAGCAGCCAGGTGCCGCGGACGTTCGCCGACCCGGGCGCCACGATGGGTGCGCGCGTCGTCGACATGCACGACCTCTGGCACGTCCTCAACGGGTGGGATTCGGACATCCACGGGGAGATCCACCTCCTCGGGTACAGCTACGCGCAGCTCGGGGCGTACGCCTGGCTGGGGCTCGGACTGCTGAGCAATCTGGCCCTGGTGCTCGGTGGACGCTTCTCTGGCCTGCGCTACCTGTGGGATGCGGTCGGTCGCGGCCGCGAGGCCGCACCGCTCGTCGCGGTGGACTGGGAGGCGATGCTGCCGCTGCCGATCGACGAGGTCCGGCAGCGCCTCGGGATCACGCCGCCGACCCCCTACGAGAGATTGACGTACGCGGAGCTCGCCGACCTGCGCCGCAACGGGGCCGTGTTTCGCCTGCTGCGCAAGGTGACGGCCCCCTTCGGAGCGTGAGCCCCGGCCCCACCGGGCTCCCGGGGGCGCCGTTCTGCGAATCGACGGACCGTTCGCTCGCCCGCTCGCCCGCTCGCCCAGGGAGTCGATTCTTGGGCCAACCCGACTCCCCGGGCGGTGCGAACCCTGCTATGCCGCTGGATCATGCAGAATCCGTCGTCCGTCCGACCCTGCGCAGCAGCCATCCTTCTGGCCGGCCTGGTACTCGTCGCGGGTTGCGGCGGCTCCGGCGGTGGCTCCTCCAGTCCCGCGCCGAACCCCCCGCCGGTGACCCCGCCGCCCGATCCGACGTGCAAGCAGTCGTTCGGCTCGACGTTCGAGGCTATCCAGTCGGTGATCTTCGAGCGCCGTGGCTGCGCGGCGCAGGCCTGCCACGGTAGCGCCGCTTCGGGCAACCTCGACCTGCGTCCCGAGGTCGCCTACGCGAGCCTGTTCGAGGCACCGTCCACCGCATCGACGCTGGTGCGCGTGTACCCCGGCACGAAGGAGCGCAGCTACCTGTGGCTCAAGGTCCTCGCCGCGAGCGACAGCAGCGTGCAGATCGGCGGCTCGCCGATGCCGCTCGGCGGCACCGCGCTCGACGAGACCGAGCTCGAGCTGCTGCGCATCTGGATCCAGGCCGGCGCGCCCGAGACCGGCACGGTGCGCGGCACCGAGGAGCTGATCGACGCCTGCCTGCCCGACCCGGAGCCGATCACCATCGAGCCGCTCGACCCGCCGGCGCCCGGCGAGGGCGTGCAGCTCGTCATGCCGGCCTGGGACCTGCCGCCCGCATCGGAGAACGAGATCTGCTTCGTGACCTACTACGACCTGCGCGACCAGGTGCCCGACGAGTTCAAGTCGGAGGACGGGAAATTCTTCTTCCACGAGGCCTTCGAGATCCGCCAGGACCCGAGCAGCCACCACCTGCTGATCGAGGCGCCGATCGAAGCCTTCGGCGGCACTTACGTCGACCCGTCCAACGTGACGGGCTGGGCGTGCATGCACGGCCCGAGCGCCGGTCAGGCGTGCGACCCGCTCGACGCCGGCGCGTGCGGCTCCGGCGGCACGTGCGCGGGCCCGATCCAGGAGTCCAGCGGCTGCATCGGCTACAGCGCCGCCCCCGAGCTGACCACCGTGACCTTCAGTGGCACGCAGCAGGCGCAGTTCCTGCAAGCGAACTACCCCGGCGTGTTCGTGGCGGTGCCCATCCGCGGGCTGGCCTTCTGGAACTCGCACGCGTTCAACTTGACGGACGTCGGCACCAGGATGAACGCCCGGGTGAACTTCCGCTTCGCTCGCCAGCGGCTCTACCCGTCGCGGAACTACGGTGGCGGCGACAACGGGTTCGGCATCCCGCGCCTGATCCTCGAGGGGGCGGCACCCTACACCGAGAAGGTGATGTGCGAGGAGACCACGCTGCCGCAGGGAGCCAGGATCACCGCGATCAACTCGCACACCCACAAGCGCGGCAAGCGCTTCTGGTACGAGCTGCCGGACGGCGAGATCATCTACGAGTCCCTGGTCTACGACGACCCGCTGCAGAAGTTCTTCGATCCGCCCCTCGCTCTCGACTCCGAGAGCGATGCCGCGCGCACCATCAAGTACTGCTCGCTGTACAACAACGGCGTCGGCGCCGACGGCACGCCCGACCCCGAGACGGTCACGCGGGCGTCGCGCATCCAGTACGGCGTCCGCTTCCAGGGCTCGTCGAGCCCGATCGGCCTCTGCGAGCCGACCCGCTGCGTGAACCCCGGGATGTACGACGTGGCGTGCGACGACCGGCAGCGGAACCAGAAGGGCAACGACGCCGCCTGTGACAGCTCGCCGGGCGCCGGCGACGGCTTCTGCGACGCCTGCTCGATCACCGGTGGGGTCACCACCGAGAACGAGATGTTCGGCCCGTCGATCAGCTACTTCGTCCTGAACTAGCGGGTCGCAGGGCTCAGTCGCCGGAATCGGCGGTCGGGACGAGGGGGGCCTCCGACCCGACCGCCGCGATCGGATCCCCGAGGCGGGCGGCGAGATCGACCGCGGCGCGGACCTCGGCGCTCGACTCGGCCGGGGCTGCGTCGCCCGCGACGGCATCGTCGTCGTTCTCGCCGGTGGCGCTCGTCGCCAGGGCCGCGGCGGTCGCCACGCGATAGTCGGCCACGGAACGAAAGGACTCGGCGAGCGCGTCGACGGCGAGGATCTGCGCGTCGAACGACGCCTGCTCGCGGAGCTGCAGCGCCAGCAGGTCGACGGCGCCGCGGCGAAAACGCTCCTCCTCGGCCGACTGCAGCTCGCGCGCCAGCTCGGCGTTGAGCCGGGTCTGCTCGATCTGCTCGCGCGCCGCCTCGACCGCGGAGTAGGCATCGAGGACCTCGGCGCGAATGCGGTCGCGCGCGAAGCGCTGCTCGGTCGAGATCTGGCCGATCTGGCCCTCGACCTCCGCCAGGCGTCCCTTTGCCTCGCTGCGCTGCAGCGGAACCTTGAACTCGATTCCGGCCTGCACCTCGAAGTCGGACTTGTCGACGTAGATCTTCTCGCCGAAGTCCTGGCTGATCGTCACCGAGGCGTCGAGATTCGGCTGGAGCTGGTTCTTCGCCAGCCGGCGATCGACGTCGAGCTTGTCGAGCGAGAGCTGGAGCCGTTTCAGCTCCGGCCGGCGCTCGAGGGCGGCCTCGAGGTCGCGCTCGACCTGCCTGCGCTCGACGACCTCGATCGGCGGAAACGCGCCTGGCAGCCGGTCGCGGCCCGACACGCGCGGCTCGTCGCCGGCGGTGCGATGGAACAGCGACAGGGCGAGCGCCGCGCCCTCGAAGCGCCGGCGCGCCTGCACGATGCCGATCTCGCGCGCGACGACCAGGCGGCGGTTGTCGGTGAGGACGATGCGCGCGACGAGTCCCTTGCTGACCTGCCGGGTGAGCGCTTCGGTGCGCTCGTTGGCGACGCGCAGCAGGTCCTCCGCCAGCTCCCAGCGCCGACCGGCCGCGAGCCAGTTGAAGTAGGCGACCGTCGCGGCGCGAATGAAGTCGAGGCGCTGCCGGGCGATGACGGGATCGGCGATCTCGCGGTCGAGCTCCGCCTTCATCATCGTCGCCCGGCGGCGGTCGATCGCGCCGTCGCGCAGGATCGGCACGTTCACCCCGAGCCGCGGCTCGCCCGCCCCCTGGGTGCGGTTCCAGTAGTAGTCGGGCAGGACGTCGCCGCGCGTGATGCGGTAGCCGCCGAACACCGTGCTGCCCCAGATGCCGGTGAACTGCTCGACGCCCGAGTCGACGGTGCCGTACTCGTAGTACCCCGCCGGATTCCCGTAGAGCTTGGTGAAGACGCTGAGATCGAACGCGCCGCGCGCGCTCTGCATGCGTCCGGCCGCGATGTCGCGCTCGATCAGGGCGGCGAGCAGCGGCGGGTACTGGCTCTTCACCGAGCGCAGGACCTGGTCGAGTGTGAGCGGATCGGCGGCGGCGCTCTTCGCGGCTTGCGTGGGAGCCCCGGCACCGACCACCCACGCGCACGCCACGAGCGCGAGCCAGCGCGAGAACCCGTGCCTCACTTCTTCGTCTCCTCGACCATGCCGTCGCGCAGCGCCGGCGGGAAGCCGTTCATCTGCCGCCAGACCTCGAACCACAGCGGGACGCGCTGCAGCAGGACCCAGCCGTTGGCGCGCACGCCCTGCCGCAGCCAGCGATCGCCCGGCCACTCGATCGTGCGCACGGTGCCGTCGAACTCGCGGATGACGTCCGGCTTCTCGGCCACCAGGAGGCGGAACCTCCCCTTGCCGTCGTCGGTCGCGTCGATCAGGACGACCTCGCCGCCGAAGGTGCCGATCGCAGCGCTCGGCCAGCCGACGAACTGGATCGCCGGCCAGCCCTCGAACTGCAGCCGCACCGGGCTGCCGGCGCGAACGGTCTCACCGGCAGCGTTGGTCTCGCGCGCCTGCACGAGCGGCATGTCGTTGCCGTCGAGCCAGAGCTCGACCATGCGGTTGGCGGTCTCCGGGATGATCGTGCACAGCGGCGAGCCGGCACGAAGGAACGTCCCCTCGGTCGCCTGAACCCGGAAGACGATGCCGTCGCGCGGCGCCTTCACGCGCTGCATCTCGGTCTGGCTCACCTGGATGTCGAGGGAGACCAGGGATTGCTCCGCGCTCGCAAGGTCGGCACGCGCGGCATCGCGCTGCGCGCCCGTGTTGCTGATCGAGGCGCGCAGATCGACCGCGGCGCGCTTCAGCTCGGCCTCCGCGCGCGCCAGGTCGGCCGCGGCCCGGTCACGCTCGAGCAGGGCGAGCTCGAAGTCGCGCTGCGAGGCGAGACCGCGCCTGTCCTCGAAGAGGGACTTGATCCGATCGTACTGCTGGAGCGCCGTCGCCGAGGCGAACTTCGCCGCGTCGAGACGCGTCTGCGCGGCCTCCACCGCGAGCGGCAGCGCACGCTCGAGCTCGGCGAGCTGAGCGGTCAGCGCCTCGACGCGGGCGATCGCCGCGTCGCGCCGTGCCGCGGCGGACTCGCGCTGCTGCCGGATGTTCGCCAGCAGGTTCGGGTCGTTGTCCACGAGCTCGAACAGGACGTCGCCTTCCTTGACGGCCTGGCCTTCGACGACGAACGAGCGCTCGACCCGACCACCGAGCGGGGCTTCGAGCGTCACGCTGCGCTCGAACGGGTCGTAGGCGATGACCTTGCCGCTGCCACGGATGAACTGCTGCCAGGGCAGGAAGATCAGGCCGAGGATCAGGAGAGCGAACAGGGCAAGCAGGACGCGACTGACGCGTCGCAGCCGCCTCGAGGAGTGCGTCAGCTCGAACGCCGTGAAGCCGGCGCGATGGTCGAGCAGCGGCATCGGGTCGTCGCCGAGGACGGTGTGTGGTGCGGATCGCGGGCCATCGCTCAGACCGGAGGCGCGTCGAGGTTGCGCAGCGTGCTCGGGTGGCACTCGCCCAGCTGCACGACCTGGTCGCAGCGCCGCACGAGGTCGGGGTCTCGGGTCACCAGCACGAGGGTCCACGGGTTGACCTGGTCGAACAGGTAGCGCTCGACTTCGGCGACCGTCTCCACGTCGAGGCCGTCGAGCGACTCGTCGAGCAGCAGCAGCCGCGGCTTGCCGGCGATCGCGCGCGCCACCACCAGGCGCAGCCGCTGGCTGCTCGACAGCGGCCGCCCACCGAAGGACAGCCGCGAGTCGAGCCCGTCGGGCAGGTCGAGGACGGCCTGCGTCAAGCCGACGCAGTCGAGGGCGGCTCGAACGTCGCCCAGCGTGACGTCGGTGCGGGCGAGGCGAACGTTCTCCGCGATCGAGCCCTCGACGATCTCCTGCCCGCGAACCAGGGCGACGTGGCGGCGCAGCGCCGCCGGCGGCCAGTGCCGCAGGTCGACGCCGTCCACGAGCAGGAATCCCTCGCTCGCCTGGCGCAGACCGTACAGGAGGTCCAGCAGGGTGGAGGCGCCGGAGCCGGCCGCGCTCACCACCGCGACCTTCGCCCCGGCCGGAAAGTGGAACGAGACGTCGCGCATGACGGGCCGCGCCGGGTCGTAGGTGAACGAGATCTGCTCGGCGCGGACCTCCATCGGACCGGGCGCCGGGTCGGGCGGCTCCCCGGTCTCGCGCTCCAGGGGGAGGTCGGTCAGGGTCCCGAGCTTGTCGACGGCGGCGAGGGCGTCGTACCAGGCCCCGAGGTACTTGCCGAACTTCGCCACCGAGGCGACGATGGCGCCGACGATGAGCTCGCTCGCGACGAGCTGCCCCAGGGTCAGCTCACCGCGCAGCACGAGCACTCCGCCGATCGTGAGCAGCGCCGAGCTCGCGATCGCCTGCAGCGCGAGCAGACCGATGATCTGTCCGAGCAGGATGCGGAAGTGCGACCGGCGCGCGTTCAGGTAGTCGCGCGCCAGCGCGTCGGCGCGCTGGCAGGCGAGGTCGGCGGCGCCTTGGCTCTTGAACAGCACCGGTGCGAGCGCCACCTGCTCGAGCCACCCGGCGACGGCGTGCTTCGCGTACGACTCGCTGATGCTCGTGCGCACGGCGTTGCGTCCCATGCCGACCATGACGAACGCCAGAGCCGCTACCAGGACGAGGTCGAAGGCGAGGAGAAAGGGGTGGTAGAAGCCGAGCACGAGGAGCCCGATGAAGGTGGAGAGGGCCAGGTTCACGCCCTCGAGCAGCAGCATGGAGCTGCTCTTCTGAACCGTCACCACCTCGAAGAAGCGGTTCACCAGCTCCGGCCCCATGGTGCGCTCCAGGGCCGGGAGCCGGGTGTGCGGCAGGCGGAAGGCGAGGTCGGCGGTGACGCGCACGAACAGCCGCCGCTGGATGATCTCCATCACGTAGTGCTGCGCGCCGCGCATGACGGCCAGCAGGGTGAGGAAGGCGAGCAAGGTGATCGAGAGGATCAGGAGCGCCTGGACGTAGGCGCCCTCCTGGCCACCGAAGGCGATGTTGTTCACCAGGGAGTCGACCGCGAGCGGTGTGGCGAGCAGCAGGATGCCGTTGCTGATCGAGAGCACGAGCATGACGCCGATGTCCGCCCGGTCCGGGCGGAGCAGACGGATCAGGCGACGGTACGGCGCGGGAGCGGGGCCGTGCGACGCGGCGCCGGCTCCCATCAGCGCGTCCATCCACCCGCGAGCGGGGCGTTGTCTGGCTTCGGATCGTTGATTATACGATAATCGAGTCGTGAGATGTGATTCCGGAGAACGTTCTCTACCGAACGCGGCGCCCGTTGTCATCTGGCCGGCGCGTCCGCACTTCGCTCACCCGTCCTCGGCCGGCGTTGGCCGGCCGGCGGCGCTCACGGACCACCACGATGCCGCGACCACGTCGGTCGTGACGACCGAGGCTGAAGCATGATCGTCGAGACACTGACGTCGCCCGTGATTCTCTTCTTCCTGCTCGGTGCTCTCGCCGCCATCGCGAAGTCGGACCTGAGCATCCCAGACGCCTTCGCCAAGGCCATGTCGATCTACCTGATGGCAGCAATCGGGCTCAATGGAGGGGTGTCGGTGGCCGACAGCGGCTTCGGCCCCGAGTTGCTCCGGGCCGCACTGCAGGTCTAGCACTGAGCTTCCTCATTCCCTTCCCGGCCTTCTTCCTGCTGACACGAGTGGGCGGCCTGTCGCGCGTCGACGCGGGCGCGGTGGCCGCGCACTACGGCTCGGTGAGCGTCGTCACCTTCGTCACCGCGCGAGAGCTGCTGACCAACCGGGGACTGGCGCCGTCAGGGTACCTGGTCGCCGTCCTCGCACTGATGGAAACGCCGGCGATCATCTCCGGTCTGCTGCTGGCCAAGCGTGGCCAGGTCACGGACGAACCTTCCCTGCCGGGTGGATCGATGTTTCACGACGTGCTGACCAACGCCTCCGTCGTGCTCCTCATCGGGAGCTTCACCATCGGCCTCATCGCCGAGACGGACGGCTTCGTGGCGGTCAAGCCACTGTTCGAAACCGGCTTTCGCGGCGTCCTTTGCCTGTTCCTGCTCGACACGGGGCTGATCGCGACGCGGCGCTTGACCCAGTCACGCAAGCTCGCCGCAAGGCTGGTGGCGATCGCCGTGATCCTGCCGCTGGCCAACGGGTCGCTCGGCACCCTCCTGGGTGCGGGCATCGGGCTCGAGGCCGGATCGGCGGCCGTGCTGGGCGTGCTCGCCGCCAGCGCGTCGTACATCGCGGTCCCCGCCGCGATGCGCCTCGCGTTGCCCGAAGCCGATCCGGGGATCTCTCTGTCGATGGCGCTCGGGATCACGTTTCCTTTCAACATCACCTTCGGCATCAGCATCTTCGCGGCGCTGGCCGCGATGGTGGGGGAGTCATGGTGGAGACGGTCAATTGCAAGAGGATCGAGATCCTGGTCGACACACCGCTGGTCCCGCGCGTCGTCGCCATCCTGCGTGGCGCCGGCGTCAGCGGGTGGAGCCTGATCCACGTCGATGCCGGTGGTGGTCGCAGCGGCGAGTGGCAGCACGACGACGTCACCGCCGCGGCGGCCAAGAGCATCGTGCTGGCGATCGCATCCGCCGAGCGCGCGACCGAGCTGACCGAGTGCCTCGCTCCGCTACTCGATAGCCACCGGCTGCTGCTCACCATCGGCGACGTCGCGGTGGTGCGCGCGGAGCGCTTCTGAAGTCCGATCGGGTGCCCGATCTCGCGAGATCGCTGCGCGACTGCCGGCATTCGCGAGCCACGGGCGCGCCAGGCCGTCGCCGGCGAGCGAGAGCGGATCAATCGGGTGTCGCACCGCGCTCGTCGGTGAGCGGTGCGAGCTGCGCCGGCACCAGCGCCCGGAACGCCGCCGCGTACGACTCCGCGGCACCGGGATCGCCCGCTGCCTGCGCCACCTTCGACGCGAACAGCAGGTGGCCGGCGCGGAAGTAGTCGCGCTCGCGCGGCGTGAGACGCGCGAGGTACGGGTCGTCGTCGATCGGCGCGCGCCGCGCGAGCTCCGCGTACCAGGCGAGCAGGCTCGGACCGACGAACCACGGGCTCGCGCCGCCGCTGCGGTGCGTGATCGGAGCGGCGAACTCGATGAGCGGGCGATCGTCGGTGTTCGCCGGAACGTCGGCGAGCAGCTCGCGGCTCGCGCCGAGATTGCCGGCGTAGAAGAGCCCGGTGAGCGCGAGCGCGTCCTCGCGTCCAGGGTTCGCCGCCGGGCGGCGGTAGCGAAAGCCCGCCACCATCGCGTCGGGGTCGAGAGGAGTCGACTCCACCTGGCCGACGAGCGCCACGATCGAGCGGCCGGGCAGGAAGTCACCCCGCCACACGGTGACCTGAGGAAAGACGTCGAGCATGGTGCGCGCGATCACCAGCGTCGCTTCCCGCGAGAGCTGGTACAGCGGCAGCCAAAGGGCGAACAGCCCGCCCGGCGCGAGACGCTCGCGCACGGTCGCGAAGTGCTCCCTCGTGTAGAGGCTCCCCGCACCCGCCTGCCAGGGAATGAAGAGGTCGGACACGATGACGTCGTAGGTGGCAGGCTCGGCGCGCAGTAGACGACGACCGTCGCCGACGCGCACCACGGCGCGCGGATCGTCGAACAGACCTCCGGTGAAGGCAGCAAAGTGCTCGCGCGACGCGGTGACGACGTCGGGCACCAGCTCGGCGGCGACCACGCGCTCGACGTCGTGCGCGAGCGCGGCACCGGCCGTGATCCCCGTTCCGAGCCCGATGAAGAAGACCGACCTGGGCGAGGGATGCAGCAGGAGGGGAACGTCGGCCTGCGTCTTCTCGTAGCTCAGCGCCGACGTCCCCCCGAGGGTGTAGTAGCCGTCCAGCCGGATCTGCAGGGAATCCTTCTTCTCGACCACCGCAGTGATGCCGTGCGCGCTCTCCCAGGCCGCGTGGAGGACCTCTCCGGCGCGTGCATCGATGCGCGCGAGCGGCAGACGGGTCGGGTCGAGGACGGTCGCGAACGCCAGCACGGCGGCCAGCGCGAGGCCCCGCAGCGGCCACCTGCTGCCCTCACCCGGGGCCAGATGAGCGGCGGTCACGAGGTAGACCAGCGCGAGGCTCTTGATCCCGCCCCAGAGCCCCAGCCAGGGCAGCACGACGAATCCCGCGGTCAGCGAGCCGGCGATGGCTCCGGCGGTGTTGGCCGCGCCCAGGCGACCGATCGCCTTGCCGGCGCTTCCCGCCGCGGGCGACGCCAGGCGCAGCAGGTAGGGGAAGGTGGTCCCGAGCAGGATTCCGGGCGGCAGAAGCACGAGAGCCGCCTTGCCGAACACCGCAGCGACGTAGCCCGACCACGTCGCACCGGGAGCGACGTACGACATGCCGTCGGTCACGTGGACGAACCAGCGCGGGGTGAGGCCGACCGCGACGCCGCTCGCGGCCAGCAGCGCCACCAGGATCGCCTGCGGTGGCCAGGGCGCGCGGCACAGGCGACGCGCCAGCACCGCCCCGCTGCCCAGGGCGACCAGGAAGACCACCAGGATCGCCGCGAACGAGTAGACGGAGTTGTGCAGCACCTGCGCGAACATCCGCGTCCAAAGCACCTCGAGGCCGAGTGCGACGAAGCCGGACAGGAACGCCAGCCGCAGCAGCCGCGCGCTCTGCCGCCCATCGGCAGCAGCCGCTGCTGCCGGTCGCCGCTCGGCGTCGGGTCCCGTCGCGCGCCGTGCCGAGGAGGGCGCGCGAGAGAGCCACGCCGCGGCCGCCGCGGTGAGCAGGCTCGCGCCGATCGCGAGCGCACACGACCCCCGCACACCGAGCCGGGCCGGCAGGTAGAACCCCGCCGCGAGCGCGCCAGTGGCGCCGCCGGCAGTGTTCACCGCGTAGAGGAGCGCGCCGGTGCGGCCGAGCTGCTCGCGGCTGCGGATCATGTGCTCGCCCATCATCGGCAGCGTTCCGCCCATGAAGACCGCCGGCGGCACCAGCAGCAGGACCGCGACGACACCGCTGGCGAGACCGGGGGCGTGCAGGACCCTCTCGAGGAGCGCAGTCACCGGCTCGACCCAGAAGAACCCCAGCGCCGCGAGGCCGACGCCCAGCTCGAGCCGGGCGTAGCCCCGCAGCGGGTTCGGCGTCGCGGCGGCGCGCTCGCCCCACAGGTAGCTGCCGAGCCCGAGCCCCGCGAAGAAGATCGCCAGGGTGGCGGCTGCGGCGTGCGCGGTCGCGCCGAGGGCGACCGACAGCTGCCGCATCCACAGAACCTGGTAGACCAGCCCCGCGGCGCCGGAGAGGAAGAGCAGCAGAAGAAGGATGGGCAGCGACTCCCGCGTCAGAAGCGCAGCCGGAAGCCGCCGAGCGCTCCGACCCCCGGCAACGGCGCCACGTCCTTCAAGGTGGACGTCGACACGCGCGCATCCTGGTTGAGCAGGTTCGATGCACGCGCGAAGACATCGACCGCCGTCGGACCGAGGTCGAAGGTGTACCCGAGGTCGATGTCGAGCATCACGTACGCGTCGGTCGGCAGGATGAACTCGGGCGTCACCCGCTGCTGGCGCGCCCAGAGGATCGACACCTCGCTGGTGAACGCCTCCCACGCGAAGCGGAAGCTGCTGCCCAGGCGGAACGGCGGCAGGTAGGGCAGCGCCTCGTCGGTGTCGCGATTGCGCGCGGAGACGTAGTCGGCCTGGAATCCGATGTCGACGGTGTACGGATCGCCATCGAGGAGGTGGACGACGGCCTCCGCTTCCATACCGGCGAAGGTCGCGGGCACGCTCTCGAAGGCGAACACCGGGATGATCGGGTCGCCGCCGTGCGAGTGGCCGTGGTCGTTGTCCGACGTGTCGACGAACTCGCCGGTCGGCAGCAGGTCGATGAAGTTGTTGAAGCGGTTGTAGTAGCCGCCGACGGAGCCGGTGATCCTGCCGAGGCTCTTGCGAGCGACGAGCTCGACGCCGAAGGCCTCCTGGGCGGAAAGGTTGCGGTCGCCGATCTCGAACTGCTGCGTCGCGAGGTGCGGGCCGTTCGCGTACAGTTCCTGCGCGTTCGGCGGCCGCTGCGAGTAGACCAGGTTGAGCGCGACCGAGTAGGGATCGGAAAGGTTCACGATCGCACCCGCCGACGCGCCGCCGGTGACGAAGTCGCGCGAGTCGGCGGGGCCGAAGTCCTCCGCGGCCGCCGCCTCGATCGTCGAGAAGTCGAGGCGCCCGGAGAACTGCAGGCGCACCGGCTCGAGCAGCACCTCCTCGAAGCCGAACAGCGACTGGGTCGCGGTCTTGTTCGGCGGCATGAACGCCTCCGCACCGGAGGCGTCGAAGTCCGAGTAGTAGCTCTCGAAGCCGAAGGCGCCCTCGAAGGGTCCGATCTGCTCGTGCAGGGCGTCGAAGCGCAGGTCGTAGCCGCGGTTCTCGAACTTGGTCCCGATGATCGCGCCCTCGCTCGCCGTCAGCTCGAGCTCGTCGTGGTTGTAGTCGACCAGGCCGAGCCGCCCCTTGATCGTGGAGATCTTCGGCAAGGGCGAGCCGATCGCGCCGGCGACGTCGAGACGTGTCTGGCGCAGCTTGATGAAGGTCGAGGGGGCGCCGGGAATTCCGTAGGTCGTGTCGTAGATCGACGGCGCGACGCCGAGGTAGGTCTCGTCGTCGAAGAAGTACGAGGCGCCCGCAGCACCGCCCTGCGTGGACAGCGC
>VGTK01000048.1 GCA_016874715.1 Deltaproteobacteria bacterium | reverse complement strand
CCGGCGCGGCGGGCGGGGCCGGTGCATCCCCGGCCGGCGCATCACCCGTCGCGCACCCCAGCACCGCCGCGAGCACCGTCGCGCCGAGCCTCGACCACCCGCGGATGGCCCCGCCTCCCCTGCGCGCGCTCACGAGGTCCGCGCGGTGACGCGCTGGACGACGTTCTCGAGCAGCTCCTGCCGTCCGGACACCGGCCTCGGGTCGAGGCCACGCTCGCGCACCAGGGCCGCGAGACTCGCGAGATCGTGAGCGCCGCCGAGGATGTCGCGGCCGAGCGGCGTGTCCCAGCCCGCGTAGCGCTCGTCGAGACGCGCTGCGAGCGTACCGTCCTCGATCAGCCGCGCGGCCCCGAGCAGACCGCGCGCGAGCGTGTCGATGCCGCCGACGTGCGCGTGGAAGAGGTCGTCCGGGGCGACGCTCTGGCGGCGCAGCTTCGCGTCGAAGTTGCAGCCGCCGGTCGAGAAGCCGCCCGCGCGGAGGATCACGTAGAGCGCAAGCGTCGCGTCGTCCGCGCTGTTCGGGAACTGGTCGGTGTCCCAGCCGTTCTGCGGGTCGCCGCGGTTCACGTCGACGCTGCCGAGCAGGTCGTTCGCCGCGGCGTAGGAGAGCTCGTGCTGGAAGCTGTGCCCGGCGAGCGTCGCGTGGTTCACCTCGACGTTGAGCTTGATCTCCCGCTCGAGCCCGAAGCGGCACAGGAACGCGTGCACGGTCGCGGCGTCGAAGTCGTACTGGTGCTTGGTCGGCTCCATCGGCTTCGGCTCGATGAGCAGGGTGCCGCCGAAGCCGGTCCTGTGCTTGTGCTCGACGACCATCGTCAGGAAGCGGCCGAGCTGCTGCGCCTCGCGGCGCAGGTCGGTGTTGAGCAGCGTGTCGTACCCCTCGCGGCCGCCCCAGAGCACGTAGTTCGCGCCGCCCAGGCGGTGCGTCGCGTCCATCGCCTTCTTCACCTGGGCCGCGGCGTAGGCGAACACCTCGGGGTCGGGGTTGGTCGCCGCACCGGCTGCGTAGCGACGGTGACCGAACAGGTTGGCGGTGCCCCACAGGAGCCCGACACCGGTGCGCTCCATGCCACGCTCGAGCTGGTCGAGCATGCGGTCGAGGTTCGCGTTGGTCTCGGCGAGCGTCGCGCCCTCGGGTGCGACGTCGCGGTCGTGGAAGGTGAAGAACGGTACGCCGAGCTTCTCGAGGAACTCGAACGCGACCTCGTTCTTGCGCGTCGCGAGCGCCATCGGGTCGCCGTCGCCGAACCACGGACGCTCGAACGCCCCGGCGCCGAACATGTCGGTGCCGGGCCAGCAGAACGTGTGCCACCAGCAGACGGCGATGCGCAGGTGGTCGCGCATCGCCTTGCCGAGCACCACGCGATCGGGGTCGTACCAGTGGTACGCGAGCGGCTCGGTGCCGTCGGGACCGGTGTATCGAATTCTCTCGATGCCCTCGAAGTACGGCTTGCCCATGGGTGCTGTCACTCCTCCCCCGACACCGGCGACGCAAGCGCGGCGAAGCCGTCGCGCAGATCACGGTACAGCCTTCGGAACGGCTCGATCCTCGCCGCGTAGCGCGCGCGCAGCGCCGGATCGGGTGCGATGGTGTGCGCGACCGGCGGCGGCGTGCAGACGTCGCGCGGATCCTCCCCCGTGGCCGCGAGGCGCGCGAGGCGTGCGGCGCCGAACGACGGTCCGTGCTCGGCACCCGCGTGGTAGTCGAGCTCGCGGTCGAGCGCGCTCGCGAGGATCCGCCCCCAGAGCGCGCTGCGCGCGCCGCCGCCGATCACGGACATGCGTCCGATCGTCGTGCCGGCGGCCAGCAGCGCGTCCTGTGCGTCGACGAACGCGAGCGCGACGCCCTCGAGCACCGCACGTCCGAGGTCGGCGCGCGTGGTCGCCTGCGTCATTCCGACCAGCACGCCGCGCGCGTTCGCGTCGTCGTGCGGCGTGCGCTCGCCCGACAGGTACGGCAGGAACAGCACGCCGGGGTCGCGGTCGTCGGCGCGCGCGATCTCGTCGAGCAGCGCCGCCTCGTTCGCGGCCCCGGTCGCGTGCGCGATCCAGGTGAGGCAGCTCGCGGCGCTGAGCAGCACCGACATCTGGTGCCACGTCCGCGGCAGGCAGTGGCAGAACGCGTGCACGGCGCGCTCGGGATTGGGCGCGAAGCGGTCGCCGGCGACGAAGTAGACGCCCGACGTGCCGAGCGAGAGGAAGGCGTCGCCGGGACGGATCACGCCGGCACCGACCGCGCCTGCCGCGTTGTCGCCGGCGCCCGCCGCCACGATCGCGCCGCGCGGCACGCCCCACGCGTCGGCGACCGCGTCGCGGATCGTTCCCGTCGGCTCGGAGCCCTCGTGCAGGCGCGGCATCGCCCGCTCGTCGAGGTTCGTCGCGGCGAGCATCGCCGGCGACCACGCGCGCGCCGCGACGTCGAGCCACAGCGTACCGGCCGCGTCCGACGGATCGCTCGCCGCGTCGCCCGAGAGCCGCAGCCGGAGGTAGTCCTTCGGCAGGAGCACGCGCGCCACCTGCCGAAACACGTCCGGCTCGCGCTCGGCGACCCAGAGCAGCTTCGGCGCGGTGAAGCCCGGCATCGCCTTGTTGCCGGTGACGGCGCGCGTGCGCGGCTCGCGCCGCTCGAGCTCCCGGCACTGCGGTGCGCTGCGGCCGTCGTTCCACAGGATCGCCGGGCGCAGCACGCGGTCGCGCGCGTCGAGCAGCGTCGCGCCGTGCATCTGTCCGGCGAGTCCGATCGCGCGCACGCGGGCCATCTCCGCGGGACGGCGCGCGCGCAGCGCCAGCGCGGCCGTGTCGGTCGCGCGCCACCAGTCCTCGGGGTCCTGCTCGGACCAGCCGGGGTACGGGCGCGCGACGTCGAGCGGCGCGCTCTGCTCGTCGACCGCGCGGGCCGCGTCGTCGACCAGCAGCAGCTTGACGCTGGACGTTCCGAGGTCGATACCGAGATCCATCGCTACCGTCCTAGCGCAGTTCCGCGCGCGTCGTCACGCGCGTTGGCAAGCCCGGAAACCTGCCCTACTTTAAGCGGCGTGCGGAGGTCGTGCGGCACGCGCATCGAGGCGACGTCATGGATCTGACGGCGGGCCCGATCCTCATGACCGCAGCGGGCGTCCTGCTGCTCGCGGCGGTGCTGCTGAGCCCCGTCTCTCAGCGGCTCGGCGTGCCGATCATGCTGGTCTTCCTCGCGGTCGGGATGCTGGCCGGCGACGAAGGCCCGGGCGGCATCCCGTTCGAGGACTACGGCCTGTCGTTCAACCTCGGCACGCTGGCACTGGTGAGGTAGCCGCCCGCGGGCCAGTCGCCGAAGGCGCCGGCGATGCGGATCGTGGTCCAGGCCGGCGTCGCGCGCCCCGCGACCGCGCGGCGCCGCACGCTCAGCCGCCCGCGAGGATCGCCTCGGCGATGCGCTTCACGTCGCCGGCCTCGACCTTCCCGCGGTGCGTCTTCATCACGTCGCCGACCAGCTTGCCGACCTGCTTCGCGTCGCTCACGCCGAGCGCCGCGATGCGCTCCGCGACCAGCACGCGCAGCTCGTCGTCGCCCATGGTCGCGGGCAGGAAGCGGCTCGCGAACTCGATCTCGAAGCGCAGCTTCCCGAGCTGCTCGGCCCCGCGCTCGCCGAGCTTCTCGTACTCCTCGACCGCCTTCTGCAGCTGCTTGCGGTAGGCGCCGATCACGTCGCGCACCAGAGCGTCGTCGACCTCGCCCGCGAAGCCCTTGGCGGTGCGACGCTCCTGGACCTTCGACTTGATCATCCGCACGACGTCCAGCGTGGGCTGGTCCTTGTCGCGTAACGCCTGCTTGAGCTGCTGGTCCAGGTCCTGCTCGATCGACATCTCCCTGCCCTCCTTCCGCCTACCATCGCGGTCCCGGGCCCCGCGTCGCAACCCGCGCGCCGGCGCGAGCGTCGATACGCCCATATTTCACCGATCCTGCCCGACTTCGGGCAAATTTCTCGCTCCCCGCCCGACAAACTGCTTCATTCGTCGCCCATGACGGACGGAGGCGGCCCCGATGACCTGCTCGCGCACCTCGCCCGGATCAGCCGGGGCGACGGCTCGGAGCTCGAGAAGGTGGTCCGCGAGACCCTCGACCACTTCTCCGAGACCGTCGAGCAGTTCGTCGCCCGCCGCCACGCCGAGCTGCAGGCCGAGGAGCTGCGCAACGACGCCATCTGGGAGCGCATCGGCGCCGAGCTGCGCGCGCGGCGCTTCGCCGCCCCGCCGCTGACCGCGCGCCAGATCCGGCGCCTCGTCTACGGCTGACCCCCGAACACGGAGCATCGACCCATGTGTGGAATCGTCGGATACGTCGGCCGCCAGGACGCGACCCCGCTGCTGCTCGCCGGGCTGCACCGCCTCGAATATCGGGGCTACGACTCGGCCGGCATCGCGGTGATCGGCCGCGGCGGCGTCAAGCTGCACAAGTCGTCCGGACGCATCGCGCGCCTCGAGGCGACGCTGCCGAAGCGCGGCGTCCGCGGCACCACCGGCATCGCACACACGCGCTGGGCGACGCACGGCGAGCCGACCGACGCCAACGCACACCCGCACGCCGACTGCTCGGGCGAGATCGCGGTCGCGCACAACGGCATCATCGAGAACTTCGCGGCGCTGCGGGCGGAGCTCACGGCGGCGGGCCACACCTTCCGCTCCGAGACCGACACCGAGGTCCTCGCGCACCTGATCGAGGCGGCGTACGACGGCGATCTCCAGCAGGCGGTGCGGGAGGCGTTGCGCTCGGTGCAGGGCACGTACGGGATCGTCGTGATCGACGGCCGCCACCCGGACCGCATCGTCGCCGCGCGCAACGGCAGCCCGGTCGTGATCGGCATCGGCGACAAGGAGATGTTCGTCGCGTCCGACGTCGCGGCACTGGTCCGCCACACGCAGCAGATCGTCTACCTCGACGACCGCGAGATCGCGACGATCGAGGCCGGCGGCTTCCGCACGTCCACGCTCGACGACGAGCCGACGCAGAAGAGCCCCGCGACCGTGCCGTGGGGCTTCGAGGCCTACGACCGCGGCGAGCACGCGCACTTCATGCTGAAGGAGATCCTCGAGCAGCCCGAGACCTGCGAGCGCACCCTGAAGGGCCGGCTCGACGCGCAGTTCGGCACGGCGCACCTCGGCGGGCTCAACCTCGGCGCGCGCGACCTGCTCGACATCCGCCGCGTCAAGATCCTCGGCTGCGGCTCGGCGTACTACGCCGGGCTCGCCGGCGCGCACATGATCGAGATGCTGGCGCGCATCCCGGCCGACGCCGAGCCGGCGTCGGAGTTCCGCTACCGGAACCCGGTGATCGAGCGCGAGACGCTCTACGTCGCGGTCAGCCAGTCGGGCGAGACCGCCGACACGCTCGCGGCGGTGCGGGAGGTCCGGCGCAAGGGTGGTCGTGCGCTCGGCATCGTCAACACCGTCGGCAGTCAGGTCGCGCGCGAGTGCGACGGCGGCATCTACATGCACGCCGGGCCGGAGATCGCGGTCGCCTCGACCAAGGCGTTCACCTCGACGCTGCTGTGCACGGCACTGCTGGCGCTGAACCTCGGCCGGGTGCGCGACCTGTCCGCCGCCGACGGCAAGCGCGTCGTCGCGGCGCTCGGCCGCATTCCCGAGCAGGTGCGCGCGGTGCTCCGCGAGCGCGAGCGCGTCCGCGCGCTCGCCGTCAAGTACATGCAGCACGCCTCGGCGTTCTTCATCGGGCGCACGCACGCCTACCCGGTCGCGCTCGAGGGCGCGCAGAAGCTGAAGGAGATCTCGTACGTGCACGCCGAGGCCTACCCGGCGTCGGAGCTGAAGCACGGACCGCTGGCGCTGGTCTCGCCGGACACGCCGACGTACGTCGTGCTGCCGCAGGACGACCTGTACGAGAAGTCGCTGTCGTCGATCGAGGAGATCCGCGCGCGGCGCGGACCGGTCGTCGCGATCACGCAGCCGGGCGACGAGTCGCTGCCGACGAAGGTCGACGACGTGATCGTCGTGCCGCACACCGAGCCGGTGCTGAGCCCGATCCTGCTCACGATCCCGCTGCAGCTGCTCGCCTACGAGACCGCGGTCGCGCTCGGGCGCGACGTCGATCAGCCGCGCAACCTCGCCAAGAGCGTCACCGTGGAGTGAGCGGCAGCGGGCAGGGCCTCGCCTCCACCCGGTGCCGGCGACGCCGGAACCCTCAGATCTTGCGCGGCGAGGGGAGCAGGTCGTCGAAGCGCGGCGCGCGCCTCTCGGTCTTCGCGGCGAACGATTCCATCATGTCGCCGGCCTGGAACATGCCGGTCTGCCAGGTCGCGACGTAGTTCAGGCTGTCCGCGACCGAGTGGTCGCGCGCGTAGGTGATCATCTCCTTCGAGCCCCAGATCGCGAGCGGGCTCTTGTGCGCGATCTCCTCGGCGATCTCCATCACGCCGGCGAGCATCGCCGCCTGATCCGGGTAGACCTCGTTGACCAGCCCGACCTCGCGCGCACGGGCAGCCGACATGCGGCGGCCGGTGTAGGCGAGCTCGCGGACGACGCCCTCGGGGACGATCTTCGGCAGGCGCTGCAGCGTACCGACGTCGGCGGTCATGCCGATGTTGATCTCCTGGATGCAGAAGAACGCGTCGGCGGTCGCGTAGCGCATGTCGCAGGCGCTCACCATGTCGACGCCGCCGCCGATGCAGCCGCCCTGGACCGCGGCCAGCACCGGCATGCGCGCGCGCTCCAGCGCGTTGAAGCTGTCCTGCAGATGCAGCACGATCAGGCGCAGGTTCGCGCGGGTGCGTCCGATCTCCACGCCGTCGCCCGCACCGGCGGACGACGCGACGCCCGAGTCGCCGGTGAACACGGAGAGGTCCATCCCGGCCGTGAAGTGCTTGCCCGTCGAGGACAGGACGATCGCGCGGGCGCGCCCCTCGTCGCTGATTCCGTTCACGATCTGCGGCAGCTCCGACCAGAAGGCTGGCGTCATGGTGTTCAGCTCGGCCGCGCGCGTCAGCTTGACGTGCGCGATCTTGCCGACGTTCTCGACCGCGAAGCAGGTGTACGACACGGGATCCTCCTCGGCGGCAGTTAGCGGACGCGGCGTCGCCGCGCGACCTGCGGCAACGATGATCCCCGCCGCAGCCGGACGCTTCGCTCTGGCGCGGGGCACGCGCGCGTGCGATGACGCGGTTGCATGTCGGACTGGTTCGCGGGCGCTCGTCTCGGGATGTTCATCCACTGGGGTCACTGCAGCACGCGCGGCCTCGAGCTGTCGTGGCCGCTGGTCGGCGGCAACCAGGCGCTGCCCCGCTGCCAGGACCTGCCGGTGGCGGACTATCAGTCGACCGCGACGACATTCTGTCCGCAGCCCGGCAGCCCGCGGATCTGGCTCGAAGCCGCGAAGCGCGCGGGCATGCGCTACGCCGTCTTCACCACGCGCCACCACGACGGCTTCTCGATGTTCGATACGAAGCTGTCGGACTTCTCGGTCGCGCGCGGACCGTACGGGGGCGACATCGTGCGCGAGTTCGTCGAGGCGACGCGCGCCGCCGGGCTCAAGGTCGGCTTCTACTACTCGCTGTCGGACTGGCACCACCCCGACTATCCCGCGTTCACCGACGCGAGCCGTCCGTACCGCTTCGGCACGGAGTCGAAGCCGACCGAAGAGCAGTGGGCGCGCTACCTCGAGTACGTGTTCGGGCAGGTGCGCGAGCTGCTGACCAGCTACGGGAAGATCGACGTCATCTGGTTCGACGGCGGCTGGGAGCGGACCGGCGCCATGTGGCGCTCGCTGGAGCTCGAGAAGATGATCCGCGAGCTGCAGCCCGGCATCCTGATCAACGACCGCCTGCCCGGCTGCGGCGACTACGACACGCCCGAGCAGTTCGTCCCGGCGCTCCCACCGGCGCGCGCCTGGGAGACGTGCCTCACCATGAACGAGAGCTGGGGCTACAACCCGTCGGACACCGACGAGAAGTCGTCGCACGACCTGATCCACACCATCTGCGAGGTGGCGTCGCGCGGCGGCAACCTGCTGCTCAACGTCGGCCCCACGGGTGACGGCAGCCTGCCGCCGAACCAGGTCGAGCGCCTCGACGCGATCACGCGCTGGATGCGTCGCAACGGCGACGCGATCCTCGATACGACGCCCGGCCTCGAGCCGTGGCAGTTCGACGGTCCGACGACGCGCAAGGGAGACCGCATCTTCCTGCACGTCCTGGCGCGCCCGTACGAGAGCGTGAAGGTGCGCAACATCCCGGTTCGCAGGGTGAAGGCCGTGCGCGCCGTCGGCACCGACACCCCGCTCGAGCACCGGGCGCGCTGCGCGGTTCTCGACACCCTCTTCAAGGCGAACCCGATGGGCGAGCTCACGATCCGGGTCCCGGCGTCGGTGATCGACGAGTTCGCAACGGTGATCGAGCTGACCATGGAGCCCGAGGCCTGACGCGGACGCACCCGTTCGCTAGAGAGCAGTCGTGGATCCGAACGCACACGCCGTCGCCCTCGCCTGCAAGGGCTTCCTCGACGACGACGAAGGCCGCCGCTTGCACGACCTGGGCCGCGAGTGCGCACCGCTCGGCCCGGTGGTCGAGATCGGCAGCTACTGCGGCAAGTCGACCGTCTACCTCGGCTCCGGCGTGAAGGCCGCAGGCGGGCTGCTGCTTTGCGTGGACCACCACCGCGGCTCGGAGGAGCACCAGGTCGGCGAGGAGTACCACGATGCGGACCTGTTCGACGCGCGCGTCGGGCGCCTCGATTCGCTGCCCGAGCTGCGCCGCACGCTGCACCTGGCGGGACTCGACGACACGGCGATCCCCGTGGTGGCGCCGTCGCCCGTGGCCGCGCGCTTCGTCGTCGGCGACCTCGGGATGGTGTTCATCGACGGCGGCCACAGCCACGCCGCCGCGCACGCCGACTACGAGTCGTGGTCGGGCAAGATCGCCCGGGGTGGCGTGCTCGCGATCCACGACCTGTTCCCGGACCCGAACGACGGCGGGCAGGCGCCGATCGAGATCTACCGCCGCGCACTCGCGTTGGGACTCTTCGAGGAGCTGCCCGGCACGAAGACGCTCGGCGTCCTGCGTCGTCGCTGAGAGCTGCGCCTTCGCCGGACGCGGCTCCACCGTCGCGCCCCGCGGCGGGGCGTCGCTCACCCCCTGCGCCGTGCTATCCCGGCGCAGGGGGTGAGCGATGATCGAGCGGATTCCCTTCGGACGCACCGGCCACCACAGCACGCGCGTACTCTTCGGGGCGGCGGCGCTCGCCAGCATGCGGCAGGAGCGCGCCGATGCGCTGCTCGAGCAGGTCCGCGCGGCCGGCGTCGATCACGTCGACACCGCGGCAAGCTACGGCGACGCCGAGCTGCGGCTCGCACCGTTCCTGTCGCGCCGCCGCGCGGAGGTCTTCCTCGCGACCAAGACCGGCCAGCGCACCGCGGACGGCGCGCGCGCCGAGCTGGAGCGCTCGCTCGAGCGCATGGGCGTCGAGCAGGTCGACCTGATCCAGCTGCACAACCTGGTGGACGAGGACGAGTGGCAGACGGCGCTCGGACCCGGCGGCGCGCTCGAGGCGCTGGTGCGCGCACGCGACGAGGGCCTGGTGCGCTTCCTCGGGGTCACCGGGCACGGCACGCAGGCCCCGGCCATGCACCTGCACGCGCTCGAGCGCTTCCCGTTCGACTCGGTGCTGGCACCGTACAACCGCGCCATGATGGCGCAGCCGGAGTACGCGGCCGACTTCGAGCGCCTCGACGCCGCGTGCCGAGCCCGCGGCGTGGCGCTGCAGACCATCAAGTCGGTCGCGCGCCGGCGCTGGCGCGACGAGGACACCGGGAAGCGCTTCAGCTGGTACATGCCGCTCCGCGACCGCAACGCGATCCGCCGCGCCGTCCACTACGTCCTCGCGCGTCCGGGCGTGTTCCTCAACAGCTCGAGCGACGCGACCATCCTGCCGCTGATCCTCGAGGCGGCGAGCCTGCCCGTGGTGGCGCCGAGCGACGAGGAGCTGGCGCGCGACGCCGCGGACTTCGGTGTCGAGCCGCTGTTCGTGCACGGGGTATCCGACGCGATCTGACGCAGGCCGTGCGGCGGGTCGGACGCGACCTGACGCGAGCCGTGCGGCGGGTCCGACGCGATCTGACGCAGGCCGTGCGGCGGGTCGGACGCGACCTGACGCGAGCCGTGCGGCGGGTCCGACGCGATCTGACGCGAGCCGCGCCGCACGTCGACGCGATCTGCCCCCCGTGGCTGCGACGCCGCGGGCATTCGACCTTCGGGGCTGCGACGACTGCGTCGCCGCTCGTGGAGCCGGCTCAGACGTCGAACGCCGGATCCTCGACGTCGACGTGCGCCGGCACGCGCCGCGGCCCCTCCTGCGCCACCCGCTCCGCGCGCAGGGACGGTGCCGCCACGACGCCCAGGTCGTCGCCCGCGAGATCGCGGAAGAACGTCCGCGTGGCGTTGTCTCCCGCGAGCGCGTCGTGCGCGAGGAGCACCGTCGCCGCGGTCCACGTCGTCTGCTCGGTCTCGGGCCAGCGGATGCGGTCGGGGTGCGTGGTGCCGGTCCAGTAGCTGCCGTTCTCGAGCCGCTGGTCGCGCATCCAGAGCACGACCTGCCGGGCACGTCCGGACAGGCCGACGGAGTCGAATGCGAGCGCGAGCTCGCAGCTCTCGGCAACGGTGTACCACGGACGGTCCTTGACGCAGCGGCAGCCGACGCCGTCCTCGATGAAGGTCGCGTTCTGCGTCGCGTCGAGGAGGTGCAAGCGCCCTTCACGGCCGCGCAGCGCGCCGCCGAGGACCGGGTAGTACCAGTCCATCGAGTGGCGGCCTTGCGGCTCCGGCAGGTCGTCCTTCTCGAAGCGCGCGCGGTCGTAGCGCAGCAGCCGGACGATGCCCTCGCGCGCCTGACGCCACGCCGGGCGGGCGATGCCGAGACGCTCGGCGACGCGCACGGCGCACACGAGACTGCCATGGATCGACGACGTGCCGGTGATCAGCGGCGCGCGCCACGGCTTACCGTGCGGGTCGAGCGCCCAGGCGATGCCACCGCACGGCAGCTGGTGCCGCACCACGAAGTCGGTCGCCCTGGACACCATCGGCCACAGCTCGGCGAGCAGGTCGGCGTCGGGCTTCGCCGTGAACTGGTGCCACACGCCGGTCGCGACGTAGGCCGCGTGGTTGGTCTCGCGCGTCGCGTTGCTGACGGCTTCACCGCGCCACTCGCCGGGCCACGAGCCGTCCTCGTTCTGCGTGCGCGCGAGGAATCGGTAGGCCGCGGTCGATTCCGCGTGGCGTCCTGCGACGGCGAGGCCCATCGCCGCGTGCACCATGTCCCACGGATCGGTCTTGCCGCCGCGCTGCCACGGAATCTCGCCGCTCGGCAGCTGCTGCGACGAGATCCACGCCGCACTCTGCTCGAACTCGAGGTGCGTGAGCGGTCCTCGCTTCGCCTCCATGCCCAGCTTCGCGCGTCCTCGCATCGGCGTCATCCTTTGACGGCGTAGAGCACGATGCTCTTGCCGATCAGGGGGTTCAGCGCCTCCTCGACGAGACGCGTGATGCGCGGCCGGGACATCAGGTCCCAGACCAGCATGCGATGGTAGAGCTCGACCGGCAGCGCCTTCTCGCGGTCGACACCGACCAGGCACCTCAGCCACCAGTACGGCGCGTGCAGCGCGTGCGCGAAGTGGCTCGCGAAGATCCGGTAGCCGTTGCGCTCGAGCAGCCCCTTGATCGTCGAGCGCAGGTAGATGCGTACGTGCCCGCCCGGCGTGTTGCGGTAGCGCCTCGAGAGCGCCCAGCACACGGCCTCGGGCAGCGTGCGCGGAACGGAGACGGCGAGCACGCCGCCCGGCTTCAGCACGCGCGAGACCTCGCACAGCGCGCGCTCGTCCTCCGCCAGATGCTCGAGGACCTCCGAGATGATCACGCAGTCGAAGGCGGCGGTCGCGAACGGCAGCTCGTAGATGCTGCCCTGGAACGCTCCCCACGGGCCCGCCTCGGGCGACGACCCGCCGACCGCGGGCGGCAACGCGTCGAGCTCGCGCAGCGACGCCGCGGTGTCGACGATCTCCTTCCTGCCGAAGTCGAGCGCGACCGCGGTGACGCCGGGCAGCGCGCGGACGCCGCGCGAGTGCCGACCACCGCCACAGCCCACGTCGAGCACGCGCGTGCCGGGCTTCAGGTTCAGGCGCTCGAACTCGACGGTCAGCATGCCAGCGCCTGTCCGTGCGCGTGCCTGCCGATCAGCTCGCGATACGACTCGACGGTACACTCGGCCGCGCGCCGCCAGGTGAACAGCTCGAGCACGCGCGCGCGGCCGGCGGCGCCCATCGCGCGACGCAGCTCCGGTGCATCGAGCAGCGCGCCGATCGAACGTGCGAGCTCGGGTGCCGAGCCGGGCGCCACGAGCAGCCCCGCCTTGCCGTCGCGTCCCACGACCTCCGGGAGCGCGCCGGCCGTCGTCGAGACCACCGGGACCTCGCAGGCCATCGCCTCGCCCGCCGGAAAGCCGAAGCCCTCGTAGAGCGACGGCACGACCGCGACCGTCGACTCGGCGTACGCTCGCGCGATCTCCTCCGCTGCGACGCGCCCGGTGAAGTGCACGGCGTCCTCGAGACCGAGCTGGTCGACCAGCTTCGCGGTCTGGGTGCGCAATCCGGGCGAGCCGATCACCTTCAGCTCGAGAGTGGGCCGCGTGCGGCGCAGCTCCGCGAGCGCTTCGAGCAGATACGGAAAGCCCTTGAGAGGGGAGTCGGCGGAGAGCGTGGTGATGAGCCGGTCCGGACGGCGCTCGATCCCCGAGATCGGGTGGAAGACGTCGAGGTTGATGCCGTTGCCGACCACCCGCAGGCGATCGCCCGCGATGCCGTAGTCGGTCTGCAGGTCGCGCGCCGAGGCTTCGGAGACCGTGAGAACGCGGTCGAGCGCTCGGGACACCCGCTGCTGCACGGGCAGGAAGCTGTACCAGCGACGCAGCCCCCAGCGCTTGACGTACGTCGAGGCGGCCTTCATCGCGATGCGGAAGTCCATCGTCACCGGGTGGTGGATGGTCGCGACGACGGGCAGGTGGGGGCGCATCGCGAGCAGCCCGGGACCGAGGCATTGATTGTCGTGCACGACGTCGTAGTGCCGGGCGTGCGCCTCGCGCTGGAACTTGCGGGCGACGCGGCGGGAGAACGTGAGCGGCTCCGGGAAGCCGCCGGTCACGGTGTGCGCGTACTCCGAGACGTTGATCGGGTCGCGCAGCTCGCGCAGCGTCGGGCGGCGGAAGAGCGCGGTCTCGTCCCACAGGTCGAGGCTCGGGACCTTCACCAGGCGCACGCCGTCGGCCAGCTCCGGGTAGGGCGGCCCGCTCCAGACGTCGACCTCGTGGCCGAGCTGGCGCAGCTCCTGGCTGAGCAGCCGGACGTAGATGCCCTGCCCGCCCGAGCGCGGATTTCCGCGGTAGGTGAGCAGACAGATCCGCAGCGGTTTCCCGGCCAATCGAGCACCCCAAGTTGGAGAGAGAGACGCCAGGGACGGACGACCGACCGAGTGCTCGGGTCCGCCCCAGCGAACGGCTTGGTTACGGCTTGAGACGGGCGTTTGCAACAAACCTGCGCTGTGGCTGCGAATACCCGGGCCCCGCGAAATTCCGCCGGTTTCGCCCCGCTCGCGGCGCCGGCGGGCGCTGGCGGCGCTTGACAGCGCGCCGCTTCGGGGCGGACGGTCGCACGACATGACCGTGACCGCACGCCGACCGCTCGGCCCCGACGATCTCGTCCTCTGCGCCGGGACGATTCCGGGCGCGAGCTTCGCCGAGCGCGTCGCCGCGGCCGCCGCCGGGGGCTTCTCGGCGATCTCGCTGCGGGTCCGCGACCACGTCCGGGCGCGCGCCGAAGGGCTGTCCGACGCGGACATGCGCGCCCGGCTCGCCGACGCGGGCATCGCCGTCGCCGAGGTCGAAGTCCTGCAGGGCTGGCGGCCCGGGATCCGGGTCGGCCGCAACGTGCCTCCAGCCGACGAGGTGCTCGCGATCGCGGCGGCGGTCGGCGCACGATCGGTCTGCGTCGTCGAGGGGCCGGGCGAGCCGCCGCCGATCGACGAGGCCGCGCGCACCTTCGGGGCGCTCTGCGACCGGGCGGCGGACGCGGGACTGATGCTGCACTTCGAGTTCTTTCCAGGCTCGGCGCTCGACCTCGACACGTGCCTCGCCATCCTCGACGCGGCCGACCGCCCGAATGCCGGCCTCACGGTGGACACCTGGCACCTGGCGCGCACGCCGGGCGGACTCGAGCGCCTGCGCGCGTCCGGCGCGCGCGTGGTCGCGCTGCAGCTCTGCGACTCGCCCGCGATGACGGCACCGGAGCCCGACTACATGGCGGCGACCCTCACCGGACGCCTCGTGCCGGGCACCGGCGCGCTCGACCTCGCGGGCTTCGTGCGCGCGATGGACGAAGACGGGTGCCAGGCACCCCTCGGCGCGGAGATCTGGTCCGACGTGCTGGCGCGGCAGCCGCCGGTCGAGGTCGCGCGCCGCGTGGGGTCGGCGCTGCGCGTGCTGGTCGCCGCGGTGCGCCCTGTCCGCGTCGCGTGAAAGCCGGCCGCGGACGCGACGTGCGGCGTCCCACGCGCGGGAGCGGAGTTCAGCGGAGTCCCACGCGCGGGAGCGGAGTTCAGCCGAGTCCCACGCGCGGGAGCGGAGTTCAGCCGAGTCCCACGCGCGGGAGCGGAGTTCAGCGGAGTCCCACGCGCGGGAGCGGAGTTCAGCCGAGTCCCACGCGCGGGAGCGGAGTTCAGCCGAGTCCCACGCGCGGGAGCGGAGTTCAGCCGAGTCCCACGCGCGGGAGCGGAGTCCAGCGGAGTCGCTTGATTGACGGGGGCGCGAGATTTGACGATCATCCCCGCCGATGGCAGCAAGCGCGCCCCGCGACCCGAACGACCGGCGCTGGCGCGGCTTCGTCGCCGCCAGCGCTCGTCTCGCCGGCGACGCCGAGCCGGCCGACGTCTTCGCCGCCATCCTCGACGCGGTGATCACCTTGCTCGACCTCGAGGCGGCGAGCATCGGCCTGATCGACCCGACCGGCACGCGCGTGCGCTTCGTGCTGTCGCGCGGCCCGGCGAAGCTCGACGAGTTCGAGGTCGAGGTCGGCGTCGGCATCGCCGGCTGGGTCGCGAAGACCGGCGAGGGCCTGGTCGTCAACGACGTCGCGCGCGACCCGCGCTTCTTCAAGGGCATCGACGAGAGCTCGGGCTTCCAGACGCGTGCGATCCTCTGTGCGCCGCTCGCGCACGAGGAGCGCATCCTCGGCATCATCGAGGCGATCAACCCCAACCGGCGCGACGCCTTCACCGAGGCCGATCTCGAGCTGCTGACCGCGTTCGGCGCGGTCGCGGCGAGCGCCATGGAGCGCGCGCGCGCGGTGTCGGCGCTGCGCGGCAGCAACGCCGAGCTCCGCGCGGCCGCGAGCGAGCGCTACAAGCTGGTGCTCGGGCCGAGCCGTGCGATGCGCGCCGTGCTCGACCTCGCGTCGACCGCGGCTGGCTCGTCGAGCACCGTGCTGCTGCTCGGCGAGAGCGGCACCGGCAAGGAGGTCGTGGGGCGCGCGATCCACCATTGGAGCACGCGAGAAAAAGGCCCGTTCGTCGCGGTCAACTGCACCGCGCTCAGCACCGAGCTGCTGGAGAGCGAGCTGTTCGGCCACGAGCGCGGATCGTTCACCGGCGCGGTCGCGCAGCGCAAGGGCCGCTTCGAGCTCGCCGACGGCGGTACGCTGTTTCTCGACGAGATCGGCGAGCTGGCGCCGAGCCTGCAGGCCAAGCTGCTGCGCGTGCTGCAGGACCGTGAGTTCCAGCGCGTGGGCGGCGAGAAGACGATCCGCGTCGACGTGCGCATCGTCGCCGCGACCAACCGCGACCTGCGCGTGGCGGTGCGCGAGCGAACGTTCCGCGAGGACCTGTACTACCGGCTGAACGTCATCACGATCGACCTGCCCGCCCTGCGCGAGCGGCTCGAGGACGTACCGGGTCTGGTCGAGCACTTCGTCGAGCACTTCTGTCGCGAGATGGGCCGCCCGTTGCTCCAGGTCGCCGACGAGACGCTGGCCTGCCTGCGCGCCTACCCGTGGCCGGGCAACGTGCGCGAGCTGCAGAACGCGGTCGAGCGCGCGATCGTCCTCACCAGGGGCGCCACGATCCGGGTCGCGGACCTGCCGCGCGACATCCGCGAGCCGGATGTTGGTGCCGCGCACGCGGGCAACGGCGCCAACGACGTTCCCGACGAGCTCGACTTGCGCGAAGCGATCGACGTCTTCACCCGGCTGCGCGTCACGCGCGCGCTCGCCGCGGCGGGGGGCAGCCAGACCGACGCCGCGCGGCGTCTCGGCCTGCCGCAGTCGAACCTGTCGCGGCTGATGAAGCGCCTCGGCCTGCGATGAGCCTCGCTGGACGGTACCGGCTGGTCTGTGTTGCGGCCGGCCTGGCGGCCGCCTGGCTGCCCTTCCTGCTGCATGGCCCGGTTCCGGAGAAGCTCGACCGGGTGCGCATCAACGGCGCGCTCGCGGTGTGGGGCTGGTACGTCGCGCGCATGCTGATCGGCGTCGTGGTCGCCTCGACCACCTGGCCGCACCCGTGGTGGCTGCGCGGCGGGCTGTTCGGGGCACTCGTGATGCTGCCGTCCGCGATCTTCTCCGCCGCGACGCCGGGTTGCGGTCCGGACTGCGCGGCGATGAACGTCTCCACCGGCGCGCTGGTCGGACTGCTCGCGGCCGGGGCCGCATGGCTCGCTACGGGCCGGGACCACGCGTGAAGCTGAGCGGAGACGATGCGGGCCGGGCTCGCCTGCACGAGGGCACGCTCATCTCCCTCCTGCGACGTACCCTCGGCGAGCAGCCGCCGATCTCCTGGCAGCTCCGGCTGCCGAGCGGCTCGACGGTTCGCTTCGGTGCCCAGGAGCCCGCGTTCGCGGTCGCGATCCGCGACGACGCGGGGATGGCCGCGCTGCGCTCGCTCGACGAGCTGCGCCTCTGCGAGGCCTACATGGAGCGGCACCTCGACCTCGACGGAGACCTGCGTGCGGTCGTCGCGCTGCGCTCGCACCTCACCGACGCGAGCCGCTGGATCGGCCTCTGGCGGCGGCTGGAGCCGCTGCTCGTCGGCCGGACGCGCGCGCGCGCCAGGTGGGTGCAGCACCACTACGACGCCGACGACATCCAGCTCGCCTTCGTCGAGCAAAGCTACAACGCCTACACGCCCGGCGTCTTCGAGCATGACGACGAGCCGCTCGAGGACGCGACCGAGCGCAAGCTGCGCCTCGCGTTCGAGGGTCTCGGGCTACGCGCCGGTGACCGCCTGCTCGACGTCGGCTTCGGCTGGGGCCCGTTCGTCCGGTACGCGGGCCGGCGCGGCGTGCACGTCACCGGGCTCACGCTGTCGCGGCAGCAGCTCGCCTTCGTGCAGCGCGCCGTGGTGGACGCCGAGCGGCTGCCGGTCCGCTTGCTGCTCGAGGACTTCTTCGCGCACCGCCCCGCGGCACCCTACGACGCGATCACGGTGTGCGGCGCGATCGAGGAGCTGGCCGACTACCGCGGCGTGATGGCGCGCCTCGCCGCCTGGCTCGTTCCGGGCGGCCGGGCGTACTTCGACTTCCTGTCGGCGCGCGCAGACTTCGTCCTGCCGGCGTTCGTGAGCAAGCACGTCTTTCGCGGCGGGACGAGTCGCGTCTACCTGCCGCGTCTGATCGAAGCCGTGATCTCGTCACCGCTCGAGCTGTGCTCGCTGCTCGACGACCGGCGCAACTACCAGCGCACGTCCCGCCACTGGTACGAGCGCCTCGAGGAGCGGCGCGACGCGATCCGCAGCCGGCACGGCGAGCACGCCTACCGCCTGTTCCGGCTCTACCTCGCCGGCACCGAAGCGATGCTCGCCGACCCGTCGTACTTCGCGGGTGCGTACCGGATGCTGCTCGAGCTCCCGGCCGACGGGGCCGCCGCCGCCGAGCGTCACGCAGCGCCCTCCTGAGCGCGCCGGGCGACGACGCCCTCGAGCGCGGCGAGGTCGGTCGTGAGCCCCAGCACACGAAACTCCTCGCGTGCAACGGCGAGATGTTCCGCCGCGTCCCCGCCGGCGACGCGCAGCGCGGGGGTCCACGCCAGGGCGTTCGCGAGCGCGGCGTGCGTCCGGCCGTTCTCCGGACGCGTCCCGAGGCGCTCACCCTCGGTCAAGGCACGCGTCCACGTGTGCAGGGCACGCCGGCGCCGGCCGCCCAGCTCGTGCAGGCAGCCGACCAGGCGCAGGACCTCGGGCCGCAGCCACGCCACCTTCGCGGCCGCGGCCAGGGCACCGCGCGCCGTTCGGCGGGCCGCGCCCAGGGCGCCGCGCGCCGGTGCCGCCCGGGAGCTCCCGAGCTCGGCGAGCTGGAGCATCAGTCGCGACCGGAGCAGGTGGGCGCTGTACAGCGGCGGTACGCGGCCCATGCGCGCACGGAGCCGGTCGGCGTCGAGCATCGTCGCGCGCGCCTCGTCGATCTCCCCGCGCAGCACGCGCACCTTCGCCGCGACGCTGAGCGCGATCAGGTTGATGTTCGGATCCTCGTGCTCGGTCACGTAGGTCTGCGCCGCCGCGAGCGCGCGGTCGAGCTCCCGGCGCTCGGTGTAGAGGAACGCGAGCGTGCTGTGCCGGTTCGAGCGCGCCAGGTCGTAGCTGTAGAGCTCCTCGATCTGCTGGATCCGGACGCCGTGCTGCTCGGCCTGAGCGAAGCGGCCCTGCGCTACCAGCTTCGCCGCCTCGAGGCCGAGGTGGGAGGCGACGTCCCAGAGCTGGCCGACCCCGACCGCCGCGTCGACCAGTGCTGCGTCGATCTCGTGCCGTCGGTCCCAGTCACCGGCGAGGAAGTGGTGGAAGAAGCGCATCATCCGCACGAGGAAGACCTCGGCGACGTCGTCCGCACGGACGTAGCGCTCGGCGAGAGCGAGGAAGCGCTCCGACATCGAGAACGAGACGCCGCCGAACGAGAACAGGCCGATCATGCCGGCGTACATGCCGCCGGCGTTGCGCACCGTCGTGGGGTCGACCGCGCGCAGCGTGCGCAGCGTCTCGGTCGCGTCGAACACGAAGCGCGTCGGGTCGGCGGTGGTCTGCGCGCGTGCCCGGTCGAACATCAGCTCGATCAGCTCGCGATCCTCGTTCCGCGCCGGCGGGCGGGGGGCGGGCGCCCGGCGCAGCCACACGTCGCCGGCCACACGCACCAGCGTCGTCGCGGCGCGCACCGTCATCTCGGCAGCGTGACGGGGGACGCGCTTGCCGAGCAGCTCGATCGCCCGGTTGAAGTGCCGGCTCGCGTCCACCATGTGGCCGCGGTTCAGGAACGCCCCGGCCAGCCGCTTCTCGAGGTCGGCGAGCTTGCGCGCGTCTGCTCCGTCGCCGTGCAGGCGTGTGAACAGCTCGGACGCCTCCTCGAAGAACGCGAGCGCCTCGGCGGTCGCCGCGACGCGCGCCGCCTCGTCGCCCGCCTTGAACAGGAACTCCTCCGCGCGGTCGGCGTCGCCGGCCATGCCGAAGTGATAGGCGAGCATTCCGAAGTAGCCCGGGCTGCTCTCCGGCAGCTCGGCGCGCACCGCCTCGGCGACACCCCCGTGCAGCTCGCGACGCTTCGACTCGAGCAGCGACTCGTAGGCGGCCTGCTGGATCATGCGGTGCTTGAACGCGTACTCGACGACCCCGCCACGGCTCTGCTCGACCAGGAGCTGCGCTGCGACCAGCTCGCGCAGCTCCGCCTCGATCTCCGTCGTCGCGCCGGTGATGCGACCGAGCAGCGCCGCGGTGAAGCTCCGCCCGATCACCGACGCCGCCAGGGCGGCCTGCTTGCGGTGGGGCGGCAGCCAGTCGAGGCGCGACAGCACGACCTCCTGCACGGTTGCGGGGATCGTCGCACCGGAAACGGCGGCGGTCGCGCGCAGGCCGAGCGGCGTCACCTCGACGTGGCCCTGCTCGAGCAGCGCGCGCAGAACCTCCTCGACGTAGAGCGGGTTTCCCGCGGCCTGCGTCTCGACCCGATCGCGCACCTGGCGGGGGAGATCCCCGGGCGGGAAGAGGCTCGTGAGCAGGCGGCGCGTGTCCTCGACCGCGAGCGGCTCGAGCTCGATCTCGACGACGTGGCCGGCGGGCAGCGTCCGTGCCGCATCGCGCACCGCTTCCGCGGTCTCGGCAAAGCCCGGACGAGCGGCGGCGAGGATCAGGATCGGCGCATCGAGGACGATGCGGATCACGTCGATCAGCAGCTCGCTCGACGAGAGATCGGCCCAGTGCAGGTCCTCGAACACCAGCACCAGTGGCCGCTCGCGGGCGCTCACCACCAGCAGCTCCTTCAGGCCGCGCACGAGCAGGCGGTCGAGCGCCTCACCCTTGACGCTCGCCAACCGCTCGCGCTCCGCCGCGGCGAGCGGGACACCCATCACCGTCGCGACGAAGGGGAAGACGTCGTCGGCCGCAGGGCCGCACGCACGGTGCACGCGCCGGCGAAGGCGCTCGGCGGCGCGGACCTCGTCATCACCCTCCGCGACGCCGGCGAAGGCGCGCAGCAGATCGACCAGCGGGTGGTAGCGGAGCCCTCGGCCGATCGCGACCGATCTCCCCTGAAGCCACTCGAGCGCGCCCGCCTCGGGACTTGCCGCCAGCTCCGCGAGCAGCCGCGACTTGCCGAGACCCGGCTCGCCGACCACGAAGGCGACGCCACCCTGCCCTGCTGTCAGCGCCGCCAGCGCGCCGCGCAGGGACGCGAGCTCGCGCTCGCGGCTGACGAAGCGCTCGAACAGGGTCTCCCCCGTCCCGACCGCCGGCCGGTAGATCTGCTCGCGCTCGGAGAGCAGCGCGTACGCGGGGGTCGACCCGCCGCGGCCGCCGAGGGGAAGGTCGGGTACCGCCTCGAAGGCGAAGTCGCGCCGCGTCGCCCGCCAGGTCTCGGTGCCGACGTAGACGCGGCCCGGCGGTGCGACGTCCTTCAGGAGCGACGCCACACCGACGCTGTCACCCATCAGCGCGAACTCGCGCAGCACGGGACCGCTCACGTCGGCCGCGATGGAGAGCCCGGTGTCGATGCCGACGTGCACCCCCAGCGGGGGCTCGAGGCCACGCGCCGCGCTGTACTCACGCACGCGACGCAGCATCTCGATCGAGGCGTTCACCGCGGCGCGCGGCGCGTCCTCGAGAGCCACCGGAACGCCGAACACGGCGAGCACGCAGTCGCCGAGATACTTCTCCACCGTGCCCCCGTGCTTGACGGCGACCTCGTGCAGCACGCGCAGGCAGCCGCTGACGATCTCGCGCGCCGCGCGCACCTCCATCTGCTCGGACATGCGCGTGAAGCCGGTGATGTCGGCGAACAGCACGGTGGCGCGGCGGCGCTCGGCCTCGGTGCCACGCTCGGGCTCGCCCGCGGCGAGCGCACTCTCGGTCTCGAGAGCGCCGGCGAGCCAGGCGGCCGTGATGAGGCGAAGCGGGTTCCCCGCGGCGCGTCGCACCACCAGCGCGCGTGTCGCCGGCGACAGAGCGCGCTCGCGGGCGACGTGCGCGACCAGTGCGTCGCAATCCGTCGCGGCGAGCGGCCCGAGGGCGATCTCCAGGCCTGCCGCTGCCGGTCCCTCCGGGATCGCACGGGCGCCCGGTTCGCGCAGCACCAGCACGCACAGCACGGGGCGCTCGCACGCGAGATCGCACAGCGGCCGCAGAGCGAGCAGGCATTCCTCGGCCGCGTCGTGCAGGTCGTCGCACACCACGAGCACCGGCCGGGGCACGGGGCGGGCGCGCAGCCGCGCGTTCAGGTCGGCGAGCTCCCCGGCCGTGGCCGGGTCACGGAACGACGGCCGGTGCACCTCCACCGTGCTCGCGTCGACCCGCGCCACCAGCTCGCGGCACAGGCGAGACTTTCCCACGCCGCTCGCACCCGACACGATCGTCACGCCACCGGCACCGGCGTGAAGCGCTGCGACGCGGTCGAGCAGTCGCGCGAGCTCCGCCGTACGGCCCTGGAACGGGGTCGCTGCGAACACGTCGAGCTGCTCCGGGGTGACGCCACGGCTCGGCGCGCGCTCCAGCGCGTAGCAGGCGACGACCTTCTCCTTGCCCTTCAGGCGCAGCGGCTCCAGCGGCGTGAAGGCGAAGTCGGCGCGCGCCTCCGTCCAGGTGTCGTGCCCGAGGTAGACGCCGCCTGCCGGCGCGCGCTCCTTCAGGCGCGCGGCGACGTTGACCGCATCGCCCATCACCGCGAACTCGCGCGTGATCGCACCGCGCACGTCGCTCGCCAGGACGTCGCCGGTATTGATGCCGATGTGCAGCGCGAGCGGCTCCGGGCTCTCGACCTGGCGCCGGTAGGCCGCGGTCGCGTCGAGCATCGCCGCCGCGGCGGCGACCGCCGCGCGCTCGGCGTGCGGCACCGCGAAGGGCACGCCGAACACCACCATCATCGCGTCGCCGAGATACTTGTCGACGGCCCCTCCGTGCCGGCGCGCGATCTCGTCGAGCAGCTTCAGCAGGCCCGACACGATGCGGCAGGCGGTCTCGGGGCCGGCGCGGGTGGACAGCGCCGAGAAGCCCAGGATGTCGACGAACGCGATCGTCGCCCGCCGCAGCGCCGGGGCCTCGCTCGGCAGTGGCTCCCCTGCCATGCCGACAGAGGTAGCCGATGGGTTGCTCAGGATCGAGGCGGTCCGGGCAGCTCGTCCGCCGGGGTCGCGAAGACCGGCGCGCCCGCGTGACGGCGCGCACGCCGCCACGCCAGGGCGAGGGCGGCGAGCGCCGCGACGACGCAGGCGAGCGCGAACGCGTCGCCGGTTCGGGCGTAGAGCGTCAGCCCGCTCGCCGCCGCAACCCGCCCGGCGATCGTCGCCTGGCTCGGAAACGGCACCTCGGCGACGACACGGCCGAGCGGGTCGACGATCGCCGAGGGCCCGGCCGTGGAAGCGCGCACCAGGTAACGACGCTGCTCGACCGCGCGCACCAGCGCCATGTCGCTCGCGATCGCCGCGTACTTCGCCGCCCCCACCCAGCTGTCGTTGGTGAGCGTCACCAGCCAGGCGGCGCCGGCGAGGACCCGCGCCGCCGCGAGACGCGGGAACATGGCCTCGTTGCAGATCAGGATCCCGGCCGGTCCGAGCCGCGTCGGCAGCGGCGCGGTCGCCGATCCCGGCGTGAACTCGCGCACGCGTCCGAAGCGCTCGCGCAGGCCGGCTGCACCGAGCAGCGGAAAGGCCTCCGCGAACGGTACGAGCTGCTGCTTCTCGTAGACGCCCGCGACCGTTCCGGTCGGCGTGAGCAGGAAGGCAGCGTTGCGGTAGCGTTCGACGCCACCGGCATCGCGGCCGTGGCGCGGGCCGCCGACCAGCAGCTCCGCCCCTGTCGGGTCGAGCGCGGCGGCGATCGCCGCACGGAAGGCGGGCTCCCGCTCGACGAAGAAGCTCATCGCGTTCTCCGGCCAGACCACGACGTCGGCGCGACCCCGTGCGATCGCATCGCGGGTCAGCGTCAAGTACTTATCGAGATTCGTGCCGTACATCTCCTCGCGCCACTGCGTGCCGAGGTCGAGGTTGCCCTGCACGACCACGACCTCGCCGGCCGCTCCGTCCGTCGTCGCCGGGATCGCGGCCCCGGGCGCGGAGAGTCGCCAGCTCCCGAAGCCGAGCACCAGCACCACCGCCGCGACGGCGCCGAGCGCGCCGCGCGCCGCGTGGCGCACGCCGTCGGGCGCGCTCCGTCGCGCGCGCCAGGCGACCCACAGCTCGACGAGCGCCGCGTTCACCGCGACGACGGGGAAGGCCACCCCGTAGACGCCGGTCACTTCGGCGACCTGCAGCAGCACCGGCACGCGCACCTGCGAGTACCCGAGCAGCGCCCACGGGTTGCCGATCAGCAGCTCGGTGCGGCCGAGCTCGACGGCCACCCAGGCACACGCCGCGAGCAGCGGCGTCGATGCTCGTGGCGCGCGCGCCGTCGCCGCGTACCAGGCGGTGAACAGCATGTAGAACACGCTCGAGGTGAGGATCGTGCCGCCGAGCAGCACGGCGACACCGACGAGCCAGGGCTGCTGCCAGTAGCGGACGATCGCGCCGGGCATCCAGTCCGCGACGACGCAGGCCATCGCCGTCCCCCAGGTGAAGCCGAGCACCAGGGCTGCCCGCGGCGACGTCCCGCGTGCGGCGACCAGCAGCGGCGTGACCGCGACCCAGGCGAGCCAGTGCCAGCCGGGGCCGGGGAATGCCAGGCCGTAGGCAACCGCCGAGCCGAGCGTCAGCAGGAGGCGCGCGCGCACGCTCGCTCGACGCGCCCGCGCGCGTTCACGGGTTCGGGCCGTACGATGCCCGGATCGTCTCGAGCGCCTCGCGGTACCCGCTGCAGCGTGCGCAGCTCGCGATGCTCGTCGCGTCGTCGCCGCACGCGTCGAGCGGCGCCGGGATCGTTCCGGCGCACGGCTTCGCGAGCCGCTTGCCGATCGTCTCGGCCGCGCGCACCAGCGCCATGGCCGTCGTCTCGTCGGTCGGAAGGGCCGTGCTCAGCGGCGACTCGGCGCCCAGGCAGAGCGCGACTGCGTCGCCGCTGAGCCTGCCGTCGTTGATGCGGTCGACGCAGCGGCGCAGCGCGTTGCCGGCGGACGCGACGTGGCTGATCGCCTGCTTGGCGATCGCCTTCTGGCAGCTGCGCTGCTTCGCGTCGTCGATCTCCTGCACGTCGCCGTACGCGAGGTCGGTCGTGCGCACCGCCGCAGCGCCCATCCGGTCGGACAGGCAGTTCACGAGCCCCGCGCTCGTGGTGCCACAGGCGTCGAGCTGCCCGATCAGCGTCGGGGTGCACTTCTGGTCGATCGACGTCTGCAGCACACCCAGCGCGGCGAAGAGCTTCGCGAGCGTGGTGACGTCACCGGGCGCGAACGGCTCGCCGTCAGCGGCGATCCCGCCGCAGGTCGTCGACGCAGGACCGTCGAGCCGGCCGCTCGCGATGCGGTCGAGGCAGGACTGTCGCGCCTTCGCCCAGCTCCTGAAGAGCGTCTGCGCGCCCTTGCCGATCGCGTCCTGGCACGCGTTCGCCGCGGCCGGTGCGACCGGCGGCGCCGCCGGAGCGACGGCCGGACAGAACGGCGTCGGATCGCACGCGTCACCGACGCCGTCGCCGTCGGTGTCGGCGTTCGCTGCGTCGGCGCGCTCGACGCACAGGTCGCTCGAGTCGAACACACCGTCGCCGTCGGCGTCACCGTCCACCAGGACGACGACGTCGCTCTGGTCGCCGTCCTCGTTCACGTCGCGGCCGAGGTCCGACTCGTGGGCGTCGCGGAACACGATCGGCGCGCCGAGGAAGGTGGTCGGCAGCGGCGGCAGGCGGAAGACGCCGTTTCGTGTCTTGACGATCTGCTTCGTCGCGCTGCGCACGTTGAAGATCTGCACCACGGTGTCGTCCGCGAAGCCGTCGCCGTCGAGGTCCTGTTCCCCCTGGTCGTCCTCGCGCGTCAGGAAGGCGACCGAGTCGCCGAGGATCTTGTACGGCAGACCCGGCTCGCAGCCCGGCTGCTCGCACTTGATGGTCGCCTGCTGGGTATCGACCACCTGGTTGGTCACCAGGTCGTAGACGCGCATCACGAGGTCGCTGCAGTCGGCGTCGGTGTTGTCGAACGCGATCTCGTTCTGGTCGTTGCAGTTGAGACGGAAGACCCCGTTCTCGCTGTCGCGGAAGGCGACCAGGTTGCCGCTCACCTCGAAGTCGACGACGTTGCGGCCGATCTCGACCGAGCCCGGCACGCCCTGGCGGTGCACGGCGAGGGCGAGATCCTGGCCGCCGTCGAAATTGACCGCGCGAACCTTCAGCGACACCGCCACGCCCTGGCAGCTGCTGCCCGGACAGTCGGCGGCCTCGTCGCAGGGACTGCCCGCAGCGCTCCCACCGGCGCACACGTCGGTCGCGCCGATCTCGAGCGCGTCGACGCCGACGAGGGTCGGAGGTGCCGAAGGATTGGCGAGCGAGGCGACGACCAGCGTGTCCTCGCCGACGATGCTGTCGCCGTCGGCGTTCCCGACCACGAGGCCCTCCGGCGCCGCGAGCGCCAGGATCTGCGACGAGATCGCGAGCTTGTTGGCGAAGCCCGACGCCGAATCGAGGCCGACGAGCGCGTCCGACGCTGCATCGTAGAGCTTCACCTCGGGGAACAAGGTCCCGAAGGCCTCGCCCGGGCGGATGAAGGCCGCCCGTCCGTTCGCGACCGAAGCGAGCTTGGAGCCGACGGTGGCATCGAGGCCGGCGCGCGTCAGGCCGGTCGTGGTGTCGAAGGCGCGCAGCCGGCTGTCGCGCGCGAACAGGCGGCCCGAGCCCAGGTTGCCGCTCTGCACGTAGACGTGCTCGCTGTCGGGGCTGATCGCCAGGCCGACGGACGCGAGCCCCGAAAAGCCACCGCCCGTCCGGCGGTTGAAGGTCAGGAGGCCGGTCGACGTGTTGCGATCGAGCGCCACCACCTGGGCGGCCGAGTTGACGAAGTAGAGGCCGGTCCCGTCCGGGCTCACCTCGATGCTCCGCCCGCCGCCGATGCCGTCGGCGTCGATCCCCTGAGCGAAGGTGCCGACGAAGGTGAGGAGCCCGGTCACGAGGTCGCGCGAGAAGATGGTGAGGCCGTCCTCCACGTCTGCGATCGCGTAGACGAACCGCCCGTCGGGGCTCACCGCGACGTCGTTCGGACCGCCGAGGAGCGTGCCGCCGTTGCCGTTGTCGACCAGCTCCTGGACGCGGTCGATCGCCGCCGAGTTGTTCTGCCGCGTGAAGACCGCAACGCGGTTGCTGCCGTGCACCGCGACGTAGACGTTCCGTCCGTCGGGGCTGGTCGCGACGCCGCGCGGATTGAGGAAGTCGGTGATGCAGACACGGGTCGCCGAAGGCACGCACCCGGCGCTGTTCTGCAGGATCCGCGTGAGAGTGAGAGTGAGTGCCGGTGTCACGGCGAAGCTGCTCTCGGAGACGTTGAACGCGGTGACGCTGTCCTCGAGCTCCGAGGTCGCGTACAGCGACGCGCGCCGCGAGAGGATCGTCCCGTCCGGAGTGAACGGGGTCACCGCGAGCCGCCTCGCACCCGGAACCGCGACGCTCGCCTCGAGCAGCGAACCACCGATCCCGATCGTGTCGGGCGACAGGGTGACCTTGAACGCCCCGACCCGGCCGGCCGTCGGGGCCGCAACGTAGAGGACGTTGCCCGACGGGTTGAACGTCACCTCGTCGGCGCCATTGGTCACGCCGCAGATGGTGCGCACACCGGAAGAGCCGATGAAGACGCTCGACCCCGTGGCGCCGTCACGCCGGCGGACCTGGATCTCGCCACAGTTCGCGGTCGAAGTCGGCCGGGTGCTGGCGATCAACCGGCCGTCCGGGCTGACGTCGACGCCAAGGCCCTGCTCGATGGAACCGCTCTGCGCCCCGAAGCCGACGTCCGGCTGGCGGAAGTAGACCAGGTCGCCGTCGATCGCGACCGGCTTGCGGTCGACGCCCGGGAACGGGCTGGCGACGAGCGCCGCGCCAGGCGCGTCCGGGGTCACGAGGTCGCCGGCCGCGGTCATGACGCGCAGCAGGTCGTCGGTCGCCGGCTCGCCGTTGCCGTTCAGATCGACGCCGCCCTGCTGCGCCTCGGACTCCAGGAAGGCGACGAAGTCGTCCGACGTATCGATCACGCCCCCCGTGATGGGGTTGACGATCGGCGACGCCGCGCGGCCGGTCAGCGTGCTGGTGAAGGTGGGAACGTCGATCACCTGCACGACGTCGTCCGCGATGTCGGCGTCGGCGCTGAACGGCGGACCGTTCAGGTTGCCCTCGATGCTCTCGTCGCGGGCGAACGCGACCGCGCGCGTCGCCGAGCGCAGGTTCGCGAGCGGCACCGCGGCGCCGGGCTCGACGGTCCAGCGCCCGGCCGGGATCACCACCGGACCGCGTCCGTTGCTCGCGCGCAGGTACTGCAGGTCGAAGATCGGCGGCGCGCCACCGAGCGTCCGCGCGACGCGCACGATGCCCTCCGCACCGTCGCTCGCACCGAAGACCTCGTTGCCCGCATCGGTCGCGCGCAGCAGCGGCGGCACGGGACGCCCGTCGATGGTGAACGAGCGCACGAAGCTCGAGTCGGGCACGTCGATCGGCACGCCGGGCGCGGACTGGAAGGCGTCGATGGTGGTCGAGCCGGAGAGCAGCGCCGCGACCGGCTCCGCCGGCCCGAGCGGCAGGACGTCGCGGTAGTCGAAGGGGATCAGCAGGCTTCCGCTGCCGTCGAGCGCCGCCAGCACGCGGGTCGCCGGCTGGTCGATCAACGTCTGGAACACGTTCGGCGGCGGCAGCACCGTGAGCTGGCGGAAGACCGTCTCGGCCTGCTTGTCGCACGTGGTGTCCGGGCGCGGCTGGAACAGCGGGCCGATGAGCGCCGCGGTCGCACCGCCGTTGAGCACGCGGACCTCGGCCGGGCCGGCGAGTCCATCGGGGAAGGTCGCGCTGGTGGTCGAGGGCATGGTGAAGCGCAGCGTCAAGCATGGGCCGGGGCCTGCCGCGCAATCTTCCACCGTGACGCCGCCGACGGTCACCACCGCTTGCGGGTCTCCGGCGGGAAGGAACGCGACCGTCACCACGTTGGCCGCGGCGCTGGTCGCGAAGCCGGGACCGTCGTCGCAGGCCTGGAGCGAGATCGTCACCTCGTCGCCCGGCGCGACGATCGGGCTCGTCACGCTGCCGAGCGTCGAAGGATAGCTCCGCTCGGCAGGCGGGATGATGTTGCAGAGGGCGTGCGCTGGCGAACGTGCCCCGAGCAGCGACGCCAGGGCGACGAGCATCCCGAGGAAGATCAGCGGACGCCTGGACCGCGGCCGGAGTCGCGCGCGCCCCGCGAACGGCAGCGCGTCGTGCGCGCCACGCACGGCCGCAGGGGCGGGCCCCGGCGAAGGGTCCGAGGAGCCGACATCGACACCGGGTACCACCCGCAAATGGGTAGCGCGCGCCGCCTGTGCTTGTCGACCAGAATCTTTGGTCGATGCCGGCACCGGCCGCAGGTCACCGAACGGATCGGGGTGGGGTCGTCGCGTCAGCACGCTGCACGCTGCAGCACGGTTCGTGCCACCCACGGACCGGAAGCGTCGGTGTCCACCTCCTCGCCGCACGGTCGCCGCAGCACTATAGCGATCCGTCGGCTCTCGAGGCTCGACCGGACCGAAGGTCCGGCGGCGAGCGGGCTCGGCGCGCCGCCAGCACCGTGTGGATGGTGGACGACGACGTGGCCTGCCCGCTCCTCATCACGGCACGCACCTCGCGCGCGCGCCGCGCTCTCTGCGGGTCGCAACGATATATCGAGCGGATCCGCGTGGGCGTGCGTTGCACACGTGGACCCGAGCCGACTCCGCGGCTCCCGCGGTCCTCCGGGCGCGGCGCGATGCTTGCAATCCGACCGTCGAGCGGCGCCGTCGCGCCGCTCGACGCGAAGGAGGAGAGTCATGCATCCCGAGTCATCGAACCGCGCCCGCAGCACCCGCGGGAGGGACTGCGCGCAGCGCCGCGCGCGGACCTCGCCGTCCCCGGCGGCGGCCCTGGCCGCGACCGTGGTGGTCGCGATCACTCTGCTGCAGGCATGCAGCTTCACGGCCGGCCAGTTCCAGAGCCCGCAGGACGTCTACGACATCCTCGACGAGTCGCAGTACGTCGAGCCCTACGCCGGCGATAGATGGACCGTGGTCGACGATCCCAAGCTCCGCGTCGAGCACGGCTGGGCCTGCGCCGCGGCGTCGAGCGCAGCGTCGAGCGAGTACATCGGCCTGCGCGTCGGTGGCTTCACCAGGCTGCCGAGCGGCTTCGACGGCACTGTCTTCCTCAACGGCTGGCACCTCGAGTACCAGAGGACGGACCACCACGTGGTCGGCTTCGGCACCAGCATCTTCAACATCGTGCAGCTGAACGACGTGCTGGTGTGGAACGCCGGCGGCGTGCTCAGCGACAAGAACGGCGACGACGCCTACCGCTGGTGCTACGAATACACGACGCTCGCGTGGGCGCGGCCCGAGCCCAGCCCGATCGTCTTGAAGCCGCGCGTCGACATCCAGGCGATCCACTCGGATCCGCAGGCGAACCTCATGTACGTCGACAGCGTCGCCAGGGACGGCGTCGACAAGATCCCCGGCAGCTTCAGGACGACCGGCAAGCCGCCGCGCGGCGTGCTGCTCGCCGGCTTCGGGTCGAGCTACACCGACGACGACCACCACGTCCTGCAGATCGGCTTCGACCTCGGCAAGGCCAAGGTCAGGCGCAAGCGGATCAAGTGGAAGTCGGACGTCGTCTTCCGCGACAACAACGGCGACGACGGCACGCGCTCGGCGTCGATCGTATCGGTGCTGACCGGCGACAGCGTCAACGTCTTCCATCCGGCAGGCGCCCGGGTCGAGGGCGGCGATGCGCCCGTGGGCTACGTGTCCAACGACCTGGAGCTGGCGGCGCGCAGCGGCGGCAGCGGAATCGTCGGCGCGTGCCTCGGCAGCCCGGCCGAGCGCACCGTCGAGATGGCGATCGTCACGCCACCCTTCACCTGGGCGATCCCGATGCTCACCGGCTGGGATCTCGGCAGCCCGTGCCGCGACAACCACCTGACCCACGTCGGCGCGTGGATCGAGGACTTCCGCTACGTGCGCGTGCCCGGCGAGTCGAACGGCACGCTCTACTACACGATCAAGACCAACTTCGGTGACAAGGACGACATCCCCGGCATGCTCGACCGGGTTCAGGTGGACGTGCTCGGCATCAACCTGCTGCAGTCGCCGGGCCTGGACCCCGGGGCGGGCCGTCCGGCGCCGGGCCCGCGCAAGCCGGGGCCGTTCGCTCCCTGAACGCGGGGCCCGACAGCGAAAGGGGGCACGACACCCGGTCGCGGTGCCGATGCCCCCGGGCGGTGCGAGCCGGGCGGGATCTTCGCGGATCCCGCCCGGCTTTGCTGCGTCCGCCGCACGACCGCAGCTGCAAGGGGATATATCGGCGCGATCTTCGCGGCCTCTGCCGGCAAGCCGTATCGGCGCTCCCTTCACGCAGGACGGGGCCTGCGACGCGCGCAGCCCGCGGCATCGACCTTGCTTTCTCCCTCCACGACGGCGCTCCACCCCGCCGTCGATGGAGGTCCGACATGGATTCGAACGTCGCAGCAGCTCTCGCCCCGAGTCTCCCCCGAGCGCTCGGAACGTCGTCCCGGCAACGCCTCGTCGCAGCAGTCGTGGCCGCGGTCGCGGCGGTCGGGCTCAACCTCCTCCAGGCCTGCTCCTAGACGTCCCCGGTGTCGCTGGACTCGCCGGAGAGCGTCTACAAGATCATCGACGACGCGCCCTACGTGAACCCGACCGAGCAGACGCGCTCGCTGGTCTTCGGCGCGCCCGGCAAGCTGCACGTCGAGCACGGGCGGAGCTGCGCCCGGGCGAACCAGGCCGCTTCCGAGACCTACATCGGCATGCGCATCACCGACAACGTGCTGCTGCCGCGCGGGTACACGGGCATGGTCTACCAGAACGGCTTCGAGCTCCAGTACGAGGACGCCGACCACCACGTCCTCGGACTCGGCGCGACGATCTACAACGTCCACCAGCTCGGCGACATCCTGTTCTGGGACGCGGGCGGGTTGATCAGCGACGTCAACGGCGACGACGACTACCGCTGGTGCTACTCGTACACCGTCGTCGCGTGGCCGAAGCCGCCAACCGGCGTCATCGCGCCGTTCGTCTCCCGCGTCGACATCGAGGCGGTGCAGTCCGACGAGACCTCCGCCCTGATCTTCACCGACGCCGGATCGGGCTCGGTGGACCGGATCAAGGGGCAGTACGTGTCGCCCGACCGGAAGCCGAAGGCCGTCCTGCTCTCGGGCTTCGCGGCGAGCTTCACGGACAACGACCACCACCTCCTGCAGTTCGGCTTCGATCTCGGCAGACCGAAGCTGCGCGGCCGCAAGGTGAAGTGGCGCTCCGACGTCGTGCTCAAGGACAACGACAAACCGCCGTTCCGCTCCGCCGAGATGGTGTCGATCCTGAAGGGCGAGAGCGTCGAGGTGTTCCACCCGAGCACCGTCGTCGTCGAGGGCGGCAACGTGACGAGGGGCTCCGTGAGCAACGACGTGCGCATCACCGCGGCCAAGTCGGAATTCTTCTGCGCCGCGGTCGGCAACCCGTTCACGCGCCGCCAGGTCGTCGTCCAGACGCCTCCCTACACCTGGGCGATGCCGATGCTGACCGGCTGGGACCTGCGCGAGGCGTGCAGCGACCAGCACAAGCGCACTGTCGGCGCGTGGATCGAGAGCTTCAGCTACGTCCGCGAGCCGGGGGCTGCGAACGGCACCCTGCGCTACACGGTGGCGACCGCCTTCGGCGACTCGGACCCCGGACCCGCCTTCGAGAGCCTGCAGGTCGACGTGCTCGGCATCAACCTGCTGGGGCCCACGACCGGCTTCGACCCGGGCGGCCTTCCCCCTTTGCAGCCCTTCAACCCGGGCCTGCGCTGAATCGGCTCTCGCGCGGCACCGGCGTCGCGAACCTTCGGCGGCTGGGCGGGTCGACCAGCGGCGACCCGACGAGGAGCACCCGGACCCTGCGGCCGGGTGCCCTCGTCGGGACGACTCCGGCGGGGCGCCCGAAACGTGGGGCCCGCCGTCGCGGGGATCGAGGTGCCGAGCGCCTGGCCCCCCGTCGGGCACCCGCATCGTGGCGCTTCGGCCCTGCGACGGCCCACCGGGGCGGGATCAGCGCGGCCCCTTCGGCCAGTCCTTCGACACCCGCAGCGACCAGCGCGGCGCGCGCCGCTCGAGGAACGCCATCACGCCCTCGAGCGCGTCTTCACGTCCCATGACGACGTGGTGCAGCGCGGTCTCGCGGCGGCCGATCTCGTCCTTCGACAGCGCCTCGCCGTCCCAGAGCAGGCGCTTGCACAGCGCGACCGACAGCGGCGCCGTGTTGACCGCGATGTCGCGCGCGATCTCCAGCGCCGCCGGCAGGACTTCGGCCGCGGGGAGCGCGCGGCTCGCGATGCCGAGGCGCTCGGCCTCCTCGCCGCGGAACGTGCGCCCCGTCAGGAAGAGCTCCGCGGTGCGCGCGCAGCCGATCGCGCGCGGCACGGTCCAGTGCGAGTACGCGTCGGGGATCACGCCGCGCCGCACGTGCAGGAATCCGTACTTGCCCTCGTGCGCGAAGATGCGGACGTCGCACTGCATGGCGAGCGTGAGGCCGATGCCCACCGCGTGACCGTTCACCGCCGCGATCACCGGCTTGCGGATCGCGAACGCGGGCGGCTCGACTCCGGCGGCGCTGAACCCCTTCTCCTCGCGCTTCTCGAACGTGCTGCCGTCCGGAGCGAGGTCCGCGCCGGCGCAGAACGCGTCGCCCGCACCGGTGAGCACCACCGCGCGGACGTCGTCGTCCTCGTCGCACGCGGTGTAGGCTCGTCCGAGCTCGACGCCCATCAGGCCGCTGAACGCGTTCTTCTGCGCCGGTCGGTGCAGCGTGATGACCGCCACGCCGTCGCGGAGCTCGAAGCGGATGTCCTGGTACGCCATGCGGGGCCTCCGCGTCCGTCGTACGTCCCCGTGCCGCGGCACGGCAAGCGGCGGACCATCGTCCCTTCCTTCCTTGCGGCATTTCCGATCGGGAGTAGCGTCAGGTGCGATGGTCGATCAGGTGCGAGGCGAGATGCTGCCGCTGCTGGACGAGATCGCGCACCAGGAGAGCGTCGTCGCGTCGGTGGGCGCCGCCGACTTCTTCCGGCGCGTCGCCGCCACGATCGCCGAAGCGCGCGAGGTGGACGACCTCGGTGGGCCGTTCATGGAGCTGTCCACCACCGCGTTCCGTGGCTTCGTCCTCGACGCGCACGCGACGGTGCTGATCGACCAGCTGCTCGAGCGCGCGCAGCTCTACGCGCTGCTGTTCTCGTCGCACGGCGAAACGGTGCAGTGACCCGACCGCTGCGGCCGGAGACGGAGCCGCCGCGAGCACCGCGCACCGGTCCGCGTCCGCACGCTTGAAGTCGTCGGACCGCGCGCGGATGATCGGCGGGCATGGAACCCGCTCGCCCGCGAAGCGCCGCCGCCCTCGCCGACACGCTCGCGCTCGCCGCCGCCCTCGCCGACACGCTCGCGCTCGCC
>VGTK01000047.1 GCA_016874715.1 Deltaproteobacteria bacterium | reverse complement strand
GCGAGCGGCGACAGCTCCTGTTGCGCCCCCCCGCCATGGCGTCCGCCACGCGCCACGTGCGCGTCGTGCCCCGCACGCGCCTCGCCGGGACGCGCGCCGCCCGAGCCGGACAGCGTCCGGCTCGCGATCCGCACCGCGGAGCGCTCGACCTCGGGAGGAGTGCGCACGTCGTCACGCCGCAGGTCGTCGAGCGTGTGGACGCCGAGCGGGTTCCCCGCCGCGACCACCAGGCCGACCGCGCGTCGCGCGAGCTGCACGACGACGCCCGGGGCCGCGGCAGGCTGCCCGCCGCACACGGCTGCCGCGTGCACCTCGCCGCGTGCCAGCGCCGCGAGCCCGGCCTCTCCTCCCACCGGCGACAGCACGATGCGGTACTGCGGCGACGTCGCGCGCAGCACGTCCTCGAGCTCGCCGAGCGCCGGGTCGTGGCTGCCGGCGACCAGGATCGTACCGCGCACGTCGGCGAGCGGACGCAGCAGCTCGACCGCCACCTCGCTCCACGCCTCGACGCGCTCCACGTCCGCGGCCAGGCGCACGATGCCGTCGGCCCGCGCCATGGTGGAGATCGCGCCGGCGCCGCGCGGCAGCGGGCAGATCACGCGGCGCCCCGCGACCTCGCCCACACACACGCGCATCAGCTCCTCCTGGCCGCGGCGCGACGTCAGCGCGTGCGGCGTCGCAGCGGTGATCGTCTCGTCCTCGGGCGCCGCGCGGCCGACGAGGTGCGCCAGCAGCGGTGCCAGCAGCTCGCGGCAGATCACCGCGGCCGACACGGGATATCCCGGAACGCCCACCGCGACGCGCGCGCGCGCGACGCCCGCGGTCGCCTGACCGCCGTCCGCCAGCGGCGCGATCGTCGCCACGATCGCCGGCTTGCCCGGCATGACGGCGATACCGTGCACCGCGACGCTGCCGACGCTCGCGAGCGCCGCCGCGGTGAAGTCGTGCTCGCCCGCCGACGAGCCGGCGATCACGCACACCACGTCCGCCTCGCGCAGCGCGAGGGACAGGCGCGAGCGCACGGCGTCGAGGTTGTCACCGACCGGCGCGAGCCGCACCGGCGTGCCGCCCCACTCGCGCACGAAGGCCGCGATCATGCGCGAGTTGAACTCGACGATGCGGCCGGGACGGCGCGGCTCGTCCGGCTCGATCAGCTCGTCGCCGGTCGGCAGGATCGCGACCACCGGACGGGGCCGCACGTCCACCTCGACGAGCCCCGCGGCAAGTAGCGCGCCGACGTCGGGTGGACGGATCGCGCGCCCGCGCGGCAGGATCAGGTCGCCCGCGACCACGTCCTCGCCGACCAGCCGCACGTGCTGCCAGGGCGCGGCCGCTGCCGTCACGTGCACGACGCGCGCGACACCGGGTACGGGTGCCCTCTGCGGACCACCTGCGGCGCCCGGGTGCGCCGCGTCCTCGGGCGCGCAGCAGTCGTCCGCCGCGGGCAGCGCGTCAGGTGCGCGCGCGGCGCGGTCACGAGCGTCCGGCGAGACCTCGGGCAGCCGCGTGCTGCGCGGCGCGGGGCCATCGTGCACACGCTCGATCATGATCACGGCGTCGGCCCAGGACGGCAGGGCGTTGCCGGTGTCGACCCAGCTGAACGGCCGCCCGACGGTGGCCGGCGTGCCGTGCTCGAGCTCGACCGCGGCCCCGTCGCCCGCACCGAGCGTGTCGTGCGCGCGCACCGCGATGCCGTCCATCGCGGCACCGTGATAGTGCGGCACCGAGAACCGTGCGCGGCACGCGGCGGCGGTCACGCGGCCGAGGGCGTCCGACACGGGCACACGCTCGGCACCGTCGAGCGGCGGCGCCGCGGCGAGCAGCAGGGCGCGCGCGGCGTCGAGCGGCGTGAGGCTCGCGTGATGCTTCTCCGCCACGGCTCGCTCGCCCCGCGACGCCTCAGGCGAGACGCGCGTGCTCGAGGCACGGCATCTCGCGCCGGACCCTCTCGAGCAGGCCGAAGTCGATCTCGGCGACGACGACGCCCTCCCCGTCCGGCGCACAAGCGACCACGGTGCCCCACGGATCGACGATCATGCTGTGCCCGTAGTCCGCGTGGCCGAGTCCGCTCGGCCCATGCTGGTTGGCGGCGAGCACCCAGCACTGGTTCTCGATCGCGCGCGCCCGCAGCAGGACTTCCCAGTGCGCCGCACCGGTCGGGAACGTGAACGCCGAGGGGACGCACAGCAGCTCCGCGCCGGCGCGCGCCAGCGCGCGGTACAGCTCCGGGAAGCGCAGGTCGTAGCAGACCGTCAGACCGAGCCGGCCGACCGGGGTGTCGGCGGTGACGACGTCGGTGCCGCGGCCGCGCTTCGCCGACTCGCGCACCTCCACCTTGCCGGGGATCGACACGTCGAACAGGTGCATCTTGCGGTAGGTCGCGAGCCGCGCGCCGTCGGGGCCGAGAACGACGCTGGTGTTGTAGGGCGCAGCACCGTCGCCGGACTGCTCGAGGATCGAGCCCGCGACCAGCGTCAGGCGGTGCCGGCGCGCGACGCCCGCGAGGCGCGCCAGGCTCGGGCCGTCGAGCGCCTCTGCGTTCTCCTGGTCGCGCGCCGCCGGTCCGCGCCACGAGAACGTCTCGGGCAGGACCACGAGCTTCGCGCCGAGCGCGGCCGCCTCGTCGACGCGCGCGACCGCGGCCTCGAGGTTGGTCTCCTTGTCGTCGGCGCTGCGCATCTGGATGCAGGCGGCGACGAAGCGCTCGGGACGCGACGACATGCCCCCGGGCTACCCCCGGCCCCCGGATGGCGCAAGGAGCCGCTCCCCCCGTCCGCCCGGAGAGGCGCGCGAACCGGGCTGGAAACCTCCGCGCCGGCGGCGGAGGATCGGCGCGTGCGCGTGCTCTATCTCGCGGCCGTCTGGTGCCACGTGCTCGCGGCCATCGTGTGGGTCGGCGGCATGGCGTTCCTCACGCTGGTGATCGTTGCGGCTGCGGCGCGCCGCGACGCTTCTCGGACGGGGCAGCCTGCTGCTCGCCGTCGCGGTCCTCACGCTGGCGGTGATGCTGGTGCGCGGACTGCCGTAGCGCCGGTGCGTCAGTCGAGCAGCTCGTCCATCCGGTCGATCATGGCGGCCGCGATCGCCCGGGGGTCGGGCTGGTAGCGACCCGCACGGACCGCTCGCTCGAGCCGCGCCACCAGCTCGGGACGGTACGGGCGCGGGTTCGGGTCCTCGCGCGGCAGGTCCGGCCAGCTCGCTGCCTCCGCCGGCGGGCGCCCTGCGCCTGGATCGGTGCTCCTTCCGGACGCCCCTGGCCTGGGCCCGCCCGACGACCTCCTGCGCGACGTGTTCATCGGCCGGTTCAGCGGACGATCCGGTGCGGAACCTTAGCCCGGTCCGGACGCGCCCCCCGGGCCGGGACCGCCCGATCCCCGGGGCGCGTGAGACGGGTGGATTCCCTCGATCTTTCGGGTGCCTCCGGCTCAGTCGACGGAGAGGTCGTACTCGTTGTCGGACAGCAGCACCTTCAGGCGGGCCATCGCCTGGCTGTGCAGCTGCGAGATGCGCCCTTCCGTGAGGTGCAGCGAGTCGGCCATCTCCCGCATCGTCAGGCCCTCGAAGTAGTAGAACGAGACGACGATACGCTCCTTGTCGGGCAGCTGCTCGATGGCGTGGGCGAGGATCTCGACGCGCTCCTTGCGCAGAACCTTCCGCATCGGGCCGGCGTCGCCGCCATCGGGCACGACGTCCTCCGCCGCGCAGCCCTCGTCGGCGCGTCCGAAGTCCACGTCGCCCGCCGGAACCATCGGCGCGGTGCCGACGGTCGCGACGGCCTGCGCGTACTGCTCGAGCGTCATCGACATCTCGGCCGCGATCTCGTCGGCACCGGGCGTGCGCCCGAGCCGGTGCTCGAGGCGGATCGTCGCGTCCTCGATGTCGTGCGACTTCTGGCGCGCGCTGCGCGGCAGCCAGTCGCAACGGCGCAGGTAGTCGAGGATGGAGCCGCGGATGCGGTACTGCGCGTAGGTCGGAAACGCAGCCTCACGCTTGCAGTCGTACTTGCGCATCGCGTCGAGGAGACCGACCGTGCCCCAGCTGATCAGGTCCTCGGCCGCCACCTCGGCGGGCTTGCGCGGCAGCATCCGCTGCACGACCTGCCGCACCAGCGGCAGATATGTCCGCACCTCTTCCTCGTCGAATGGGCGGAGCTTCGGCGAAGGCAGCGCCTCGGCGACGCCCTTCTTGCCCGCCTTCGCGCCGACGGGAGCGTGCAACGCCTTGACGCGCACCGCGGCCTTGCGGGTGGGCGCGGGCTGCGCGGGAGCCCGCAATGCAGCCCCCCGCGCCGTCGCCGCGACCGCCACCTTCGCTGGAGCCGGACGCGCCGCCACCGCCCGTCCGCTCGCCGCCACCCCCACTCGCTGCCTCGCCGTCCCCGTCGCGCCCATCGCATCCTCCCCCGAAAGCAACCTGTGCGGGTCACTTCAGCGAGAACCGTTCCATCGCGCACCATGCGGGACGCCATAGGGAATCGCAGCGATTTCAGTGGCTTCCAGCCGGCGCACGGAGCGCTGACCGGGAGTTTGCCGTGGCAGGATCCTGGCCACCCCGTCAGGAATCTGACCGGCACGGCGCAGCTCGACCGGCGGATCCGATCGCGAACCGGCAGCAACGCAAAAGGCTCGTCGAGGGTTGCCCGGGGGCGGCGGGTGTCCTAGAGACCCCGCCCATGTCTTCGGAACGTCGTAAGGAAATCGATAGGCGGCGCCGCCGCCGGGAGCGCGCTCTCAAGGCGCGCAAGCACGAGGCCATCAAGGCAGCGGCCTCGAACAAGAAGAAGAGGTAGGTCGTCGCGTGGCCGGGGTACGCCTCCTCGGCGTGACCCTGCTCGCCGCGACACTGCTCGCCGCGACACTGCTCGGGTGCGGCGACGGCGGCGGCTCGACCCCTGCGTCGGTCGCGCCGGAAGCCGTGGTCGCGGAGGAGCGGGTGCTGGTCGACCCGACCCGCGGGACGCCGGCCAAGCCGGGCTTCGACGGCGCGTCGGACAGGACGATCGTGACGCGCGTCTGGTACGCGCCCGAGGCGCCGCGCAACGACGTCTGCCGGCGCACGGGCTGCGCGTTGGTGGTGCTCGCGCACGGCTTCGGTGGCAGCACCATGCGCTTCGACGTCTACGCGCGCGCGCTCGCGCGGCTGGGCTACGTCGTCGCGGCACCCAGGTTCCCGCTCACCACCGAGGCCGCGCCCGGTGGCCACCTGAGCGGCATCGGCGACCTCGCGTCGCAGCCCGGCGACGTGTCGTTCGTGATCGATGCGCTGGCGGCGGCGGCGCGCGACCCCGCGGACCCGCTGCACGGGCGCGTCGACACGGACCGCGTCGGTCTGATGGGCCACTCGCTCGGCGGCGCGACCGCGATCGCGGCGACGCGGCTCGGCTGCTGCAGCGACCCGCGCATCGACGCGGTGATCCTCGTCGCCGCGGCGGACTTCATCGTCGAGGGCTTCTTCGCCGACGAGATCCGCGCGGCGGGGCCGCCGACGCTGTCCCTGACGGGCGGGCGCGACGGGGTCGTTCCGTCGACCAGCGTGCGCGCGCTGCACGACCGCCTCGACCCGCCGCGGGTGTACGTGCAGCTCGCCGGCGCGAACCACGTGGATCTCATCGAGACCTACGGCGAGCCCGGGCCGCCGCTCCTCGCGAGCGAGGAGATCTCGGTTGCGTTCCTCGGGACCTACCTCGCGCGCGACGGCGGCGCGCTCGTGCCGGCGCTCGAGGCCCTCGCGGAGCAGGGCGAGGACGTCGCCGCCGATCTCTGAAGCGCGCGCTCAGAGAGCGGTGAGCAGCGCGTCGTACACTTCGATCGCCGCGTCGCGGTGGCCCGACGCGAGCGCGTCGAGCGCCGGCGCGACCTGCTCCTCGAGGTAGCGGCGCGCGCCCGCCACGTCGCCGCGGGCGAGCAGAACGTCGCACTGCCAGACACGGTTCGCGATCGCCTGCGGGCTCGGGCCGTGGTGTCCGGTGGCGGGGAGGTGGCGCAGCGTCTCGCGCAGGACGAACACCAGCTCGTGCGGGCGAAACCAGAGCTTCGAGCGCTCGTGGAAGCCGAAGCCCGAAACGGGCCGTCCGCCCATCTGTCCGATCACGCGAATCGGCCCGTTCCAGTACTCGATCGGCATGCCGTGCGCCGGCGCCGCCACGCAGGGCTCGGCGGTGACCGACAGGCCCCAGTCGCGCACCGTCAGGTGGAAGCGATCGGTCAGGAAGGCCGTGCCGCTGGGCAGGGCCTTCATCGGCTTCACGTGACCGGGATCGCGCACGAACGACAGGCGCTCGACGTGGAAGTCCGTCGTCGCGCGGACGGCGCCGTCGGGACCCTGTGCGGTGACGCCACTGAACGGGACCAGGCGGTCGCCGCGTTCGGCGTCGAACTGCTGCCAGACGCTCATGTCCCAGCCGTTGTCGAGGTGCAGCACGCGCCACTCGTGGCGGTGGCGGGTGTTGCCGAGGTCGGTGTACTTGCCGAAGTGCTCGCGCGCGTACTGCCGGTCGATGAGGCCCGCGTCGCCGCGCACCTCGTCCTCGAAGTCGCCCCAGCGCACGCGGCCGCGCAGCGCGAGTCCCGTCTGGAAGTACGAGAACGTGCCGAGCTGCATGCAGCACGTCTTGACGCCGCCGAGCTCGTCGCCGCCGACCGGGGCCGGCGGCTTGGCGACCTCGACGTCGAGCGTCGCCGCCATCGCGCGCCCGCTGCCGTCGCGGCCGCGCAGGTCGAGCGCGTAGCTGAACGGCACCGGTGCACCCGCGGCGTCGCGGCGGGTGGTCCAGCGCGCGCGGCCCTCGGACGTCTCGTAGCTCACGTCGAGCACCCCGCGCGCAACCTTCAGCTTGTGCGTGCGGCGCACGCGCAGCGGCTGCGGCAGGTCGAAGTCGGTGATGGTGCCGTAGGTCCCGGCGTCGAGGTCGAACAGCGCGAAGACGTAGAAGTCGGCGCGCAGCGTGAGGCGCGCGAGCGGAACGCGCATCGCGGTGAAGATCGCCATCAGAGCGAGGTTTCGCCCGGTGCGGATCCCGCGCAGCGGGCACTCGATGAAGTAGGTGTTCGCGCCCGTGCCCTGGTCGCCCTCGGCCGCGGGGAACGTGAACCAGGCCTGGTCGGCGCCGGGGATCGCGTACGGGTAGCGCTTCCAGGCGGCGTCGGCGGCGGCGTCGGTGAGCTCTGTCGGCGTGTTCATCGGGGCGAGGACGCGGCGCCGGAGCGTGCGAGTTGCCGCGCGGCGCGAAGTATGGACGAATCCGGCGTGTCATGCGAGCCGTTGTCCTGCGCGAGAATCACCTGTCGATCGACAACGTCCCCGATCCCGTGGCCCAGCCCGGCGCGGTCGTCCTCGAGGTGGCGGCGTGCGGAATCTGCGGGACCGACCACAGCATCTACCGGAACCGCCTGCTGCCCGATGGGGCGATTCTCGGCCACGAGTTCGCCGGAACGGTCGTCGAAGTCGGCCGCGGGGTGTCCGACTGGGTGCCTGGCGACCGCGCGACGGTGCTGCCCGTGCCGTTCTGCGGGCGCTGCGAGCTGTGCCTGACCCGAAAGCAGAACCTCTGCCGCTTCGGGCTCACCAACACCATGGGCTGCGGCGGCGACCCGGGCGGGCTCGCGCAGTTCGCCGCGGCACCCGTGACGTCGCTGCGCCGGCTGCCGGGCAGCGTGGACGCGAAGCGCGGCGCGGTCGTCGAGCCGCTCGCCGTGGCGCTGCACGCGGTGAACCACGGCGACGTCCACCCCGGAACGCGCGTCGGCATCATGGGACTCGGCCCGCTCGGACTCTTCGCGGGCATGATCGCGCGCTCGCACGGCGGGCTCACCTTCGGCATGGACGTCCGCGGGGCGCGGGTCGACTGCGCGCACCAGCTGGGCCTCGGCGCGTTCAACAGCGAGGACCAGGCCGACGAGCGCATCCGCGACCTCACCAACGGCGGCCCGGACGTCGTCATCGAGGCGAGCGGGCGTCCCGAAGCGATCGAGCGCGCGGCGCGTCTCGCGCGCGTCGGCGGACGCGTCGTGATGGTCGCGTCGTACCACGCGCCCGCCGAGATCAAGCCCGGACGCTGGGTGACGCGCGGCATCTCGCTGCTGCCGTCGATCGCCTACACGCCGCAGGAGTTCGACTCGGCGCTGGACATGATCGCGACCGGGCGGATCGACGTCGGGCGCCTGCTCGACGCGACGACACCCCTGGGCGAGATCCAGTCGGTGTTCGACCGCTTCGAGACGCACAGCGACGCGATCAAGACCCTCATCGACCCGTCGCTCTGAGCCCCGCTCGGGGCGCGCCCCCCGGGGGCGTCAGGGTGTGGTGAAGGTCACGCGGAGCGACTTCGGGCCGCCCGGGCGCAGCAGCGCCGCGGCCTGACCCGGCACGATGCTCACGCCCGTGATGCGCGGCAGCAGATCGCGCAGCGCGACCTCGGCCTCGAGACGCGCCAGCGGCGCGCCGACGCAGTAGTGGATGCCCATGCCGAACGCGACGTGCCGGTTCGTGCCGCGGTCGAGGCGGAACTCGTCCGGATGCTCGAACGCCCGCTCGTCGCGATTGGCGGACGCGAGGAGCACCAGCACGCGGGTGTCCGCCGGAATGGTCGCGCCGCCGACCTCGACCTCGCGCGTGGTGCGGCGGAAGGTCGCCGGGAAGGGCGCGTAGTAGCGCAGCGCCTCCTCGATGGCGGCGGGGAGCAGCGTGAGGTCGCCGCGAACGCGTTGCAGGACGTCCGGGTACTCCGCGAGCGCACGGGTCGCGTTCACGATGAGCCCGGTCGTGGTCTCGTTGCCGGCGACGAGCAGCAGCCGGCAGAACATGAGCAGCTCGAGCTCCCCGAGCTTCCCCTCGTCGGTCTCGACGTGAACCAGCTCGCTCAGCAGGTTGTCCTCGGGCTCGCGGCGCAGCTTGGCGAGGCGCTTCGAGAAGTAAGCGTCGAACTCCTGATTGACGTCGGCGAGCGCGCTGTCGTCGCCGGTCAGGAGAATCGGCGCCACGTTCTCGATGATGGCGTCCGACCAGCGCTTGAACGTCGCGTGGTCGCCGTCCGCGACGCCGAGCATGTGCGCGATCACCATCACCGGCAGCGGGTAGGCGAGGTCCAGCACGATGTCGGGATCGCCCTTCGCGAGCATCGCGTCGACGAGTTGCTTCGAGCGTGCGGCGATCGATTCGCGCTGCAGCTCGACCACGCGCGGCGTGAACGCCTTGGCGATGAGGCTCCTGAGCCGCGTGTGCAGCGGCGGGTCGTTGAACAGCATGCTCGGCAGCTCTTCGCCGTCGCCGCGGCGCTGTCCGACCACCGACGAGAAGGTCTCGGGGTCGCGCAGCACGCGCAGGACGTCCTCGTGGCGCGCGATGCCCCACAGGTCCATCAGCCCGAGCGGTGCCACCGGCGCCTCGCGGCGCAGGTACGCGTAGAAGGGGTACGGGTCGTTCGCGACCGCAGGGTCGAACAGCGACCGGGCGGGGCTCGGGGAAGTCACTCCGTCTCCCTAGCACGCGGCGCCGGCCGGGTCCGAGCGACGGCAGCGACGCGCGTGCCTCGTTCCCGTCGCAGAGCTCGACGCCGCTGCGGATGCCGGCGAGAGGCTCGAGCGCGACGCCCCCCGGCCCGCTCTCGCGCGCACCCGTCGGGATGACCGACGACTCTCCGATCGACTACGGAGTGAACGTCCGCGGGTCGATCCACGGCAGCTCGTGGTCGGGCCGCGCGACGTAGGCGCCGGAGTCGTCGAGGCCGTAGGCGACCGCGTCGGCGCCGAAGGCACTGCTCGTCGCGAGCGAGGCGATGGTGAACGAGCCGACGATGGCGTCGTCCACCGGGACACGGCGGATCGGGTCGATGCATTTGGGACCGGGCTCGAACGCGGTCAGGACGACGAAGCCGCGCTCCCCGGCCAGGTTCGCCACCGGACCGCAGCGGTCGTTGTCCTCACCGACCGCGCGCACGTCGGACAGGTCGACGACCACCGTGTCCTCCGCCGTGAGGCAGATCCAGACGTCGAGCAGGTGCTCGCAGGACTCCGACCAGAAGGTCCAGTGCGTCGCGACGGCGTCGCGCCCGCCGATCTGCGACACGACGAGGAAGCTCGCGTGGCCGGCGCCGACGTCGAACGGTGCGACGAGCGCGGCTCCGGGCTGCCTCTCGCTCGACCGGAGGTCGTCGCTCAGGGCCGCGGCAGGCCCCGCGCCCAGCCCCAGAAGAAGCAGCGCGAGGGCTGCGACTTCCACCCGCGACAGGGTCGCCATCTCCCCGCTTTGCGGCCCACGCGGCGCAGCACTTTAGCGGCGTGCCCGCCCGGCCCGCCCGGCGACCGGCTGCCGTGCGGCACGCCCGTGCGCACCGGCGCGCCGGCGCGCACGGGCCGGCGCCCCCACGCCCGAGCCACCCGAAGCGATCCCGCTCGTCAGTGGTGCGGACGGCGGCGCGGCTCGATCTCGCGCGCGGCCGGTATCAGGTCCGCCGCGAGCGACTCGATCTCGCGCTTCGCGTCGTCGGGCGAGCCCGCGAACACCACCTGGATCATCTGGTCGACGCCCGCGTCGGCGTAGCCGCGCAGCGTCGCCGCGTCGCGGCCCGGCTTCATGTAGGGCGACGCGCTGATCTCGATCGAGTCCGGACGCCGGCCGCGCCGCGACAGGACGCCGTTGAGCGTCTCGATGCGCGGCCGGATCTCGTCGGGCAGCACGTCGAACGCGAACCAGCCGTCGCCGAGGTCGGCGACGCGGCGCAGCGCGCGGTCGCTGTGGCCGCCGAAGACGATCGGCGGGTGCGGCTGCTGCAGCGGCTTCGGGAACATGCGCAGCGGCGGGATGTGCAGGAAATGCCCCTGGTGCTCCGAGACGTCGTCACTCCACAGCGAGCGCATCGCCGCGATGTACTCGCGCGTACGCTGCGCCCGGCCCTCGAACTCGACGCCCAGCGCCTGGAACTCCTCGCGCAGCCAGCCGATGCCGACGCCGAAGTCGACGCGTCCGCCGCTCAGCACGTCGCAGTCCGCGACCTGCTTCGCGGTGTAGATCGGCGAGCGCTGGGGAAGGATGCAGATGCCCGTGCCGAGGCGGATCTTCCTGGTCACCGCGGCCGCGAACGCGATCGCGGTGAACGGCTCGAGCATGCCGTGGCCGGACGGCATCGGCAGCGAGCCGTCCGCCGAGTATGGGTACTTCGACCTGAACTCGTCGAACAGCACCACGTGCTCGGGGAACCAGAGCGAGTGGAAGCCGCACTCCTCCGCGGTGCGTGCCGCGGTGGCGAGGAGCTCCGGAAGCGCGCTCGCGTCGCGGGCGCCGATCAGCGGGAGAAAGATGCCGAGCTTCATGCGGCGAATCTGCCCCATCGCGGACGCACGCCGCAAGCGTGCATCGGGCTCGGAGCGGGATGTCGATCTTCTCGGTCGCGCACGCGGCCCCGGGCTCCCGCTCGCTGCCGTCCCCAGCCCGGCGAGCTGGTCGCGGCCGCGCGGCCGGGGCGTCGCCGCGGCCCGTGCGCGGCGCGCGGAAGTCGGCGCATCGCCCGGCGCGGGATGCTAAGCAGGGCGCCGTGGCCGACTGGATCTTCACGCCCGATCCCGGGCGCGCGCGCACGAGCCGCCTCGGCCGGTTCCTGACCGCGCGCGGCCTGCCGGCGACGCCCCAGGGCTACGCCGAGCTGCACCGCCTCTCGATCGCCGATCCGGAGGCGTTCTGGCCTGCGCTGCTCGACGAGCTCGGCTTCACGTGGCTCGCGCCCTGGTCCCGCGTGCTCGACGCGAGCCGCGGCCCCGCCTGGCCGCGCTGGTTCGTCGACGGCCGGATCAACGCGGCGCAGCTCTGCCTCGACCGCTGGCTGCCGCTGCGCGCCTCCGAGGTGGCGGTGCTCTGGGAGGGCGACGACGGCAGCCGCCGCTCGTGGACGCTCGCCGAGCTCGCGGCCGAGACCGACCGCTGCGCCGCACGCCTCGCCGCGCTCGGGGTCGAGCACGGCGATCGCGTGGCGCTGTTCCTGCCGATGCTGCCCGAGACGGTCGCGGCGCTGATGGCGACGCTGAAGCTCGGTGCGATCGCGGTGCCGTGCTTCTCCGGCTACGGCGCCGAAGCGGTCGCGACGCGGCTCGAGGACTCGGCCGCGAAGGCGCTGATCACCGCCGACGCGTTCTTCCGCCGCGGCACGCACGTCGCCATGAAGGCCACCGCCGACCGGGCGATCGAGCTCGGCGGCGCGAGCGTCGCGGCGGTGCTGGTCGTGCCGCGCGCCAGCGCCGGCCCGGCCGGAGGCAGCGTGCCGGGCGAGGAGACCGTGCCGTGGACGGTCGGCCGCGACCACTGGTGGCCCGCGACCGACGACGCGCTGCCGTCCGCGCCGCCGACGGCGCAGACTTCGTCCGACGATCCCGCACTGGTGATGTACACCTCGGGGACGACGGGACGCCCGAAGGGCGTGGTCGCGACGCACGGCGGCTTCCCGCTCAAGATCGCGACCGACATGGCGACCTGCTTCGACGTCGAGGCCGGCGACCGCATGCTGTGGGTCACCGACATCGGCTGGGTGATGGGCCCGTGGGAGATCCTCGGCACGCTGTCGCTCGGCGCGAGCATGGTGCTGTTCGAGGGCGTGCCGGACTTCCCCGATCCGGGGCGGCTCTGGGAGATGGTCGCGCGCCACCGCGTCACGCACCTCGGCGTCGCGCCGACGGTGATCCGCGCGCTGTCGTCGCACGGCACGAGCTGGCCGAAGATGCACGACCTGTCGTCGCTGCGCGTGCTCGGCTCGAGCGGCGAGGCGTGGAATCCGGAGCCGTACCTGTGGTTCGCGCGCGAGGTGGGATGCTCCCGCTGCCCGATCGTCAACTACAGCGGCGGCACCGAGATCGGCGGCGGCATCGTCGGCTGCACCATGCTGCACCCGCTCGAGCCGTGCGGCTTCTCCGTGCCGATCCTCGGCGTCGACGCCGACGTCCTCGACGAGAGCGGGAAGCCCGTGCGCGGCGCGGTCGGCGAGCTGGTCGTCAAGCAGCCGTGGCCGGGCATGACGCAGGGCTTCTGGCGCGACCCGAAGCGCTACGAGGAGACCTACTGGTCGCGCTTCCCCGACGTGTGGGTGCACGGCGACTGGGCGCGCATCGACGAGCACGGCCAGTGGTTCATCGAGGGCCGCTCCGACGACACGATCAAGATCGCCGGCAAGCGCCTGGGGCCCGCCGAGGTCGAGTCGCTGGTCGTCGCGCACCCCGGCGTGGTCGAGGCCGCCGCGATCGAGGTGCCGCACGAGGTGAAGGGCGGCGCGCTGGTGTGCTTCGCGGTGCCGCGCTCCGGCGTCGAGGCGACGGACGCGCTGCGCGGCGAGCTGTCGCAGCGCGTGGTCGACGGTCTCGGCAAGGCGATGAAGCCCGACGCCATCCGCTTCGTCACCGAGCTGCCGAAGACGCGCAACGCGAAGGTGATGCGCCGTCTGATCCGCGCCGTGTACCTGACCTCCCACCCCGGCGCGCTGCCCGCGGGAACGCCGCCGCCCGCGCTCGGCGACGTGTCGGCGCTCGACAACCCGCGCGCGCTCGACGCCGTGCGGGCCGCCCGCTGAAGGAAGTCCCGACCATGTCCGAGCGTCTGACCGATCTCCACGTCCGCGGCACCGAGCGTCTCGTCACGCCGCGCGAGCTGAAGCGCGCGCTGCCGCTCGACGACGCTTCCGCCAGCGTCGTCGCGTCCGGCCGCGCGGCCGTCGAGGCGATCCTCGCGGGCCGCGACGAGCGGCTGCTCGCCATCGTCGGCCCGTGCTCGATCCACGACCCCGAGGCCGCGCTCGAGTACGCGGGACGGCTCGCGCGCGTGCGCGCCGAGGTCGGCGACCGCTTCGAGGTCGTGATGCGCGTGTACTTCGAGAAGCCGCGCACGACGATCGGCTGGAAGGGTCTGATCAACGATCCGCACCTCGACGGCAGCTACGACGTCCAGCGCGGGCTGCACATCGCGCGCCGGCTGCTGCTCGACGTCGCGGCGATGGGGCTTCCCGCCGCGACCGAGTTCCTCGACCCGATCGTCCCGCAGTACCTCGCCGACCTGGTGAGCTGGGCCGCGGTCGGTGCGCGCACCACCGAGTCGCAGACGCACCGCGAGATGGCGAGCGGCCTCTCGATGCCGGTCGGCTTCAAGAACGGCACCGACGGCAGCCTGGACGTCGCGCTCGACGCGATGCAGGCCGCGCGCTCGCCGCACGCCTTCCTCGGCATCGACGAGGACGGCTTCACCAGCGTCGTCCGCACGTCGGGCAACCCGCTCGGACACCTGGTGCTGCGCGGCGGGCGGGCCGCGTCGAACTACGATCCGGAGAGCATCGCGAGCGCGCTCGCGCAGCTGGCTGCGCGCGGCATGCCGCCGGTGCTGCTCGTCGACTGCAGCCACGCGAACTCGGGCAAGGTCCCCGCAAGGCAGGAGGACGTGTGGCGCAGCGTCGTCGCGCAGCGCCGCGGCGGCACGAAGGGCCTCATCGGGCTCATGCTCGAGAGCAACCTCGAGGAGGGTAACCAGGCGTTTCCGCAGGAGCGCGCGCGCCTCCGCCGCGGGGTGTCGATCACGGATGCGTGCATGGGCTGGGCGGACACGGAGCGGCTGCTCGCCACCTGAGTGACGCACGTCCGGATCGCCGGCGCAGGTACGCGCGCCGTCCTGCCCGACCCGCCTGCGAAACTTCCGGATTTCCTCCGCCGGCCGACGTCTCGCCCGTGCAGGTGACGCCATGACCAGGTTCGCACTGCTCCTCGGAATCACGTTCATCGCCGCCAGCGGCAGCGATCCGCGCGACGCCGCGGCGCGCGAGATGATGACGATGCCGTTACGACCAAGGTCGCGGCCTCATGCTTCCGGGCCACCCGCGCCTCGCGACCCGCCGGCAGCGTCGCGATTCCGTCGTCACCGACACGGGAGCGACGCCCGGCTCGCCGCGCACCGGGAAAAGCCTTTGCCCTTTCATGAACGAGCGGCGCCATCCGCTTGGACCAGCGCTTGCTGATCTCCGCGGCGCCGACTCGACGGCAACTTTCCAACTCGGAGTGGAGGGGCATGATGATGTTTCGACGACGATTTCCGGGCCTCGCCGCGGCGGCGGCTCTGATGCTGGCGCTCAGCTTCGCGCCGACGCAGGCGCTGGCCTTCGGCGGCGGCACGCCGGACACCGATCCGCCTGCCGAAGAGCAGGTGTGCAACGCGTTCGGCGGCCGCGCGCGGGGCCTGTGCGTGGCGTACTGGGAAGCGCAGGACTGCCCCGCATCCGAGCACCCCTCGTGCGAGGTGCTGCGGAGGAAGATGTACGACCTCGTCGGGTCGGAGGTCTTCCCGTGCGATAGCACCGGGGGCGGCGGCTTCGGATGATCGCATGCCCGACCGGACGGTCCTTCCGTCCGGCCGGGCGCGAGGTCGAGCCTTTCCCTCGGCGAAGCACCCACGCCCGCCCGCGCGGCGATCAGCGGGCAGTGCCGGCCGCGGTGCGCCGTGCGTCCGCCCGCTGCTTCGCGGAAAGGCGCAGGGCGCGCTCCGCGAGCGGGCGGCCGACCTCGGCGCAACCTTCGAACTTCAGGTGGTTCTGGTAGTCACGAAAGCGCTCCGACGGCAATGTCGCGTGCAGATCGAGCCACTCCACACTCGTCAGGCCGATGCTGACGCGCAGCTCCTCGAGCCGGCGCGCGAGCTCCTCCGGGTCGAAGTCGCCCGTGCCGCGCAGCCGCTCGACGTCGATCGGCGAGACGTACACGATCACCGGGACGCGTGCCGCGTGCAGCTCGCGCACGGCCTCGCGGATGACGGTCGCGTTCGGGTGGCTCGCGTAGTCCACCATGTACGAGAGCAACATCCGGCGCGTCACTTCTCCGAACGGAGGGTACGCCCGCCGGGGTACGCCCAGCGCCGCGGTCGCCCAGGCGGCGCCGGCGTCGAGCAGGTCGAGCGCTCCCTGGCGGGCGCCCTCGAGAACGTAGAGCAGGCCGAGCTGCTCCTTGAGACGCATGATCGGCGGATCGAAGGCGGACATGCCCTCGCGCTCCAGGGCCTCGTGGACGCGCAACGCGTCGACGAAGTCCAGGTTGCGCGCGAGCCCGGGCAGCCGCGCCTCGCCCGCGCGGACCTGCGAGTCGAGGAACGTCCGGAGATTCAGCTCGAGCACGACCAGCGACACCGGTGTCTCGAGCGCGTCGTCGAGCAGCGCGTAGTAGTACAGTGGCAGGAGACCGGGCTGCGTCAGATCGACCACGTCATACCGAGGGCGACCACGGTTCACCACCGTGCGTACCCCGTGCGCGACGGTGGTCATCGGTGGGGCGGGCGGGGTCGCGCACACGTTCAGGGAGTCGCCCAGCAGGACCATGCGCGGGAGCATCACCGGCTTCCGCCGCCACCTCTCGATCCTGCGGAGCGTACCGCGCTCGACCGCACCCCGCCCCGCGCCGATCCTCGCGAGCGGCTCGCGATACGTCCACAGGAGCGCCAGGGCCGCCGCGACGACGGCGACGAACGGTACCGCCAGCGCGAGCCAGGCACGCCTCACGTCCGACGGAGATTCGCGGCCGTTCCGTCCGCCCTCGCCGGCGAAGCCGCCGAGGACCTCAGAACTGGAAGTAGATGAATCGTCCCGACTGTGCATGGAACAACGCCATGAGAATGACGACCAGACCGTAGGCGGCGCCCTGGACGGGGCGCGGGACCGTGCGCCACCACGACGCGATCTCGAGGCGCGTGGCGAGGCCGTGCGTCGCGAAGCCGATCAGCACGAGCAGGATGGGCCCGACCGGAAGCGGATGGAGGAGCCGCCGGCCGGAGGCCAGGCCATCGAAGAACGCGAGCGCGTCTCCCAGCGAGGCCGCGCGGAACGGGACCCATGCGAGTGCGACGAGGTGGAACGTCGCGGTGCGGCGCAGCCACCGCGGCGTACGCGGTGCCTCCGGGGCAGCGGCGTCGCCGGTCCCGAGGCCCGTCCGCCACCAGTCGCGACCCGAGAGGGCGCGGTGCGCGGCCAGCCACAGGCCGTGAAAGCCGCCCCAGACGACGAACGTCCACGCCGCTCCGTGCCACAGTCCGCCGAGCAGCATCGTGATCAGGAGATTGACGTACGTGCGCGCGGTGCCGCGTCGGTTTCCGCCGAGCGGCACGTAGAGGTAGTCGCGCAGCCACGTGGACAGCGAGATGTGCCAGCGGCGCCAGAACTCGCTCGGGTTCTCGGCCAGATACGGGTGCCGGAAGTTCTCCGGCAGCCGGAAGCCGAGGAGTCCGGCGACGCCCATGGCGATGTCGGTGTAGCCCGAGAAGTCGAAGTAGATCTGGAACGCGTAAGCGTAGATCGCGACCAGAAGCTCGATCCAGCCGTGCTCGCCGATGTTGCCGTACACGCCGTCGACGAAGCTGCCGAGCGAGTCGGCGCAGACGACCTTCTTGACGTAGCCGACCGCCAGCAGGAACAGCGATGCCTCGATGCGCGCCATGCCGACGTGCGGCTGCGTGGCGAGCTGCGGACCGAAGAAGCCCCAGCGGGTGATCGGACCGGCGATCAGCTGGGGAAAGAAGGCGACATAAAGTGCGAAATCCGGAAACGAGTCGGTCGGCGGTCGGATGCCACGGTACGTGTCGATCACGTAGCTGATCGAGTGGAACGTGTAGAACGAGATGCCGAGCGGCACGACCACGGCGAGGAAGCCCGGGGCCGGGGGCAGAGCGAGCACGGCACCCGCCGAGTCGTAGAGGAAGAGGCCGTACTTGAAGTACGCGAGCAGCCCGAGGTTCAGGCACAGGCTCGCGATCAACAGCGCGCGTGCGCGCGCCGGCGAGACCGCCCGCGTGCGATGGATGATCCGCGCCAGCTGGAAGTCGATCCACGTGGTCGCGATCAGCAGCACCAGGAAGCGCGGGCTCCACGTCGCGTAGAACAGCCAGCTCGCCGCGAGCAGGAACACCTTGCGCGCTGCGAACGAGCGCAGCGCGGCGTGATAAACGATCAGCACCAGCGCGAGAAAGACGAGGAAGTAGAGGCTGTTGAAGAGCATCGAAAGAGTCTGCCGTCCCGGTCACGGACGACCGGAGCCCGCACTTCGCCACGGGTGGCGCCGATGAGCAAGAGCCGCCCCGGCGAGGCGGCCGCCCGTGGCGCCGCCAACCCGCCCCCCCGGGAAACGGCCGCGCGAGGCGCCGGACGGATCGGCGCCAGGCAGACAGGTGTGCGAGACGGGATCCGTGCTTTGCGGGCCTTTTTCGGAGCGCTTTCCGGAGCTTAGCCTCGCTCGCGACGTCCGATGACCATTTGCCGGCTGACGTGAGCCGAGTCCCGACCGAAGCCGCGGTCAAGCCCGAAGGGATTCGCGAAGCGGCGCACGCAGAGCAGGCAGGCTTCCCGCGTGCCGGGCCTGCAGCCCCCGGGCACCGCCCGCACCGCAGCTCTACTCGAGCACGACGCTCACGTCGTCGAACACGACGCTGCCCGAGGCCCGGCCGTACTCGACACGGACCTTCAGCTTGTCGTAGTTCTCGCTCGCAACGACGGTCTTGGCGAGCTCCTCGAAGCCGTGCGTGCCGGACGAGAACTTGATGGTCTTGCGCTGCACGGAGCCATCGCTGTGGATGATCGACAGCTCGACCTGGTACTTCCCGGCACTCGCTGGCACGTTGGCCGCCGAGCTGCGCGCGCTGAAGGTGATGCTGTCGCCGGCGCTGCCCGGCGCGAGGATGGTCTGCAGGGCCTGGCTGCGTTCGCCGTCGCCGGCCATGCGGAGCCCGCAGGAGCTGCCGCTGCAGTCCAGACCGTCGCCGGCCTGCTGCAGGCGACGCAGGCGCCAGCGGTCCGGCTCGTCGTCGGCGTCGTGGTCGATCTCGAAGTGCGTGTTGGCGACCAGCTCGAGCGGCCGGCAGCCTGCGAGCGGACTGGTCGCGAAGCCGGAGACGTCGACGGTACCGTCGAAATCGACCGAGTCGCCACTGCCAGTCTCGAAGGCGATGTTGGGCCCGTCCGACGCTCCCCACCAGCTGCCGGTCGCCGACTGCTGCGTCGCGACGAAGTTGACGACGGCGGTGTCCTCGTTGCCGACGAAGCAGCTCGTGCCGATGACCAGCGAATCGGCGGAGGTCGAGCTGTTGGCGATCGCGCCGCCGGCCACCTTCGCGCGGTTCGCGACGAAGGTCGAGCCCGTGACGGTGAGAGGTCCGGTGTTTCGGATCGCGCCACCGCTCCCGCTGAGCGCACGGTTGTCGTCGAACAGCGAGTCGCTGACGGTCGCGGTCGAACCCGACGAGGTGGAGATCGCGCCAGCGGAGTTCTGTGCGACGTTGCGCGTGAACGTGCAGCGGGTGACGGTGAGGCTGCCTCTGCTGAAGATCGCGCCAGCGTTGTTCTGACCGAAGTTGTCGGCGAACGCGCAGTCTTCGAGCGTCAGGGACGACCCGTTGTCGGTGCTGACGCCGCCGCCGCTGACGGTGGCAGGCGAGGTGCCGTTGCGGATGGTGATGCCGCGCATGGTGACGCTCGCGCTGTTAAGGACGTCGAAGACGACGTCGTCGGGTGCGGCATCCTGCGAGACCGTTGCGCTGCCGCCACCGGCCACCTCGATCAGCAGGTCGTCGGCGGCGGCCACGTTGTTGAAGATGTCCAGATCGCCGACCAGCGCGCTGTTGTCGGCTCCCGCCAGAACCAGCGAGTAGGTCGCGCCGTCGGCGAGCCGGATCGTGTCGCGCGCGGTGCTGCTGCCCGCCGGGCAGGCGTCCTGCGCGGCGTTCAGGTTTGCGGCCCGGATCGCGCCACGCAGCGAGCAGTCGCCGTCGCTGGTCAGCTCGTCCTCGGTGGTGGTGACGACGATGTCCACCGCTCGTGCGGGGGAGGCGAACGACGCCAGCAGGGCGGCCAGAGCAAGGGCAAGCCCCCGGACCAGCCGTGGGCGGGCGGTGGAGATGTCGAGCCAGCAAGCCATTTCTCGGGATCCTCCTGCGACGGCCTGGGGAACCTGGATGCTCCCGAACTGTCGCCGCGTTGCAGATCCCGTAGCCGCGCGCTCCCCGGAGAGTCCGAACCAAACGGTAAAGTTGCGGTAAGTTCCGGGCCGGTGTGGCTGGCAAACCGGCTCCGGTCCCGGACCGATCGCCGAGGTCCAGGGGCGGGCTGCCGACGCAAGCCACGGCCGCTCGCAACCTCGACCTGGCACGGCAGCGGCTCGAGGAGATCAACTGATGAAGACGAGGCCGTCCCGAAGGCGCGGCTGAACGCTGCCATCATCAAGGAAGTGGGCCGACGAGAGCTGACCCACGCGGCGCTCGCCTCGCGTGCGGGGCTCTCGCGGAGTACGGCTTCTGGGATCCTGTCCGGGAGCCTGCAAAAGGTCACCATGACCGCGTCCTCAGGCTCGTGGACGCCGCCGGCCAGGAGGCCGAGATCCGCGTGCGGCGGTCCGCCTGAGCGCCACGATGAAGCAGTCTCTGAACGATCCACTTGGTCGGAGGGTTACACCATGGTAACTCATGATCATGGTGAAACCTGCACCACGTAGCCGTCTGGCCATCGACCTCCCCGCAGAGGTGCGTCGTCGGGTGCGGATCGCAGCCGCCCGGCAGGATATGACCCTCCAGGAGTACGTGCGTCGCGCACTGGATCGTCAACTCGAGGAGGACGACCGCGACGCGCTGAGCGCCGTGGAGGATCCGGTCCTCGCCCAGCTCTGGAGCGATCCCGAGAATGCCGTCTACGACCGTCTGTAGGCGGGGAGAGATCGTGCTCGTACGGTTCGTCTTCGCCGACGAGGGAGGCGCGAAGCGCCGCCCTGCGCTCGTGCTCTCGACCGACGAGTACAATTCCGGGCGCGCGGACGTCATCGTCGCCGCCCTGACGAGCAACGTGTCGCGGCTTCTCCCCGGCGACTATCTGATCGTCCGATGGCAGGACGCCGGCCTGCCGAAGCCTTCGGTCGCTACCGCCATCGTTCGCACCATCAAGGCGAGCATGGTCGAGCGCCCACTGGGCAAGCTCGACCGACGCGACATGGCGAGGTTCTCCGACGGGCTGAAACCGCTCCTCGGCTGGTGACTCGCACGGCGTCGCTGACGATGCCACCCATGGTGTGCGCGTTGATCGGGTTCGAGCGGGGAACGCGCTCGAGTGCGCGAACCGCTCGCTGGTGTGAGATCCCCGGGATGGTCGGCGCTCGGATGGCGACGTCGATCTCGCGAACGTCGGCGCCATCCAGCTGCTCCTCGACGACCCGCGCGACGGGCGGCTCGCGCGACCGGTGAAGCGAAGGCCCGCCGGGCAACGTGGTGCCGGGCGGGCCTCGCTGGACGACCTCGCGTTCCGAAGGCGCCGTGCGGGCGGGAACGATCCGTCCCGCCGCACGACGCCGTACCGTCACGCGCCGCGCAGCGTCGCGACGTACGTGCCGCGGACCGTCTGCCCGTTCGCGTCGACCTTGAAGCGCATCGTCACCTTGCCGGCGAGCGTGCCGTCGTCGGCGACGCGCAGCGTGATCTTGGTCTTGCCGGCGGTGCGCACGGTGGCGGGGTCGAGGCCGAGCGACGCCACCGACTCCGCGAGCAGGCCGAGCAGGCGCTGCGTCGCCTCGGCGTCGGGGCGCAGCCGCAGCCGCGTACCGTCCGCATCGAGCGCGCTCCAGGTTCCGGCGAACACGCGACCCAGCGGATCGACCCCCTTGAACGAGCCGTCGCCGATGCGGAGGGCGAACGCGGTGTCGAGCGACTTCTTGCCGAGGCCGGCGACCCGCACCCTCTGCTTGCCGTCGAGCACGACCGGGCGGCTGCACTCCTCGCACGGCGCTGCCGGATCGACGAACGCGCGGGGGTCGACGTCGGCGATCGCGCCGACCAGCCGCACGTCGCGCGCCCGGGTCGCGCCCGGGACCGCCGCGGGAGGATCGAGCTCGGCGAACGCGTCGAGCGTACCCTGTACGCCGATCCCGTCGTCGAGCCAGTCGAGCCACGCCCGGCGGACGACGAAGTCGGGGCAGGCAGCACCCCCGTCGTGCAGTGCGAACAGCGCGCAGCGATCCGCCTCGGGGACACCGTGCGCCTTCATGGCGTCGGCGAGACCGCCGAGGAAGCTGTCCTCGCGCAGCAGCTGGCCGCGGTCGTCCCACTGGTCGAACAGGTCCAGGAGCGCGGCGCCGGGCAGGCGCACGGTCTCGTCGTTCAGGTCGGAGTCGCGCGCCGCGACGTGCGTCAGGACGCCGCCCGCCGGCCGCGTCCAGTGCGACGCGTCGTTCGGGCCGAGGCCCTGCGGGTTGCCGTCGAACGCGTCGTGCAGGATCGACGTGATGCGCGCCACCTGCTGCTCGAAGTCGCTCTTGCCGGAGAAGTTCTCGTCGAAGCAGGCCGCGCCGGCCTTGCAGTAGTTGACCTCCTTCGAAGCCACCGCGTCGCTCGGCGCGAAGTAGTTGGTGCCGCCGACGACCTGCGCGGTGAAGAAGTCGGCGAACGCCTCGTTCAGATAGCTCGCCTGGCTGCCGGCCGACTGGTCGCCGCTCGCGAAGATCACGTCGGTCCACGCCATCTGGAAGGCGTCGAAGCCCTGTCGCTGCAGCATCTCGCACATGACGACGTGCCCGTACTCGTGCACCGGCACGCCGCGCGAGTCGTCGTCGGGCGTGCGCAGCACGATGTCGACCGAGTAGAGGAACTCGGTCGTGATCGTGGCGACGAGGAACGCCGGGTTCACCATCGCGCCCAGCGCGCCGATGATGTCGGCGCCCAGCCCGAGCGCGCTCGGCACGCGGCCCATGCAGGGCGCGAACGAGCGGCCCGCGGCGGCGAGGCTGTCGGCCTGGCGGCCGACGAGCACGGTCACCTTGGGCATCTGGATGCCGGCGGTGCGCAGCAGGTAGCGGCGCGCGTCGGTCATCGCCGCGAGCGTGTTCACGTACGGGTGCCGCACGTCGACGGTCGCGCGCGTGTAGTCGCTGAGCTTGCCGAGATTCCTCACGCACACCGTGGTCTCGATCAGGTACTCGGTCAGCTCGGCGGTGTCATTCTCGACCTGGATGCAGACCTTGGTGTCGGCGTTCTTCGCGACCTTGAGCGTCACGTAGCCCTGCGAGTCGGTGTGCGCGTAGAACGCGGCGAGGCCTTGGCGCACCTCGATCTTGACGCCGGCCAGGTGGATCTGCTCGCCGCTCCAGCCGCTGCGCAGCACCTGGTCGGTGCCGAAGCCCGCGTCGGTGTTGAGGATGCGGAAGTTCAGGTCGAGCCGCAGCTCGCCCTTGACCAGACGCGCGATGCGGCCGATCGCGCTGCGCACCTTCTCGATGACGAGGTCGCCGAGCTCGACCACCCACTTGACGACCTTGCGCAGGATCCAGCCGACAAGCTCTTGACGCGTCTCGCACACGCGGGTGCCGTCGGGGAGCGTCGAGCAGCGCGAGATCGCGTTGAATTCGAAGCCCTGCTGGCCGAGGTACTGGTAGTCGAGAACGTGGCGGCTGACGCCGACCGGCAGCGCCTCGGCGACCGGCACGCGCCGGAACACCAGCGCGCGGAGGCCGGGCTGCTCGCCGCGGCCGATCTGCTCGAGCATGCGCTCGCGGATCTCGTTGTAGACGTTGCCCGGCACGACGGCGAACAGCCAGCGGCCGACCGGTACGCACGAGTACACCGGCAGCCCCGGCGCGGGAAACCGCGCGGCCGCCGCGAGCGGCGCGAAGACGTCGATGCTGCCCGTGCACTCCTGCGCGACCGACTGGCTCGCGTCCCAGTCGTCGAGCTCCTGTACGAAGATCGGCTGCGGCTGCACGTGCATGCCGAGGGAGCGCAGACCCTGCTCGGCGAGCGGATCCGCGCCCTCGACCAGCACGTTCATGTGGTAGAGCGCAGGCTCGTCCTCGCTGCCCGGCGCGATGCGCTGCGTGTCGCTCCAGTCGAAGGTCGACAGCACGCGTGCGCTCTCGTCGGGATCGATGCCGGCGCGCTCGAAGCCGAGCCGCCAGTCGGTGGTCGCGCAGCGGGTGTGCGTCTGCTCGGGGCCCGCGCTGCTGCCGAGAATGGTCAGCCGGTAGCAGTACTCGCGGCCGAGCCGCAGGTTTTCGTCGCGGATCACCTGCTCGGTTCCCGCGGCCACCGGCTTGAACGCCGCGTAGGTGTCGCCCGGTGCTTGACGCGTGAGCTCGCTCGTCGCGCCGGCCGGCGGACGCACCACGATCTCGATGAAGCCGAGGCCGTACGCACGGATCGCGAGCGGCGGCGGGGGAGGCGGCGGAGGCGGAGGCGTCGGGTTGCCCGGATCGATGCCGGGGTTCCTCGGCGGCAAACCGATGTTGCCGGGATTCAGTAGCGCCTCGGCGCTGGTGGGCGTAGCCGTCAGCGTCGCGAGCGCGAGGAGTGCGACCACCACGGCGCGCGCGAAGCTCGTGCTGGTCGTCCGTGCGGCGTGGCACGGCTGGGTCGGGGTCTCGATCTGCGAAGTGGACTCGGTGTCCCGGTTCATCGTCGGGTTCCTCCTGACCGGTGCCGCATCGCAGGCGGCGTGCCGTTCGTGAACCCGTGAAAACACTGAACTTCTGGCGCACGGGTCGCGTGCCGCCGGGCGCCCAGGCCGATTCGATATATCGCGCCGAAGGGCTGCTCGGCGCTTCGGGTGCGCGGAGAGCCGGTCGGCGACGATGCGCCTCGAGTCGGGCGTCGGGAGGAAGAAGTGCTCGACGGTCGAGAGACGGCCGAGGTGGCGGCCGGAACCTTCGACACGTTTCGCGTCCGCATGAACGTCGACGAGCGACGCACGATCGGCAAGCTCGCGCTGCCGACGTCCCAGGGCTACGACGTCGCCCGCAACGTCGTTGCACAGATGCGTCCGCCCGACACGCGGATGTGGCTCACGACGAGCGCGCCGCACGTGGTGGTGCGGACCTTCACCGTCCCGGGTCCGCCGGGTACGTCGCCATGCACGATCGAGCCGGCGACGCTCGACGCGCAGATCCCGCGGCTCGCGACGAGCCTCGGAGAATAGGTGTCGGCGGCCGCCGTACCGGCGAGACGCGGGCCGCGAGACTCGACGAGCACCACGCCGGCGTGGGATGACGAGCCCCATGTCGAACGACGCATCGTTTCGCTCGAAGTACGGCCCGTGGGCCGTCGTCGCAGGCGCCGCCGTCGGCCTCGGCGCCGAGTACTCGCGCCAGATCGCGGCCCGGGGCCTGAGTCTCGTCATGATCGACCGCGAACCCGGGGCGCTGGCCGCGACCGCGGACGCGATCCGCGGCGAGCACGGCGTCGGGGTGAAGACGATCGAGGTCGACCTCGCCCGTCCCGACGTCGGCGAGCGCGTCGCCGCGGGCGTCGGCGACCTCGAGATCGGCCTGCTGGTCTACAACGCGGCGATCGGCACCGTGGCGCCCTTCCTCGAGACGCCCCCCGCGCTCGAGGACGCGGTGATCGACGTCAACTGCCGCGGACCGCTGCGCCTCGTGCACGCGTTCGTGCCGGCGATGGTCGCGCGCGGACGCGGCGGCGTGATCCTGATGTCGTCGATGTCCGGCAACTTCGGCTCGGCGCAGCTCGCGGTCTACGCGGCGACCAAGGCCTTCACGCTGGTATTCGGCGACGCCATCTGGGCCGAGCTCGCGCCGCACGGCGTCGACGTGCTGACCGTGCAGCCGGGCTCGACGCGGACACCGGGCTGGCTGTCGTCACAGCCTTCGGACCCCGGTGCCGAGATCATGCCGGCGATGGAGCCGGCAGACGTCGTGCGCGAGGCGCTCGCGAACATCGGCGTCGAGCACCGCCTGATCCCGGGCGAGGCCAACCGCCAGGGCGCCGAGCTGCTCGCGCAGCTGCCACGGCGTCAGGCGATCGAGATGATGAGCCAGCTCACCGCGAAGCTGATCCGCAACGACCGGCCGCGCCCGTGAAGCTGATCCGCAACGACCGGCCGCGCCCGTGAAGCTGATCCGCAACGACCGGCCGCGCCCGTGAAGCTGATCCGCAACGACCGGCCGCGCCCGTGACGGGGCCAGCCGGCATCACTCGTGCGGTGGCGTCGCCGGTGGCAGGAGCGCCGCCGGCCCGAAGGTCTCGGGATCGGCCTCGGGAACGAGTCCCCGCTCCGCGAGGTGGGCCACGTCGCGGAGCGTGAGCGGCGCTGCATCCGCGAGCACCCATCCGGTCTGCTCCGCGGTCGGGCCGTCCGGGAAGCGCCACAGCGTACCGTCGACGACGAGACCGTAGAACTCCGCGTGGTCCGCGGCGGCGGCGACGCGCACGAGGCCGTTGGCCGGCGGGTCGGGCAAGAGGTTGCCGACCACCGGCGCCAGCGCGCGCGCGATCACCTCGTAGCCCGGAGCGATCGGGTGGCCGTTCTCGCTCGGCGGGTAGAGCGGTACGCCCTCGAGCGCCGCCTGCTGCAGCGGCTGCACCAGGTCGACGTAGGTCGCGCCGGGGATCTCGCGCAGCGCGCGCGCCAGCTCGCGGATGTTCTCGGTCTCGTCGGCGACGAGCCGGGTGTAGTCGGCCGGCTCCTCGACGCCATCGCGCCGCAGCAGGGACGCGTACGCGATCTCCTTGGTGGGGATGATCGTGAACACGACCTTGACGCCGTCCTGCGCTGCCCTGGCGCCGATCCGCCGCCCGACCTCGGCCATGATGCGGTAGCCTTCCGTGGTCGCCGGCAGCGCGCGGTCGTTCGCGACCAGCCGCGCACGCGGCGTCAGCACCGTGTCGTACTCGCCGGCGCGCACCGTCCACCGATCGCCCGCGCGGGGCGGCCAGTCGCTCGGCGGGTCCGCTGGCTTCTGCGGCAGGGCGCGCAGCGTCTTCCACGCATCGAGGTTGTACGCGACCTTGATCGCGTCGAAGGCGTCGTTGCCGGTGTAGAACGCGACCACCAGCACGCGCGGCCGGAGCGCGAGCGCCTTCTCCGCCATGTAGAGGTACTGCACGGGGCCCCAGCCGCCGCTCGCCATGCTGTAGACGACCGGTTGCTTGACCGACAGCTGCGACTCCAGCAGCGCGGGCCAGCTCCAGTCGAGCGTCGCATTGCGGCCGACGGTCTGGCTGTCGCCGAGTGCCACCACGTCGGCGACGACCGGCACGGCGCGGTTCCGGAAGCCGAGGATGTCGAACGGGCCGCTGTACTCGACGTTCTCCGGCACCAGGCGCCGCATCCGCGTCATGGTCAGCGGGTCGTTCTTCACGCGGCCGTCGTTCGCGAACACCGCCTCGTAGAACGGCGGGAGCTTCTCGTCGAGCTGGACGACCTGCAGGTCCAGCGGTCGCTCCACCGCCGGCGGTGCGACCCAGCGCACGATCGCAAACGCCGCCGCGACGGTCACGACGAGGTTGACGAGCAGCAGCAGAAGGTTCTTCTTCACGACGGGTCGGGGGATGCGGCCTGGCCGGGCCATGGCGTCGGCGCCGGTCGGCGCCGGGGATTCCCTATACACGAGATTCGCGCAGGGGGCTGCACCGGACACGAGTGCCGCGCAGGGGGCTGCACCGGAGCGACGCACAGCGGCACTCCGCCATGGTACCTGGCCGTCCGCTGGTCTACTGATTCTGGCTCATGAGCGAGCGCTCCCGCAGGACCGGACGAGCCGGACAGCAGCGAACCCCGGACGCCCCGCGGTCCGGCTGGACGCGGCGGGACGTGCTGCGCGCCGGCGCCGGCGCCGCGACGGCGAGCCTGCTGCTGCCCGCCTGCACGCGCCGCGCCGGCGCGCGACGGCCGAACATACTCCTGGTGGTCGCCGACGACCTGGGCCTCGAGTACCTCGGCGCGTACGGCGGCACGACGTTCTCGACACCGAACGTCGACCTCCTCGCCAGCGAGGGGATGCGCTTCACCAGCGCCTTCGCGACACCGGCGTGCGCCCCGTCACGCGCCCAGCTCCTCACCGGCCGCTACCCGTTCCGCACCGGCTGGATCACCAACGCGGGTCCGCTGAGCCCGCCGTCGCTGGCGCCCACCGAGCCCACCTTCGCGCGCACGCTGCGCGACGCCGGCTATGCGACGGCGATGGCCGGCAAGTGGCAGCTCGGCTCGCTCGCCGAGCGCCCGACGATGCCGCAGGAGTCAGGGTTCATGGAGTCTTGCTGCTGGAGCCTCGAGCGCGTCGGCACCCGGCTCCGGCCGACGCCGGACAACTCGCGCTACTTCGCGCCGCGCCTGTGGCGCAACGGCGTCAAGCTCGAGCACGAGACCGACCCGGCCGCCTACGCGCCCGAGATCGAGTTCGCGTTCCTGACCGACTTCGTGCAGCGCCACCCGAAGCAGCCGTTCCTCGCCTACCATGCGATGAACCTGCCCCACGCGCCCTACCACGTCCCGCCGGGGCGCAAGGCGCCGCCCATGCCCGACGACGAGGGGCAGGCGACGGCGATCGCCTGGGGGCTGATGATCTCGTACATGGACGAGCTCGTCGGCCGCTGGGTCCGCTTCCTCGTCGAGCAGGACGTCGAGCGCGACACGCTGGTCGTGTTCACCTCGGACAACGGCGGCAACGAGAACTTCATCGTCGAGCTCGACGGGCGCGAGATCCAGGGGGGCAAGTTCACGCTCGGCGAGAGCGGGAGCAACGTCCCGTTCGTCGCGCGGCAGCCCGGCACGATCGCGGCCAGCGTCGTGTGCGAGGACCTGGTCGACTTCACCGACGTGCTGACCACGTTCGCCGATCTCGGGCGCGCGCCGCTGCCGCAGGGGGTCGTGCTCGACGGCCACAGCTTTGCCGCGCCGCTGCACGGTACGGGCAAGACGACCCGCGAATGGGTCTACGTCCAGCTCGGCTTCAACGCGTTCATCCGCGACCGTCACTGGCGACTCGCGAGCGACGGACACCTGTTCCGCGTCGCCGGAACGTACTCCGACGAGCCGGTCGATCCGCGTACCGACGCGGCCGCCAAGGCCGCCTACGACGAGCTGCGCGCGGCCCTGCTCGCACTGGTCGGCAGCGATGCGAAGCGCGTTGCCCTCGCGCCGGCACTGCTGCGCGGCGAAGGGCTGCCGCCGGCTCCGGCGCCGGCCGCGGGGCGCAGGTCGTAGAGCACGTAGAAGGGGGCTTCGCGTACGAGGCGCCAGCCCGGCTCCGGCGGCGCGCCCGACGGCAGCAGGACGTAGTCGATCGGCAGGCGGCCGAAGCGCTTCGTGTCCGGCGTGCGACCGAGGTTGCCGGTGTAACGAATCGGCCGCCCCGCTCGGTTCACCACCGGCACCGCGAGCGGGAAGATCGACAGGTTGCCGTAGAAGGCCTGCGCGTGCAGCACGGTGACCGGTCCATCGCCGTCGCGACCCTCGAGCGTGGCCAGCTCGGCGAGCGCCGCGCGTGCTTCGCCCGCCGCGTCCCATTGCCGGGCCATCCACTGCCGCTCGGGCAGGATCCGTGCGTGCGCGTAGCCGACGACCTCGGGGAAGAGTACGAGCAACACCGCGTACAGCGCGAACGTCGCGACGCGGTGGCGCCCGGCGACGAGCGCGATCGCGAGCAGGTAGAACACCGGCGCCAGGTGTCGGTGCTCGCGCCAGGTGTTGGCGTCGTAGAGCAGGAAGAGCAGCGCGAGATGGGCGAGGAGGATCGTGCACGCGCCGAGCGCCAGACGATCACCGCCGCCCGACCCGGGCGCGGGACCGCGACCGCCCCGTAGCCCCGCGACGAGCAGCACGCCGCCGACGGCGACCACGACGTACTTCATGACCATGTAGAAGCGCAGCCCCTGCGTCTCACCGACGAAGTAGCGTTGCAGGTTCTCGCCGACGTTCTGCACCACCAGGGTCAGCGCGGCGCGCGCGTCGCCGCGCGACACCGCCGCCGCGGCGCGCGACAGCGGCCAGTGCGGGTTCGACGCCGACAGCTCGCGCATGAGCCCGATGCCGAGGACGACCACCAGCAGCGCGAGCGCGGCGAAGCGCACGAGCTCGCGCCGGTCGCGCGCCAGCGGCACGAGCCCGAGCGCCCACAGCGCGTACGACACGCGGAACGCCGACAGCACGAGCAGCAGGACCGCGTATGCGGCGAGCGTCGCACGGAAGCGGCGCGACCCCGGGTCCGTTCGGTAGAGCGTCACCAGCAGGACCGACGCCGCCACCGCGAACAGCACCTGGAACGTCTCGACCATCCAGGTGAACGCGTAGAGGAAGACCGCGAAGTGCAGCAGCAGGAGCACCGCGACCCAGAGCCGCTGCGTACGCTCCAGCGGCAGTGCGAGCAGCACCAGCAGCAGCGCGCCGATCAGCGCGATCACGTTCGGCCACACCGAGAGCTCGACCGGGTCGCCGAAGGCGCGCGCGATGCCGCCCTGCAGGAGGATGTACGCGGGGCCGTGCGTGCTCGCCTCGAAAGCCGGCGAGACGCGCTCCTCCTTCACGCGCGCCGCGTGCAGCGTGCCGTTCGCGGCGAACGAGCGCGCATCGAGCACGTAGCCGTACTCGTCGGTCCAGGCCGGCAGGTAGCCGCCGTCGCGCAGGATCGGCACCAGCAGCGAGGCGTAGAGGGCGAGCAGCGCTGCAAGGTTGAGCACGAGAAAGAGCGTCTCGAGGCGCTCGGCGCGGGATCGCGGCACGCCCGCTTCGATGACGGAGTGGCGCCCGGCGTGCAAGCGCACGCTGCCGGACGTGGGGCGACATGTCGCGACACCCTGCTTTGACTCCTTGCGCACAGCCACGCCATGATGCGCGCCGGGAGGCTTCATGGCGGTAGGAATCAGCGGCCTCGATCACGTCGTGCTGCGCACCGGCAGGAAGGACGCGGTGGTCGCGTTCTACCGCGACAAGCTCGGCTGCCCGGTCGAGCGCACCCTGGAGGTCATCGGCCTCTACCAGCTGCGCGCCGGCAGCGCGCTCATCGACGTCCTCGACACCACCGTGTTCACCGTCGCCGCCGCCGGACCCGGGGAGTCGCTCTACGACCACTTCTGCCTTGCCCTCGACGCCGACTCGGTGGACGAGGTACTGGCGATGCTCGACGCGGCCGGCATCCCGCACGGCGAACCGGCGCAGCGCTACGGTGCGACCGGCGACGGCACGTCGATCTACGCGACCGACCCCGACGGACGCACCGTCGAGCTCAAGATCACCGGCGGCAAGGCCGCCGAGAGGACCGCCTGACCACGCCTCCGCCCCGTGAGGACCGCCTGACCACGCCTCCGCCCCGTGAGGACCGCCTGACCACGCTCCGCCCTGCGAGGACCGCATGACCACACCGCCACCCGACGCTTTTCGCGTACACCACGCCGAGATCGGCGACATTCGCATCGCCTACCTGCGCGAGGGGACCGGCGGCTTTCCGCTGCTGCTCCTGCACGGCTACCCCGAGACGAAGCGCATCTGGTGGCGCAACGTCCGGCCGCTCGCCGAGGCAGGCTTCGAGGTGATCGTCCCCGACCTGCGCGGCTTCGGCGACTCTGACCTCGCGCGCGACGACCGCTACGACGTCGCCGCGCACGCGCGCGACGCCCACGCGCTGGTGCACGACGTCCTCGGCCACGCGCAGTGCGCGACCGTGTCCGGCGACCTGGGCGGCGTCGTGGCGCAGGATCTGGGCTTCCGCTTCCCCGGCTTCGTCCGCTGGCAGTGCATCTTCAACACCGTGCTACCGTTCCTCGCGCAGGACTACGCGGCGGCGGGGATTCCGGACGCGCGCGAGCGCGGCATCGGCCCGGAAGCCGATTACTTCATGCGTCAGGCGACCGATGCCGACGGCCTCGCCGCGGAGCTCGACACGCCAGCGCGCCGCCGCGCCTACATCGCCGACTTCTACGGACACCGCTTCTGGGCCGCACCGCGCACGTTCTCGCGCGACGACGTCGACTTCATGACCGAGCCGTTCGCCGACGGCGCGAAGCTCCGCGCGAGCTTCGCCAACTACGAGTACGCGACCGGCAACCGCGTGGCACCCGAGATGGTCCACCTGTTCGAGAAGAACCCGCTCCCGACGCTGCTGCTCTATGGCCCGGAGGACCACGTCGTGCCGCGCGACTTCGTCGCCAGGGCCGAGGTCGCGTTCACCGAGCGCATCGGACCGCTCGTCGTCCCCGGCGCGGGACACTTCCTGCAGTGGGAGCGCGCCGACGTCTTGAACCAGGCGCTGAAGCACTTCCTGCACGGGATGCGCTGACGCGGGCCGGCCGCGTCGCGCCACCGCGCCCTACTCCATCCCGAGTCGCTTCATCATGCGGTAGAGCGTCGTGCGCTCGATGCCGAGCGCACGCGCCGCCTCGACGCGCTGCCCCTGCGCGGCCTCGAGCGCGGCGCGGATGCGCGCCTCGGCGGCGCGGTCGAGACACTCCTGCAGCGTGCCCGACGTGTCGACGGCCGGGCGCTGCGCCGCCGACGGACCGAGGGTCTGCTCGAGCAGCAGGTCCTCGGGCACGATCGCTGCCGCACGCGCGAGCACGACCGCGCGCTCCAGCACGTTCTCGAGCTCGCGGACGTTGCCCGGCCAGGCGTGCTCGGCGATCGCGCGCTCGGCGTCGGGCGCGATCGTCAGCCGCCGGCCACCGCCGGCGGCGTGGCGGTCGAGGAAGTGCTGCACCAGCGGCAGGATGTCCTCGCGGCGCTCGCGCAGCGGTGCGAGCTGCACGGGGATCACGTTCAGGCGGAAGAACAGGTCGTCGCGGAAGCGTCCGGCCTGCACCTCGTCGCGCAGCACACGGTTGGTCGCGGCGACCACGCGCACGTCCACGCGACGCGCCTGCGTACCGCCGACGCGCAGGACTTCCCCCTCCTGCAGCACGCGCAGCAGCTTCGCCTGGAAGTCGAGGCTGACCTCGCCGATCTCGTCGAGGAACAGCGTGCCGCCCTGCGCGCGCTCGAAGCAGCCCGCGCGGGCGGCGGCCGCACCGGTGAAGGCGCCCTTCTCGTGGCCGAAGAGCTCGCTCTCGAGCACGCCCTCCGCGAAGGCCTTGCAGTTCACGGCGACGAACGGCTGGCCGACGCGGTCGCTCCAGTAGTGCAGCAGGCGCGCCACCAGCTCCTTGCCGGTGCCGCTCTCGCCCTGGATGAGCACGGTGGCCTTGCTGGGTGCGACGCGCCGCACGAGGTCGAGCAGGTCCTTGCTGCGCGCGCTCTCGGCGACCATCGCGTCCGGCGCGTAGCGGCTCGCGACCTCCTGCCTGAGGTACCGGTTCTCGCGCTCGAGCCGGGTGAGATCGAGCGCGCGTCCGACCAGCGCACGCAGCTCGTCGTTGTCGAACGGCTTGGTGAGGTAGTCGAACGCGCCCTCGCGCATCGCCGCGACCGCCGACGGCACGCTGCCGTGCGCGGTGATGAGGATCACCGGCAGCGCGGGCCGCTTCGCGTGCAGGCGGCGCAGCAGCTCGATGCCGTCCATGCCCGGCATGCGCCAGTCGGTCACGACGGTGTCGGCGCCGCGCGCCTCGACCGCCGCGAGTGCCGCGTCCCCGCTCGTGCAGGTCTCGCACTCGTAGCCGGCGCGCGCGAGCGCCATCGCCACGACCGAGGCCATGCGCTCCTCGTCGTCCACCACCAGCACGCGGGGCTTCACGCGACCGCCTCCATGCGCGCAGCGCGCGCCTCGGGCAGCGCGATGCGGAACAGCGCGCCGCCGCCGGGGCGCTCGGCGACCTCGATGCGTCCGGCGTGCGCCTCGACGATCTGGCGCGCGACCGCGAGCCCGAGCCCCGTGCCCTTGTCGCGCGTGGTGAAGAACGGCTCGAAGATGCGCCCGCGCAGCTCCTCGGGCACGCCCGGGCCGGAGTCCGCGACGTCGATCTCGACCAGCCCGTCGCCGTCCGCGCGCGCGCCGAGCCGGACCTCGCCGCCGCGGGGTACCACGTCGGCCGCGTTGGCGAGCAGCCCGAGCAGCACCTGGACGATCAGGTCCGAGTCGGCGCTGACCTCCGGCAGCGACGCGGCGCCCGCGCGCACGACGCGGATGTCCTTCGCGTCGAGGTCCTGGCGCGCGAGCAGCAGCGCCTGGTCGAAGAGCGCGTCGACGGCGACCGCGCGCGGTGTGAGCCGCGGCGGACGCGCGAAGCTCAGCAGCGACGAGACGACGCTGCCCAGCCGGTCGATCTCCGCGGTGATGAACGAGCACGCGCGCTGGGCGTCGGCGTCGGCTGCGGGCAGGCCCTCGTTCAGGCCCTGCGCCGCCGAGCGGATGATGCCGAGCGCGTTGCGCACCTCGTGCGCGATGGCGGCGGCGAGCTGGCCCAGCGCCGCGAGCTTCTCGCTCTGCGCGAGGCGCGCGCGCGTCGCCCCGGCGGTCTCCATCTGTGCCGCGATGATCGCCGCCGCGCGCCGGTCGCGGCGCCGCGCCTCGAGGACGAGGCCGAACAGGAGGCCGGTCGCGGCGAACGTGCTGCCGTAAAGTGCCAGCGCGGCGAGCGTGACGTCGAGGCCGTTCATCTCGAAGCGGAGGCCGAGGAGCAGCGTGAGCGCGAGGTCGGCGAGCCCGACCGCGAGCCCGGTCGCGAAGCCCCACCAGCGCTCGAGACGCCACCACGGGCGCGGGGCGTCGTCGGCCGCGGTGCGCGGCACGTCGTGGTCGCGGGGCGGATTCAGGTCGACGCTCGTCATCGTGCGGCCGTCCCCAGCAACTCCCCGGCCACGCGGGCCGGGACGCCGGGTCGCGCGATCTTGGACGCCGCGGCGACCGGACGCAACGAGAGGCCTGCGCGCGGCGCCGGCTCGCGTGCAACGCGAGCCGTGCGCG
>VGTK01000046.1 GCA_016874715.1 Deltaproteobacteria bacterium | reverse complement strand
CCCGGTGACCGGCACGCCGGGCGTCGGCGTCGGGCCCGCCGGCGTCGGAGTCGGCGTCGGACCACCGGTCGGTGTCGGTGTCGGTGTCGGTGTCGGTGTCGGTGTCGGTGTCGGTGTCGGTGTCGGCGTGGGCGCGGGCGTCGGCGTCGGCGTGGGCGTGGGCGTCGGCGCACCGGTGGGTGTGGGGGTCGGCGACGCGGTCGGCGCGGGCGACGCGGTAGGCGTGGGCGTCGGCGTCGGCGCTCCCGGGAAGCTCGACGCGTCGGCAGGGTTGGTCCCAAAGTCGATCTCGTCGCGGTCGAAGAACGTGTCGGCGTCGCGGTCGACACCGATGCGCGTGCCCGAGCCGGGCGGCACGCAGGTGTACGTCAGCTCCTGCCCAGCGGTCGCGGCGAGCGCGCGCAGCGACGCGTCGCTCAGCAGCGGCTCGCTGGCGCGGTCGCTGCGGAACGTGCCAGCCGACGTCCGCAGCCAGCCGCGGGCCTGGCCCGCGACGTTGCCCTTCACGACCACGTCGCACTCGGTGGTCGAGCCGCCGAGAACCTTGGAGGTGAAGACGGCGCCGGCGCGCTGCAGCAGCAGGTTGATGCGCGGACCCGCCACCCCCGAGTTCGTCGACGTGAGCGTGATCTGCTGGCCGACGACGGGTGCGAGGTCGGAGTCGAAGGCGAGCATGAACTGCTCCATCTGCCGGCGCTGCGTGTCGCCGCCGTTGAAGCCGACGCCGTTCGCATTGTTGAACACCGTCGCCTGGAAGAAGCGGAACACGGTGTCGATCGAGCCGTCGTGCAGGAAGCCGAAGCCGCGGATCTGGTCGCCCTTGTGGCCGTTGTCGCCGGCGTTGAGGAACGGCACCGACATCATCCCGAACATGCCGACCTTCTGGTACAGGTTGCGCAGGTGCGCGACCTTGACGATCTGCAGCTCGTTCTCGAAGCTCGCGTCGCCGTTGGTCCCGAAGAAGCCCTGTGACGGGTCGAGGGTGTGGCAGCCGTTGCAGTTGAAGCCGGCGTCGGGGATCGTCTGGATGCCGTCGGAGCGTCGGCTGCCGACGTAGAAGTTGCGTCCCGCCTGCTGGTCGGCGGTGAGCGCGTTGTTCAGCGCGCGGATCGGGTTCGGCGGCAGCGTCATCGTCAGGGCGAAGTCGGTGAAGTCCTGCATGTCGGGCGTCGGGATCAGGCTCTCGCGACCGAGCAGGCCCTCGAAGGCGACGATGAAGTTGTCGAACGACAGCGCCTCGTCGGTGCCGATGCCGAAGAAGCCGTTCGCGCGATCGCCGCGCCAGTGCATCGGGCCGCTGTTGGCGAGGCCGCGCAGCGTCTGCGTCGTCATCGGACCCTTCATCGGGTGGAACTCGTCGACCTCGGCGTCGCCATTGATGTCGTCGTCCGAGGCGAAGACCTGCAGCTTGATGTTCATCGGGTTCGTCGTGACCGGGTCGTCCGGGTTGCCGAGATCCCAGGCGAGCTGATCGAGGTCACCGAAGACGTGGCAGCCCGAGCACGACGCCTCGCCGTTGCTCGACGAGAACGCGGCGTCGTAGAGCACCGGGCGCCCCGCGACGACCGCCGCCGGTTCCGGGTTGTGCACCGGCACGTGCGCCACCTCGTCGAGCGTCGTCGTGTCGACGACCGAGATCGAGTTGTCGAAGCGGGTGAGCACGTAGAGGCGGCTGCGCGCCTCGTCGAGCACGAGCCCCGACGGTCCACCGCCGGTGAGCGTCGCGTGGTCGGCCGCGCCGGGCTTGAAGGTGTTCGCGTCGATCTCGCTGGTCGAGAACGCGCCGACCTTGCTCGAGCCGAAGGCCGCGACGTAGAGCGTCTGGCCGTTGCTGCTCACCGCCATGCCGACCGGCGTCGCGAGGCTCTTCTCGAGCGTGCCCGCGGTTGGCGGGATCTGGTCGTAGTCGATGTGCTTGTTCAGGTGACGCGGCAGGACGCTCGAGCCGTCGATGACGGTGACGCGCGCCTCGTGCAGGCGACCGCGCACGGTGGTCGAGTTGAGTGCGAGGCCCGGACCCTCGAAGCGCACCTCGTTCCGCGCCTCGGTGTTGGTGACGTAGAGCTTGTCGGGGTCGGTCGGGCTCGCGACCATGTTGAAGAGCACGGTGCCGACCCCCGACCAGCTCTGCACCTGGGCCGGCACCGCCGCGTTGGCGTCGATCGCGAACACGTCGAAGTCGGGCAGGTTGAAGCGGACCGCGTTGTTCCAGTTCCGGCCGAGCTCGTCCTGCCACTGGCTGGCAGCCGGATTGTACTTGACGATCAGTCCGGTCTCGGGCGCGAGCTGGCCCTGGAAGTTGGCGTTCGGCAACGGCATGCCGCCGGGCACCGACGTGCCGTTGACGGTGCAGGCACCTCGCGTCGAGCCGCCGTCGCAGACGCTGCCCTCGGAGACCACGGTGGTCCGGTTGCCCGAGAAGAACACCGCCGCGTAGACCTTGCTGCCGTCCGCGCTCGCGGCGAGCGCGCGCGGCGTGTCGCCGAACAGCGTGACGATGGTCAGCGGCGTCCCGCCGAGCGAGGTGCCGAGGTTCGTCGCGTCGAACACCCAGACGTCGGCGCGGCCGACGCCGGCGGTGATGAGCTGCGGGTCGAAGCCGATGTTCTGTCCGCGGTGCGCTGTGGTGACGAACGCGCGGTTGCCGCCCGGGCCGGCGAACACGATGTCGCGCGGCTCGTCGCCCACGAGCAGCGTGCGGACGACGCGCGGCGGGGTCGAGACGACGTCGACGACGCTCACCGAATCCGACAGGTGGTTGACCACCCACACCTCGCCGGTGCCGCGCGGTGCCACCGCGACCGGCTCGAGGCCGACCGGCACGGCCGCCACGTGGGTCAGTGCGCCGCCGGCCCCGACGGAGAAGATCTCGAGTCGGTTGTCCGGCGTGTTCACCGCGAACAGGCGCGTCCCGTCGGGCGAGAGCGCGAGCGGTCGCACCTGGCCGGACTCGAAGTTCACGAAGGGCGGCGCCTGGGCACGGGCTGCGCCCGGGCCGGTCGCGAGGAGTGCGATGGCGAGGAGCAGGGTCGGCGGGCGGAGGTGGCGGGGGAAGCGTCGGTGCGATGTCATCGGGGGGCCCTCGCTGGGGTGTTCGTTGCCGTAGCCGGCGAGCCGGTCAAGACGGACGGCGATCAGCCCCTCTTTGATTATCAGCCTCGATTATCAGCCTCGCCCGAGCGAGGACAAGGACTCCGGGCCGGCTCGGCCCGGCAGCGGGGACGACACGCGTCAGCGAGCGATCTCCCCCGCGGTCGTGGGGCATTTGACGCGGACGTCCCGACCCCGGTGGGCGTCCGGCTGCTCCCGGCGAGCAGCAACGGACCTTGCCGAGCCGGGCGGCGTTGGCACGTCGCCCGCTACGGCGGGCATGAACGGAATCACGACCAACCGCATCGCTGCCGGCCTCGCCCTCGCCCTCGCAGGTGCTCCGCTGGCCGTCGCCACCGCCCGCGAGTCGGGCTTCCAGCTCTCCCCGGACGGACGCCAGGTCCTGGTCAGCAAGGACGTCGGCGCCGAGCGCTGGGTGATCGTCCGGGCCGAGAACGGCACCGTGTAGGGCAACGTCTTCCGGGACGAGGGGGCGCCGCTGTTCGTCTGGTGCGAGCCGCGCGAGGACTCGCCCGGCACCGACGGCACGGTCGAGCTCTCGTGCTTCGGCGCCGGCGGCTGTCCCGCCGCCCCCTGTGACGAGAGCGGCTGGGACTTCATCGCCGACGTGGACCTGCCGTCTACGTTCTTCGAGCCGCCGAGCCCGACCGACACGCCCACGCCCGGCGATACCCCGACACCGCGCGCGTCCGGCAGCCCGTCGCCGTCGCGCACTCCGTCGCCTTCGACGACGCCATCGCCGGGCGACACGCGGACTCCTTCGGGGACGCCGACCGGCTCGTCGACACCCGTCGGCATGAGCTCGCCAAAGCCGGGCGACGACATCCGCCGCTGCGTTCCCGACGACGGTGGTCCGGAGTGCGAGGATCGGACGCCTGCGGAGTGCGCCCAGCGGGGCGGCGTCGACCTCGGACCGGGCTCCTGCAGCCCGAACCCCTGCTCCTGAGCCTGGTCGCGTGCGCGTCGGGGTGCGAATCCGTTCGCGCCCCGACGCGCGCTGGTTTATCGTTGCAAGACGTCCGGGATTCACCCACCCGGATGGTCAGACTTTGAAGAGGACAGAACCAGCGTCGCGAGTCCAGAGGTCTGCCGACCCGCGTAGCGAGTCGCCGCGCGCGGCGATCACGCGCAAGCGTCCGCCCGGTGCCGCCGATCGCGCAATGCAGCGCCACCAGCTGCGCTCGGTCAGCCGCGCGCCTGGTTCGGGCTTCCTGCACCGCCTGCCCGACGCGGTGGTCACGTTCGATCTCGAGTGGCGCTACGCGTTCCTGAATCGTCAGGCCGAGATCAATCACCAGTGTCGGCCCGGCGAGCTGCTGGGTCGGTGCGTGTGGGACGTGTTCCCGGAGGGCCGCGAGCTCGAGACCTACCGTCGCTACATGCGCGCGATAGAGACGCAGGCCGAGGACATCTTCGACGAATACCTGCCGATGTTCGGCCGCTGGTACGAGCAGCGCCTCTTTCCGGCACCGCACGCCTTGACGGTCGTCGCGCGCGACATCACCGACTGGCGCGAGCTGAACGAGGAGCGTGCGCAGCTCGCGAGCCGGCTCGCCGCGCTCGAGGCGGAGGCCGGGCGCGACGAGGCGCGCGGTGACGTTCCGCTGGCCATCGTCCGCGAGCCGGCGACTGCTCCCTCCGAGGACGAGGAGCGAGCGGTGCGGATCATCGTCACCGTCTTTCCGAAGCCGGGTCGGCGCAACGAGCTGATCGCCCTCTTCCAGAGCGGCGCGGCGTTGCTCGAGGCGGTGGCTGCTTCGGGTGCGCTGTCCAGCGAGTTGCAGGTACCCGACGACCCGAGCGGGCCGCTGGTGCTGACGGTCCTCTGCGAGTCGGCGGCGCAGTACGTGCGGTGGACGACGCACCCGCAGCGGCGAAGCGTGCTGGACGAGGTCGTGCCGCTAGCCGAGGAGGTCTGCATCGAGCGCTACGAGGTCGTGCGCCTCGCGACCGCCGCGCGCGATCGCGAGAGCTGATGTCCGAGCTGCCGGGCGATCGCCGTCGGCGTCAGGACGGGTCGTGGAAGCAGCCACGGCCGGCGAGCGTGACCATGTTGCCCATCGAGAGAATCGTGCACGGAAGGTCTTGACTGAGCGCGCATCCGGGAGCCCATTGAGATGCGACAGGAGCGTCGCTCCTCGGAAACGCCAGGCGGCAAACGCGCTGCCTGCATGGAGATCCACGAATCTTTGGCGGACGAAAGACCAACGGAGGCTAGGGATGGACACGCCACCGCGCTCGGCGGGGCGCTGCTGAGGCTCGCAGTTCTCGCCGGCGCCCGGTTCACGAACGAATGAACAGGTCCCGACTCAAGTCGGGACGGAACGGTGAATCGCCGTTCGGCTTCGAGGGCCCTGCTCGGGTGCATCGCATCCCCGGCAGGGCCCTCGCATTTTCGGCGCGCGCGCCGCGCCGCGGATTTCGTGAATCCATCCCCTCCCGGCTCGGTCCGGGGATCGACTCACGAACTCTCAGTCCCCGATGCCGGACGTCCGCGCGTACTCGAGGATGAGGTCCGCATCGGGCTTCAGCAGGAAGCCCCGCCGGACCGCCGTGTCGTTCGCGTTCTTGACGTCGGCGACGTACTCGGCGTTGCTGCTCCATCGCTGGCGGATGGTCGCCGCGTCCAGCGGGGCGGTGGTGCCGAAGATGCGGCAGAACGACCCGCCCGTCTGGCCGAGACCCGACAGCGTCGCGACCGGGGCGTCGACGTAGGACGTCCGGATGCCGCCGAGCACGTTGCCGTTCGCGTCGACGACGAACTCCGGGTCGCCGGCGTTCGCGGAGACCGTCAGACGCGGTGCGCGTGCCGGTGCGAGGCCACCGCCGACCCAGCGCTCGAGGGCCCGGAGCGCAGCCTTGCCGATCCAGTGCTGCGGTCCCGAGTTGACCGGCAAGTCGCACTCGATGATTCCCGGCAGCGGCGCCGCCGTGACCAGGACGGCGGCCACCGACGGGTCACCGCCGACGTCGGAGAAGCCGACGTTGAGCGTGTAGGTGTCGGCGTGCGACGTGCCTGCCGCCTCCCAGAGGCGGATGTTGCGCGAGTCGGGCTGGCGGTCGGGATACGACCCGAGCACGAGGACGTCGGTCTCGGTCTGGAACGTCAGCACCGGCACGCGGACGTCGGTGCGGATCCGCACCACGTTCGGGGTGCGGATCTGTGGCAGCGGATCCTGCGACAGCGGTGCGCTGCCGCCGCCGCGGCTGTGCACGAAGAAGCCGTCGTAGACGCGCGCGACGGGGTCGACGGCGTTCACGTACGTCGTCATGCGGAACGCGGACTGCGACTCGCCGGCTGCGAGCAGCTTGCGGACCCGGAGGCCGCCGAGCGGATCGGGGCCGTCGGGCGCGCGCAGCGCGCGCCCCACCTGTGAGTAGATGTCGTACGAGTAGCTGTCGCCGGGGTGCGACAGCGTACCGTAACGCCTCGGATCCACGGCCTTGAGCCCGCCGGACAGCGGCGTGAGCGGCGACGAACCCGCCTCGATGCCGACGAACTGCGCCGACACGCCGACCCAGACGGCGCCGCGGCGCGTGATCTCCGTGTGCAACGTGATCCAGTCGGGCGCCGCATCGAGGCCGCCGCTCACGTTGAGCCACTCGACGACGACCGTCCCGCTGAAGCGGGCCGGGTCGGACGGGCGGTACACGACGATGCGCGTCTTGTACGGCGCGGTCGAGGCTGGCGCGACGCGCCAGCGCCCGCCGGAGTCCAGCGGACCGACGTTGCGGTACGCCGTCGCGGTGCCGGTGAGGAAGAACTCCGCCACCTCGTAGCCCACCTGGGCGAGGTCGAACGCGGTCCCGGCGACCGTCGGGCGGTTGCGTGAGCCGCCGGTGATCGGGCCTTCGACGAGCGGACTCGCGGCGCCGCCGCGATCGAGGTCGATCGTGATCGGGGGACAGATCGGCAGCAGGGCGCTCGCGCCGGCCGGGTCGGCATCGCGATGCCGGCGGCAGGAGGCCGCGTCGCTCGCCACCGGGACCGCGAGACAGATCGCGAGCAGAACCGTGAGAACGGGTGAAAGGCAGCGTGCGCGCATCGGAACGTCCCTCTAGGCGGTTCGCCTATCGCGTCGCCGGGCAGCTGGGCAAGCCGGTTCCCGCGAGCTGCGAGATTCCGCTTGCATGAAATTTAAAATGGGAATAGTTCCCATTTTATAGCGAAGTCGGTGTCGCCCCTGTGGGGGGCCACGATCGGTGGGCGCCGCCCGAACCCGGTCGCCTCAGGCGGCCGAGAACTGTGAGAGAAGCGATGAGGATCAACGAGAGAACGGGGAACCGGTGGCTGGTGCTGGTGGCGGCCGTGGCCGTGGGACTGACCCTCGCCGGAGCGGCATTCGCGGAGCGGCGTCCGGGTGGCGACGGGGGTCAGCGCGGGCCGCGCGGCGGGCGCGGCATCGATCCCGCGTGCGCGAGCGAGTGCGGCGCGCGCGAGTGCATCAGGACGGTGCAGCAGGAGCTGCGCTCCTGCCTCGCATCGACCTGTCCCGCCGAGCACGAGGCCGCAGAGGCCGCGTGCGCGGGCGGCCGCAGCGATGCCTGCAAGGCGGCGCGTGAAGCGCTGCGCTCGTGTGGCGAGCCCTGCCGCGAGGAGCTCCAGGGCGGGCGCCAGGCGTGCCGCGAGGAGGCGGCGGCGTGCAGCGCGTCGTGCCCGCGCATCGACGCCGAGGGCAAGGACCGCGCCTGCGTGCGCGACTGCGTCGGCGACGGTCGAGAGTGCGTCGCGCCGGCGCACGAGGAGCTGAAGGAGGGCCGCGCCGGTTGCGCCGACCTGCGCGACGCGGTGCGCGAGGCCTGCTCCGCCGATCGCGATTCCGACGCGTGCACGAGCGCGCGAGCGGATCTCGAGTCGTGCGTCGGCGCGTGCCACGACCCGTTCCTTGCGGCGGCGTCGGAGTGCTTCTCCGGAACGCAGGCGTGCGTCGCCGCCTGCCCGGCCGCGACCGAGTGACGGCGCCCCCCCGCGTCGCTCGGCTCGTCCCGCACAGGGCGGGATGACGTCCGTGGCCCGTCCGACGTCCGCGCGGCTCCTGTCTCTCGCGCAGTCGCCGCGACGTCGGCGGGCCGCGGCTCGCGCTACCGTCCCGTCGGTGGCGGCGGGTCGCGTCGCCGCCCGGTCGGTGGCCGCGGGTCGCGTCGCCGCCCCGCTTGCTAGGGTGTGAAACGTGCCGCGAATCCCCGAGGACGCGCTGGTCGTCACGATCCGCAGGCTGCTGCGCCCCGTGGTGCGGCAGCTCCTCGGCTGGGGCGTGTCCTATCCGGTGTTCGATCGCGTGGTGCGTGGGCTCTTCGTCGAGGTTGCCGAGGATGACTTCGCTCTGCCGGCGAAGAAGCAGACCGACAGCCGCGTGTCGCTGGTCACGGGAATCCACCGCAAGGAGATCGCGCGGCTCAGGCGCCTGCCGCGCGAGGAGCGCAACGCGCCGCCGCTCGAGCGCTCCGTGGTGACGCGCGTCATCGGCCGCTGGCTCGCCGGCGCGCCCTACACCGACCGCGCCGGCCGCCCGCGCGCGCTGCCGTACGAAGGACACGGGCGTGCACGCGCGAGCTTCGCTCGCCTGGTCGGCGACGCCGGCTTCGACGGGCCGGTGCGCTCGGTGCTCGACGAGATGCTGCGCGTCGATGCCGTGTCGTGGCGCGACGACGGTACGGTCGTCCTCGAGCGTGAGGCCAACGTCCCGACGCAGGACCTCGGCACGCGGCTCGACCTGCTCGGATCCGAGCCTGCCGAGCTCTTCCGCACGATCGCGCACAACATCGAGCAGCCCGACGCGCCGTGGCTGCAGCGCAAGGTGATCTACGACAACGTCGGCGCGGACGCGCTGCCGACGCTACGCGCGGCCGCGCGCGAGGAGGGCGAGACGCTCATCCGGCGCGCCAACGCGCTTCTCGGAGCGCAAGACCGCGACCGCAACCCCGACGCTCCGGGCGGCGCCCGCTCGCGCGTCGTGCTCGCCACGTACTGGTTCGAAGAGCCGGTCGAGACCGACGACGGTGCCGCGCGCGCCGCCGCCGCCGCGACGGCCGGCGCGTCCGGCAAGCCCGGCCTGCCGGGCCGCATCACCGCCCGCGGCGCCGTCAGGAAGAGGTCCGAATGAACGCGCTCGACGCCATTTTCCGTGCCACCGTATCCCTGCTGCTGCTCGCCGCCGCCGCCGGCTGCTCGGGCGGCGGCGGCTTCGCCGCGGACGGCGGCCCGATCGGTACCGGCATCACCGCCTCGGTGGCCGGCAACGTGGTGGCCGTCGTCGCGAGCAGCGACACCGAGCAGGCGACGCCGCTCGCGCTGCCCGAGGTGGACGTCTCGATCGACCAGGCTCCCGGGCTGGCCACGACCACCGACGCCGAGGGTAACTTTGCGCTCGACGGCGACTTCGCGGGCGAGGTGACCGTGCGCTTCCGCAGCGGTGACGTCGAGGCCACGCAGGTCGTCGACGTGCCGACCGGGGCGCTCGTGGTGCTCGCCGACGTCGTGGTCTCGCCCGGCCGCATCGAGGCCGAAGCGGGGCGGCAGGTCGGGTTCCTGGGCCGCGTGCTCGAGGCGGACTGCGCCGGCGGCGTGCTGCTGGTCGAGGACGAGCGCAGGGAGCCGCGGCAGTTCCTCGTGCAGCTGATCGACGACACGCGCATCGTGCGGCGCGACGGTAGTGCCGCCACCTGCGCCGACGCGGCCACGGGCGAGCGCATCGCGATCGACGGCGTGTTCGCGCCCGACTCGGGAGCCGGCAGCGACGTCACGGCGCTTTCGATCACGATCGGCGCCGAGCGCGGCGCGCGACCCGACGTGGTCGAGGACGTGCCGTTCGCGGGCTTCGCGGCGGTGGTGCGTTGCCGCGAGGGGACGCTGATCGTCGCGGACGACGAGCAGCGGACGCGGCTTCGCGTCGGCGCCGACACCATCATCACCGATCGCTCCGGCGCCATGCTGGGCTGCGGCGACATCGCGGTCGGCGACCGTGTGGCCGGGCTCGGTCGCCTGCGTGTCCGTCAGGCGGGCCCGATCGCGGCGACGCGCATCGTGGTGGCGCGCGGCCCCGGCAGCGCGGACGTGCGGATCGCGGGTGCGGTCGTCGGTACGGATTGCGCCCGCGGTGTGCTGCAGCTCGACGACGGCGACGGGGTCGTCGCGGTGCTGATCGGCGCGGACACCGTGGTCGAGCCGGCGCTGACCTGCGACGAGATCCCGCCCGGCGCCCGCGTGCGCGGCGTCGGGCGCGTGCGCCCGGCCGAGCCGGAGATCATCCTGGCGCTGCGTCTCCAGGTGCGGCGGCCGGCGCGCTGAGTGGGCTGCCGCTGCGAGGCTCAGTCTCCGCCCGCGCGTACCTTGGCGAGGGCGGTGCGCGCCATGCCGCCGATGCCGGGTGAGTCCATGCCGTTGTGCGCCATGAGCGTCTCGATCGCCTCCATGATCACCGCGAAGCGGAACGCCGCCCACACGCTGAAGTAGTGCAGGTCGCGCACGCGAAAGCCCGCGTGCTTCTCGTACTCGGCCACGGTCTCGCTGCGGCCAGGGAAGCCGGCGACGCCGGGCAGGCCGATCGCGTTGGTCAGGAACTCGTTCATGAACACGAACCACGCGAGGTCGGCCTCGGGCGGGCCGAGGCAGGCCATCTCCCAGTCGAGCACCGCGATCGGCGCGAAGTCACGGTACATCATGTTGCTGATGCGCGCGTCGCCCCAGTTGAGCACGATCCGGTCGTCGTCGGGCTTGTGCGTCTCGAGCCAGACCAGGGTCTGGTCGAGGTCCGGCGTGCCACGCCCGCTCGCGGCCCAGCCGATGTACTCGCGGTAGTACGCGATCTGCTGCTCGAAGCCGGTCGGGCCGTAGAGGGGACGGTCGAGAAAGTCGAAGCCCAGCTTTCTCCAGTCGAGCCGGTGGATCCGGGCGAGCACCGCGATCGAGCGGCGCCACAGCGCGTCCTGGTCGGCCGGCGACGCCTCGGCGACCCAGCCGGCGATCGCGTAAGGCGGATTGTCCGCCGGCACGACGCCGTCGAGCTTCTCCATCACGTAGAACGGACCGCCGAGCAGCTTCTCGTCCTCCTCGAACCACAGCATGCGCGGTACGGGAACGTTCGAGTGCGCACCGAGAATCTCCATGCAGCGGTACTGCAGGCGCATGTCGTACTCGGGGAACACGCCGCGCCCGTGCGGGCGCACGCGAGCGACGAAGCCGCCCGTCCGCGAGGCCCCGGTCTCGGTCCACCGTGCGTCGAACAGCAGCGTGGTGTTCGAGTGTCCGGCGCCCTCGGGGATCTTCAGGTCGGAGATCTCGAGGCCGCTCGCACCGGCAGGAAGGTGCGCGGCGAGCCAGCCGGTAAGCTTGGTGCGGATGCCGTCGAGGTCCTGCGTAGCGACGATTGCCATCTGTCGCGGATAGCTCGATCGACGGGCCGCGACAACGACGCGCCGAGCAGCGGCCGCTAGAGGAGCGTTCCGCGCAGCAGGACGCTCGCCAGCGAGAAGTAGATGAGGACTCCCGTGACGTCGACCAGCGTCGCGACGAAGGGCGCCGAGGCGCTCGCCGGGTCGAGGCCGAGCCGGCGCAGGACGAACGGCAGCATCGAGCCGGCGAGCGTGCCGAAGGTGACCACGCCGACCAGGCTGCCCGCGACCGTGATCGCGATCGGGCCCCAGTGTTCGCCGTACGCGTCGAAGGCGAGCTGCCACACCACGAAGCGCAGCACGGCGATGGCCGAGAGGATGCCGCCGAGCACGAGCCCGGACGCGAGCTCGCGCCGCATGACCCGCCACCAGTCGCGCAGCCGCACCTCGCCGAGCGCCATCGCGCGGATCACCAGCGTCGTCGCCTGCGATCCCGAGTTGCCGCCGCTCGAGATGATGAGCGGGATGAAGAGGGCGAGGATGACGGCGCGCGCGATCTCGTCCTCGAACCAGCCCATCGCGGTGGCCGTCAGCATCTCGCCCACGAACAGCACCGAGAGCCAGCCGGCACGCTTGCGCGTGAGGGTGAAGAAGTCGGTCGCGAGGTAGGGCGCGTCGAGGGCCTCGGTGCCGCCCATCTTCTGGATGTCCTCGGTCGCCTCCTCCTGCACGACCTCGACGATGTCGTCGATCGTGACCACGCCCTTCATGCGCCCCTGCTCGTCGACCACCGGGAGCGCGAGGAAGCGGTGTGTCTCGAACAGCCGGCTCAGCGCTTCCTGGTCGGTGTCGTCGCTGACGGTCACGAGCTCCTGCCGCATGACGTCGGCGATCCGCGCGCCGGGCTCTGCCGCGAACAGCTCGCGGAACGACACCGTGCCGACCAGTCGCTGCTCAGCGTCGAGGACGTACAGGTAGTAGGGGCCCTCACGGTGCTCGCGCGCGTACCGTCGCAGGTAGCCCATCGCCTCGGTGATCGTCATCTCCGGGCGCAGCCGGGCGTAGTACGGGTTCATCAGGCCGCCGGCCTCGTCGTCGGCGTAAGCGAGCAGGCCGCGGACCTCGCGCCGGGTCGCCGGCTCGAGCAGGTCGAGCAGCGCGCTGCGCGTCTCGGCCGGCGCGTGCTGTACGAGGTCGGCGGCGTCGTCCGGTGGCAGCAGGCGCAGCCACGCGCGGCGCTCGTCCGCGGGCAGGTCGAGGATCAGCTCGGCCTGCTCGGGGGTCGGGCGGGCAAGAAAGAGGTCCTCGGCTTCGCGGCGGGGGAGCAGCGGCAAGGCGCGCCGGCGCTCCTCCACGTCGAGCAGTGCCCAGACCTCGGCGAGCTCGGCACCGGTCAACTCGTCGACGTCGACGTCGCGGTCGAGCTCGTCGCTCGGTGGGGGGGAGCTGGAAGGACTCATCGGTCGGAACTCCGCCGTTCCCGCGGGGTCCTGACCGAGCGGGGACGACTACGTCAGGCGGCTCTGCGAGCCGAAGCGGCTACTGCCAGGGTCGTCGTTGCCCATCCGGTCCGAGTAGTCCGCGCGCGCGCGCGACGCAACCGATTCCGATCGACGCCGTCCAGCGGATCGTCCCGGCGCGCCTCAGGGCGCCCGGTGGAGCACGACGCGGCCGCCCTCGAGCGAGACCTGCGGCGCGGTCGCGAGACGCAGCCGGCGCCCGTCCGCGCTGGCCCCGGTCCGGACATCGAAGCGGTAGCCGTGCCACGGGCACGTGACGCAGCCGTCGCGCACGGGCGCCTGGCCGAGCGGACCCAGCCGGTGCGGGCAGGTCGCCGCGTGCGCGACGAGGTCGCCGTCGAGCTCGAGCACGCGGAACGGCCGGCCGCCCAACTCGACCAGAAACGGCACGCGTGCCCGCACCGCCGCGACCGGGCCGAGGTCGAGCCGCCGGTCCTCATGCGGCACGGCTTCGGTCGAGACGAGCGCGCAGGCACGCTCGCGCGCGATCATCATCTCCTCGTCCTCGTCCCAGAGCCGCCGATAGAGCTCGACGTAGCTCGCGCCGAGCCGCGCGAGCTTCGCGGGCGGCACGGCGGGGACGTGGAACTCGACCTCGACGCCCGTCACGTGCGCCGCCCGCGGCTCGAGCTGGACGCGGATCTCGCTGCCGCGGCCCGGGCCCTCACGGGTCACGACCCGGTAGCGGTGGCCGGGCTCGTCGGCGTCGAGCTCGATCACCTGCGCGCTCGCCGGGTCGCCGGGTTGCGCGATCAGGCGGACGCGCCAACCGCGCGGACCGCGCGCGAGCGGCTCGGCCGCGGCGAACGACGTCGCGTGCAGCCACGGCAGGTGCTCCCAGTCGTGGACGTTCTCCCACACGCGGGCGAGGCTCGCCGCCACCTCGCGACGGTAGGTCGCCGCGAGAGCCAGCGGCGCCGCGACGCTCTCCGCGCGGCGGGTGGCCCGTTCGTTCGCCATTCCGGCTTCGTCTGTACGCTGTGGCCTGGCGCACGCCAAGGCCCTCGCCGCGACGCAGCGCGAGGCCCCGCCGAGACGCCTCGCCGGTGGACGAAAAGGTACGCCGGGCCGCTCAAGTACCGCGTCGATCGGCTCGAAAAGCCGGCGCCGGAGGAGATGGAGTTGCACTCGGACGCTGCCGCCATGGCCGAGAGCACGAGCGAGCCGCTCGCGCCGCAGAACGGATCGGTCACCGCAATCGACGCGATCTCGCTGCAGCGCCTTCGTGCGGACATCATCGGGCACGACACGGTCCCCAGCGCGCCGGCGATCATGTTCGAGATCCTGCGGATCCTCGACGACGAGACGGCGGGTCTGGGCGATCTCCTGGGAGCGATCGAGCGTGATCCCGGCCTGACGGCGAAGGTCCTCAAGACCGCGAACAGCAGCTTCTTCGGACAGGCGCGGACCGTCGACAGCGTCGACCGCGCCGTCACCGTGCTGGGCGTCGCGCTGGTGCGCAGCCTCGCGATGAGCGTGGCGGTCTTCGACACCGTCGGCGGTGGACTCTCCGGCGCCGAGGTGGACCGGATCTGGCACCACTCGCTCGCCACCGCGACCACGGCTCGCCTGCTCGCGATGCGCACGAAGATGGGCAACCGCGACGATGCGTTCACCGCAGGGCTGCTGCACGACACGGGCCGCATGCTGCTGATGCAGCGCTTCCCCTCCCTGTACGCCGGTCCGGAAGCGGAGGAGGGCATCGAGGACCTCGAGCGGGAGCGAATCGGCGTCGATCACGGCGTCGTCGGCGGCTGGCTCTTCGAGGCGTGGAACCTGCCGCCCGCGATCGTGCAGGCCGTTGCCCAGCACCACGCCGCGCATCCCGCAGCGGGGCTGCCGACGCTGATCGTCACCGCGAACCTCATGACGCGCCATCCCGACGGGGAGCTGCTGCTCGCGGAAGCGAGCGAGCTGCACGCCGCCGCCGCGCGCAGCGCCGCCGAATGCTACGGCTTGACGCGTGAGTCCTGGACCGAGCTGGCCGGTGGCTCGCCGGGCGTGTCGAGGTCCTGAGCATGGCTCTGGAGTCCGTCCTGCGCGATACCCTGGCAACCGTCGAAGCCCAGCGTGACGACGCGATCACCTACCTCGGGGTGATCCGCTCCGTGCTCGCGGCGCTGCGCCGCATGCCCGGGCTGCGCGCGTGCGCGCGCGAGGTCGCGGGCATCCTCACCCACGAGCTGCGCGCCGAGAGCTGCGCCATCCTGTCGCGCCCCAAAGGCAGCAGCCGCTCGTCGGTGCTCGGCTTCGCGACGCAGGCCGAGGTCCTGGGCGGTCCGTCGGAGCCGTACGGCGTCGAGACCTGGATCGGCCTAGCCGACTCGAGCGCGGTCGCGGAGCCCTTCGCGTGGCTCAAACCCTCCGCTTCGGGCGGCTGGGAGGCGTTCGGGCCCGGAGAGTTCGCCGCCGAGACGTTCCAGGTGATTCCCGTCTCGATCGGTGACGAGCGCCGCGGGACCATCGTGCTCCACCGCCTGGCGGCACCGGCGCACAGCTTCGCAGCCGACAATGCCATCCCGCTCATCGCGAGTGCCATCGGGGAAGCGCTGACCGTCGCGCAGACGCGCGACGCGACCGGCGAGATCACCGAGAAGCTCGAGAGCGAGCTCGGCGTCACGCGGAGCTCGCTGCAGTCGCGCGAGCTGAGCCTGGCGGAGCGCGAGCGGACGATCAGCCGGCTCACCGACGCCGTGCTGGAATCCAGCCGTGCGAAGCGTGAGTTCCTCGCCGTCATCTCGCACGAGCTGCGCACGCCGCTCAACGCGATCGTCGGCTTCGCGAGCCTGCTGAGCGAGGACTTCGACGACGCCGGGAACGAGGACCAGCGCGAGATGATGAACTCGATCCTCGACCGCGCGTGCCACCTCACGTCGCTGATCGAGGACGTGCTGCTGTACATGGACCTCGAGGTCGATCGCGGCCGCGCGGGCTACACCGAGCTCGACCTGCGCGCGGTGGTGCACGAGATGGTCGAGGTCGTCGAGCGCGATCACGAGAGGCACTTCGACCTGAACGTCAAGATCGACCGCGACGCGAGCCATCCGCGCATCGACGCGCAGCTCGTTCGCCGCATGCTGTTCCACCTGCTGAGCAACGCCTACAAGTTCACCGCGCAGGGCTCGGTCACGGTGCGCGCGCGACGCGCGGAGAGCACGGGCGCGATCGAGATCACCGTACGGGACACCGGCGAGGGGATGCCGCAGGAGCGCGTCGACGAGATGTTCGACGTGTTCACCCAGGTGGACGCGACCAGCCGGCGCCGCCACGAGGGTCTCGGGCTGGGCCTCGCGCTCGTGCACCGCGCGGTGGGCGTCCTCGGTGGCGACATCACCGTCGCGAGCAGGCCGGGCGCGGGAACCACGGTGTGCGTGGTCCTGCCGGGCGCGCTCCAGCTGCAGACCGGCGCCGCCGCACTCTGAGCGGGCCGCGCCGCTCGCCCGCGACCACGAGGTTGGTCATCCGGCGACCACGAGGTTGGTCATCCGGGCGGGTCGACGTGGGTCATCCGGGCGGGTCGACGTGGGTCATCCGGGCGGGTCGACGTGGATCGCCGTGCCGTCGCGCCGCGCGCGCGATGCCGCCTGGCGGGCACGCGCCACCGTGGCGTCGGCCGCGGCCGCGTCGCTGCCGACCACGGTGACGGCGCCGATCGATGCCCGGACCCGGACCGGCTGGTCGTCGAGCCGCAGGTCGCCGTCGAGGGCGCCCAGCACGCGGTGCGCGACCTCCACGATACGCTCCGGCGGCAGGCGGCCCGGCAGCAGCAGCAGGAAGTCCCCGTCCCCCTCGCGCGCCACGGTGTCCGTCGTGCGGAGCACGGACGCGAGGCGCTCGCCGACCATGCAGAGCAGCGCATTGCGGGCGACCGCCGAGCCGAAGCTGCCCGGCTCGAGCGCGACATAGAGCAGCGCACCCGTGACGGTTCCTTCGTCGGTGTACTGCCCCGCGTCGGCGAGACGGTCGCGCAGCATGGCGGGGCCGGGCAGACCCGTGACCGCGTCGCACGAAGCGGTCGCGGTGCCGGCGAGCGCCGCCGGGCCGCGGCGGTCGCCGTCGGGAAGCACGATGGTGAAGGTCGAGCCGCTGCCCGGCCGGCTGTCGAGCCGCACCGTGCCGCCGAGCACGTCCACCATGCGCTGCACGATGTGCAGGCCGAGGCCGACGCCGCCGTGCCGCCGCGTGAGCGTCGGGTCCCCCTGCCGGAACGGCTCGAAGACGAGCCTCTGCTGCTCGGGAGGGATGCCGATGCCGGTGTCCGTGACCGCGAACGAGACGCCGCCGACCATGCGCCGGACGACCAGCGCCACGTGCCCGCGGGGTGTGAACTTGAAGGCGTTGGTGAGCAGGTTCTTCAGCACCACCGACAGCTTGGCGACATCGGTCACGAGCACACCCGCGTCCGACTCGACGTCGATGTGCAGCTCCAGCTCGCCCGGACGCACGAGCGGGCGCAGGTACGGCTCGAGCGACGCGACCAGGTCCCCGAGCGTCACCGGCGCGAGGTCGAGCGGGATGCGGCCGGTGTCGAGGCGGCTCAGGTCCAGCACGCCGCAGATCAGCTCGAGCAGCTCGTGGCCGCGGCCGTGGATCGTCCGCAGCGCCTTGCGCTGGTCGGGCTGGAGTGCGCCAAAGGTGTCGTCGAGCAACAGGTCGCTGTATCCCAGGATCACGTTCAGCGGCGTGCGCAGCTCGTGCGAGATCATCGCGACGAACTCCGACTTGAGGCCGTTGGCCCGGCTCAGCTGCTCCATGGCGCGTGCGTGCTCGAGCGCGAGCGACGCGAGGTGGGCGATCCCGCCCGCGACCTCGAGCTCGACGGCGTCGAACCGGGCGCCCGGCGCCGCGAGCACCGCGGTCTGGAAGCCGATGAGCTCGCTGCCCCGCTTGAGCGCGAAGGCGAGCATGGTGCGGCCGGGGGCCACACCGAGGGCCGAGGCGAGCCGGGCACCCGGCCCGTCGCCGACCGCCGTGACCTGCGCGACGTTCGCGGCGCCCGGCGGCAGCACGGCGTCGATCAGCGCGCGCGGGATGCGTACGACGCGGAGCCCCTCGAGCGCCTCGCGCGCCTCGCCGTGCGCCGCTGCCACTGCGAATGCGGCGTCGTCGGGGCGCCACGCGAGCGTGTGCGCGGTGTCGCAGCCGAGCGCCTGGGCGGTCGTCGCGCACAGGCGCTCGGGCAGCTGTGCGGGGTCGAGCTCGGCGAGCAGGTCGCGCCCGATCCGGGCGAGCGCGCCGAAGAGCTGCGTGTTGCGCTCGCGCTGGTGCTGCAGGTCGGCGCGCTCGAGCGCGACCGCCAGCTGTCCCGCGATCCCCGCCAGCAGCGCCGCGTGCTCGGCGCCGACCGGCGCGTCGGCGTGCGTGGAGGCCGCGAGCAGCGCTCCGTGCTGGCCCGCCGAGCAGCGAAGCGGCACCGCGACGACGCTGCGGATGCCGATACGGCGCGCCATCTCACCGAGCAGGCCGCTCTCCGCCATGGCGTCCGCGTACACCAGCGGGCCGTCCTCGAGGCGCGCGAAGAGGAGCGCGCCTGAAGGCGCGGGAACGTCGATCGGCTGGCCGAGGTGCGGCACCGGGAACCCGAACGACGGTGTGAGCACGTGCTGCTGCCGCGCGGCATCCCAGCCGCAGGTGCCGACCAGATCGCAAGGCAGAATCGCCGCGACGTGGCGGGAGGTGCGCTCGAGCATCGCCGCCGGATTAGGCGACGTCGCCAGGTCGCGCGACAGCTCCAGCAGCATCGCCGTACGGCGTTCCGCCGCACGGCGCTCGGTCACGTCGTGGGTGTTCAGGATGAAGCCCCGGACCGGTGAGCCGGGCCGGGTGCGGTGCGTGGTCGCATCGATGATGCGCCACGACCCGTCGGCGTGTCGCAGGCGCGTGTCGGGGAGGCGCGTGATCGCGCCCGCGCCGATGGACCGGGCGAAGGCGGGGGCGAGTGTCTCGCGATCGTCCGGGTGCACGATGTCGAGTGCGCTGCGGCCCGTCAGATCCTCCGGGCGCCAGCCCAGCAGCCGCTCGTGCGACGGGCTCGCGAAGAGAGCCGTGCCGCTGTCGTCGACCACGGTGACGAGATCGAGCGCGCCCTCGATCAGCGAGCGGAAGTGCTGCTCGCGGAAGCGCAGGTCGTCCTCGGCGAGGCGGCGCTCGGTCACGTCGCGGCAGCTGATGACGATCGCTCCGACCTCCGGCTCGTGCAGCAGGTTGTGCGCGACGCCCTCCACCCAGATCCAGCAGCCGTCGCCCTGGCGGACGCGACAGGTCGCAGCCGCGCGGCCGCCGGGCTGCGCGAGCAAGCGCTCCGCCTCACCGCGCAGGTGCGCGGTGTCGTCCGGGTGGACGTGTCGCAGCAGGTCGTGACCAGCGCCCTCGGGCAGGAGCCCGCGCGGGCCGAAGGCGCGCGGGCTCGCGTAGAGCACCTGCCCGCGGGCGTCGACCATCAGCACGGCGTCGAGGCAGTTCTCGATCAGCGCGCGGAAACGCCGGTCGCTGCGCTCGAGCGCCCGGGCGAGGGGATCGATCGCCGCGACGGCGGACCGCGACGCCGCGACCGTGCGTGGCCTGATCCGGCGGCCGCGCACGTGGCTCGTTCCCGGTGCGGATGCCGGTGCGACCCGGGCGGCGCGCTTTCTGCCGGAGGGTTTCATGGGGCGGTTGCCGTGCCCGCGTCGGTGCCGGAGACGCCGTCGCGGGCGGGCGGCGCCGGCTCCCATTCGGCCCGCGTGCGGCGGAACTTGATGGCCAACCGGCGGGGAATTTCGCCGCCGTGGCACCCCGCATGGGGATCCTCATCGCGGCAGGTCGAAGCGCAGCAAGAGCCCGCTCGGGTGCTGCCATGCGAGCGTCGGGTCGAGCGCGCGGAACCAGTCCGATGCGATGGCGTCCTCGGCGCGGTCGGTCGCACGCCGCACGAGCCACAGGCGGCGGTACTCGCCGCGCGCCGGGACGTCCCGCTTCACCCGGCGCGAGGTGTAGTGCAGCAGGACCGTGCTGTACTCGCTGCCCGCGATCTCCGGCAGCAGGTACTCCTCCATCGCCGCAGGGTGCTGCGCGACCACCGGCGCGAAGTCGAACTTGCTCGTGTAGAGCACGACGTCGCCCGGCCGGTACTCGCTCTGCAGCAGCGTGGCGATCTCGCGGCTCGCGTCGGTGCGCGCCGCCATCGCGGACTCGTCGCGCAGCGGCGGGATCGAGAGCGCCACGAGTGCGAGCACCAGCACCACGCGCGCGGCGGGAATCCGGAGTGCTGCGACGCCGGCGCCGGCGAGCCCGGCGAGGGGCAGCAGGCTCTGCAGCAGGTAGCGCTCGACGAGCATCGGCATCGCGACCAGCGAAACGGCGAACACGACGAACGGGAGCGCGAGCTGTGCCGCGGGCACCGCCGCCGTGCGCCACCCCGGCAGCGCGTCGTCGCGCCCCAGGAAGGACGGCAAGCGCGGCACGACGCTGGCGACGAGGGCGAGGGTCGCGAGCCCCCACGTGACCATCCAGACCGGGCCGCAGCCGCCGAGCACCCACAGCGCGTGCGCGAGGCCGGTCGCGTCGGGCGCCACGATCCACGACTGCGTCCGGAAGGTCGTCAGGTGCTCGACGAGCGTCAGCCACAACGGCACGCTCGCGAGCACGACCACGACGAGTGCCGCGAGCAGCGCGCGGCGCCGCGCCGCGCACAGCACGTGCACGCCGACCACCCACCACGCGAACGCATGCGTCGCGACGGCGGCGATGCACGCGAGCGTCCAGGCGACGAGGTCGCGCGCGCGCCCGCGCGCCTCCCAGCGGACGTAGGCGAGGTCGGCCGCCACCACCAGCGCGAACAGCAGCGCGTAGCCGCGGATCTCCTGCGAGTAGTGGACGTGAAACCGGCTCATCGCGATCAGGAGGCCTGCCGTCAGGCCGGCGACGGCGCCGAAGCGAAGCCGCGTGACCGCCCACCCGAGCCCGACGCCGGCGACGCCGCAGGCGACGCTGAGCGCCTGCGCCGCCAGCACGCTCTGCCCGAAGACCGAGCGCCACGTGCGGAGCAGCAGCAGGTAGAGCGGCGGGTTCGCGTCGTAGCGGCGCAGCGCCACGATGTCGGCGAGGCTGCGCTCCGACTGCAGGAGCGAGTAGCCCTCGTCGAGCCAGAGCCCGCCCACCGACAGCCCGCGCAGCCGCAGGGCCGCCGCGAGCAGCAGCAGCGCCACGAGGATCGGCACGTCGTACGGCGAGCGTCGGGTGCACGCGGCGTTCACGCGCAGGCTCGCTAGCGCATCCACGGGCACGGCACGAGCGGTGGTGGGCGCTGCCCGTGAAGACGTCGGTCCCGCGTGGGAAGCGTCGGAAGCGGGCTGGTCCGACGGTAGGGAAGGGTGATAGCCGTCGCGGGCGGAGGATCCTCGATGCACCCGATCGCGCTCCGTCTCGCGGCTCTCGTGTGTGCCCTCGCGCTCGCCGCCTGCAGCGATCGCGGCCGCACGACGGAGCCCATCAACGCCGCGGTGTGGCCGATGCACCCCATCGACGCGCGCTTCCGCGGCGGCAACGGCATCGGCGCCGCGGACGTCGATGGCGACGGCTTCACCGACTACGTCACCAACTACGAGTTCGACCAGCGCTACGAGATCGCCTTCCATCCCGGCGAGGTGCAGCGCGTCCGCGAGCCGTGGCCGACCTCCACGGCATTCGTGCCGGAAGTGCTCGAGAAGCTGGAGGACGGGATCAACCCGGAGAGCGCCGACTTCGGCGATGTGGACGGTGACGGCGCGATCGACGTCGTCGCGGGGCAGGGCTGGGGTGAGCTACCGACCTGGGAGGGGAGCCAGCCCGGCATCCGCGTCATCTGGGGTCCGGAGCCTGCCCGCGCTCGTGACGCTGCGTCGTGGCAGGACGGCGGCCGCGTCCCGGCGACGATCGACCGCGGGCACTTCCACTGGGTGCGCACGCACGACGTGAACGGCGACGGCCTGACGGACGTGGTCTACGGCGGCCGTGTGCACGGCGGCAGCGCCATCGCGCTGTCGGTGCCCGCCGCCGAGCGCCCCGATCCGGGCAACGGCATGCGCGCCGGGCTCGGCTGGATCGAGGCGCCCGCCGACCCGGCGCTGCGCCGCGACCTGTCGCTCTGGAAGGTCCACCCGATCGACCCCGCGCAGTGGAGCGGCCACGGCTTCGTGTTCGCCGATCTCGACGGCGACGGCGATGCGGACATCGCCGACGCGAACGCGGACTTCGACACCGAGGAGGAGGACGAGACCATCCACTGGTACGAGAACCCGGGGCCGGGCAGCGATGCGCAGCGCGCGCGGTGGCCGTACCACGAGATCGAGCGCCGCTCCGACTTCGACGGCAAGCCGCAGATCGGTACGGGTGACCTCGACGGTGACGGCGACGTCGACCTGGTGACGGCCGTGCGCGACCGCATCCTCTGGTACAGGAACGACGGCGGACGCCCCCTCGCGTTCACCCGCATCGACATCGTCAAGGACCCGCGCACGGTGCAGTTCACGCGCCCGGTGCGCCTGGTCGACCTGAACGGGGACGGTCGTCTCGACATCTTCGCGATGCTCGTCCACGAGGACCGCATCATCCCGTACGATCGCGCGGCCGCGTTCTGGATGGAGTGGCGCGGCGACGCGCCCGCGTCCGACGACTGGACCACGCACGTCGTCAAGTGGGGCTCGGGCCAGACGATGTTCCTGCCGACGCTCGGCGAGAAGTGGGACCAGGTGGAGTTCGACGACGTCGACCGCGACGGCGATCTGGACATCGTCGCGAACTGCGAGGAGTGGTGGGAGGACGGCGGGCAGCTGGTGCGCTTCTGGGAGAGCTACGGCCAGTCCACGGTCGCCGTCGTGTGGTTCGAGAACCGGATGTTCGAGGAGCCGTACCGGCACGCCGAGCGCGACGGCACCGTCGACGTGCAGGCCGAGCTGTACACCGACGCGCACGACGGCTCGTGGCTCGAGCGCGGCACCGCGACGGGCTACACGGGCCACGGCTACGTGATCGACCACCACGTCCTCGCCGGGCCTCCCCGGGCGTGGGACGAGACGCGCGGGCTCGAGTACGCGATCGACGTCGCCGGCGGGAGCTATGAGGTGTGGGTACGGCGTCGCGTTCCGACGACGTGGGGTACTCTGGGACGCGGTGGCGAGCAGTCCGACAGCGCGTGGATCGGCGTCGATGGCGCGCCGCTGGGCACCGTGCCCGAGAAGGCCGGACCGGACGACCTGTGGGAGTGGGTGCGGGTCGGCAGCATCGATCTCGAGCGCGGCGTGCACACCCTGCAGCTCCGCGTACGCGAGGGCGGCCTCGCGGTCGATCGGATCGCGCTCACCACGGCGTCCTCGCCGCCGCGCTGAGTTTGCGCCGGTTCGCCCGCCGCGGCGGGGGCGGTCTCGGCTCAGACGAAACCCGGCCCGGCGGTTCGTTCACTCGCGCTCGGCGGAGCCGATACGTCAGTCGGCCAGCCTGATCGCGAACGCGTGCGCGGCCGAGGCCGGAAGCTCCTCCGACAGATCGATGCGCAGATCGCCGTCGTCGTCCGTGAAGTCGAGGTCGCTCGCGCCTCCGAGGAGACGGACCGACGCGGCAGTCCCGGCGAAGAGCCGCAGAACGACCGAGGTTCCGGTCGGTGTGCCGAGCACGATCGCATAGACGGTGCGGCCGTCCGCGCTGCGCGTGAAGCGCACCGGCAGGTCGTCGCCGTTCGGGCCCCCGAACCGGGTGAGCCCCCCGAACTGTGTCCACGGCCGCGTCGCGAAGATCGCCTCGCCGTTGGTCTCGAGCCAGGCACCGAGCTCCTCGAGCACGGTCACCTGCGGTGCCGGGATCGACCCGTCGGCCATCGGCCCGACGTTCAGCAGCAGGTTGCCGTTCTTGCTCACCACGTCGATCAGCAGGTGGATGTACTTCTCGGGCGTGCCGTACTGTTCGACGGTCTGGTTGACGTTGAAGCCGAAGGTGCGGCCGATGCCGCGCACGGCCTCCCACTTCTCGTTGTAGATGCCATCGCGCACGTCGTACTCGGCGGTGCGGAAGTCGGGCAGCGGCGTCGTGGGGTCGAAGCCCCAGCGATCGTTCACGACGCCGTCGGGAACGGCTGCGTAGTACAGCGAGAACAGCGCGGACTCGTCGACGAGCTTCGGCGACGTGATGTCGTTCCACAGCACCGACGGCCGGTAGCGCTCGATCAGCTCGAGGTACTGCTGCTCGACGTAGCGGGCGTACTCGGCGCTCGCCGGCGCGGGATCGACGAACTCGAGGAGCGAGGTCACCGGCGGTGCGCGGAAGCTCCAGTCGATGCCGCCGGAATAGTAGAGGCCGAGCCGCACGCAGCGCGACCGCACCGCGTCGGCGAGCTCGCCGACGAAGTCACGTGACGAGTTCCAGCCGGGACGCTCGGGATTGGCGACGGACGTCGGCCAGAGCGCGTAGCCATCGTGGTGCTTGCTGACGAAGACGACGTAGCGCGCGCGCGCGGTCGCGAAGAGGCGCGCCCAGTCGTCGGCGTCCCACGCCGCCGACTGCTCCTCGAACGCCGCCTGGAAGCCCGTGTAGGGGAATTTCGCGCCGTACGTCTCGCGGTGGAACTGCTGTGTCGCGGTGCCGTCGATCGCGAGCGAGTTCTCGTACCACTCGGTGTACGGGTTGTGGCGCACGAAGCGCTCGATGCCGCCCGGCGCGAGCAGGTAGTCGGGGTCGTTCTTGTCGGCGACGCGCTCGGGGTCGAGCGTGGTCTCGGCCCATCCGGGGATCGTCCAGACGCCCCAGTGGATCATGATGCCGAGCTTCGCGTCGTCGTACCACGCCGGCAACGGGCGCGTGCCCGCCGGGGACGCGGCGGAAGGAGCTGCCGCCGCGTCGATCGCCGGGACGTCGTCGCACAGCGTCGCCTGCGCGGGGCTGGAGCTCGACGACGAGTCGCTGCAGGCAGCGAGGGTGCAGGCGGCGAGCGCCGCCACGACGAGCGTCGCGGAAAACCCACGGGGGCGGGTTCGCAGAGCGTGTCGGGTCATGGTGTCCTCGGCGACGCGGCCCCGGGATCGTCCGGCGCGGTCGGTTTCGGTTTTGAACAGGCCCACATCCGTACCACGAACAGGTGGGTGGTTTGAAGGCGTATTCGGCGCGCCGCGGTCTTGCGGAGTGAAGCGACGACGCCGGTCGCGTCAGAGCGCCGGCAGTGCTGTCAGCAGCGCCGACGTCGAGCGTTCGACGCCGGCGCGCATGCCGCGCCCGAGCCGGATCATGGCGGGGATGCGGCGAGGGTTGGCGACCAGGAAGCGCGCGATCGTGCCCGGGTTCGGGGTGCCGTCGGCGTTCGACATGCCGACCAGGTCGGGGCCGAGGTCCGTGTCGCCGGCGACGTCGCTGACCGCGCGGAACACCGACCACGGGATGCCGCGCGTGGCGCACGCCATGCCGATCGCCGCCGTCTCCATGTCGACCGCGACGATCCCTTCCGCGGCGAAGCGGGTGAGCGTCGCCGGGTCGGTGTGCAGGGTGTCGCTCGTCAGGAGCACGCCGCGCGGCGTGCCGCCGAGCGGCTTCGGGCGCAGCACGCAGCCGCTCGCCTCGTCGACGACGCGCGCCGGCAGGACCAGGTCGCCGATCGCGACCTCGCGTCCGACGCCGCCGCAGATCCCGACCACCAGCACCCGATCGGCGGGGAAGGCCTCGAGGAGCCGTGTCGTGACGTCGCCGGCGGCGCGCGTCCCCATCCCGGTCACCGTGGCCGCGATCGCGAGCGAGCCGTGCGAGCCGCGGAAGGCGCGCGCTCCCGGCAGGGCGGCGGGCACGAGGCCGAGGGCGCGCACCAGGGGCTGAAGCTCCGGCACCATGGCTGCCACGATCGCGACGCGACGCCCCCGGTCCGGCCCCATCGGCGTCGCGTTACGGGACGGGGACGGTGGGAACAAGCTCCGTTGCGCCCGGCGTTGCCAGCCGCGGGAAGGACCGGTCGTGCGACTTCGGGCTCTTCGGGGGTTCGTGTGGGCGGAACCCGACCGTGATCGCGCTCCGCACGGCGGTGCCTGGCGCGGCGTGCACCGATCGGCTCACGAGCCGTGCGTCGTGGCGCCGTCCGCTGCGCCGAGCAGCGCGGCGCAGCGCGACGCGCGTGCGCTGGCGGGCTTCGCAGGCGCGCGGCGGGGACGTCTCGATGGTCCGGTCGCGAGGGCTCGGTGGCCCTCGCGCTTCGCGCGCAGAGGCTGAGTCGCAGGCAGGTGCTTGACGCGCGCGGGGCGCTGCTGCGGTTCGGGGCGGTGGCCTGGCTGCGTGCGACGGTCAGCTCTTCAGGAGCTTGATGGCGTCCTCGGGGCAGTTGGCGGCGGCGATCATGGCCGCCTTCTCGTGCTCGGGCGGGACCGCCTCGACCAGGACCCTGCAGTGGCCGCGCTCGTCCTCGCCGAAGACGTCGGGCGCGAGCTCGTAGCAGCGACCGTGTCCGACGCACTTCGCGAGGTCGACCTTCACCGTGACGCTCACTACGCGCTCCAGACGAGCGGCAGGTAGAGCTGCTCGCGGATGCCGGGGCTGACCTTCGGCACGGCGCCCGCCTTGATGGCGTAGTCGGGAATGCGCTTGTGCCACTCCTCGAGCGCCGCGCGCAGCTCCATGCGCGCCAGGTGCGAGCCCAGGCAGCGGTGTGCGCCCGCGCCGAACGCGACGTGCCGGATGCTCTCGCGCTCGAAGTCGACGTGCATCGCGTCCGGAAACTCCGCCGGATCGAGGTTCGCGGCACCGATCAGGAGGTTGACGAGCGCACCTTCGCGCAGCTCGACGTCGCCGATGGTCACGTTCTGCTTGAGCACGCGAGGCAGCAGGGAGACCGGCGTCTCCCAGCGCAGCAGCTCCTCGACCGCGTTCGGGATCAGCTCGGGCTTCGCGACCAGCTTGCGGCGCTGCTCGGGGTTCGCTGCCAGGTAGGCCATCGAGCAGCCGAGCGTCGCGGTGACCGTGTCGAGGCCGCCGAGCAGGAACAGGTACGAGATGTCGAGGATCTCCTCGTCGGAGAGCGGCTGCCCGTCGAGCTCGACCGTCGTGAGATAGGTCATCATGTCGTCGCACGGCTTCGCGCGGCGATCCTCGATCATCTTCTCGAAGTACGCGTAGATGCGCTCGCCGGTCTTCATGCGGAACTCGGTCGCCGCGATCATGTCCATCGGGTCGACGGGTGGGCGGATGATCCCGTTCTTCAGCTCGATGAACAGGTCGAGCTCCTCCTGCGGCAGGCCCATCAGCGTGAGGAATGCGCGGCACGGGAGCGGGACCGCGAACTCGGAGTCGAACTCGCACTCGCCGCGCTCGACGAAGCCGTCGATCACCTCCTGCGCGTGGCGGCGCAGGTCGGGCTCGAGCGCCTGCATGCGCGGCCGCGAGAAGCGCAGGTCGAGGATCTTCCGGTAGCGCGTCTGGCGCGGCGGGTCGATCTGCTGCGGGATCATCGGCCGCCTCGTGCCGAGCAGGACCTTCATGTCCATCTCCGACGAGAAGATCTCCGGATGGCGCAGCGCGTACATCACGTCCTCGTAGCGCGACAGGATCGGCGAGTGCATGGCGATCGACTTCGCGACCCGGTGCTCCGCGAGGAGGCGCGCGTAGGCTGGTTGCGGGTTCGCCGTGTACTCCGGGTCGATGATGTTCAGCACGCCGGTGTGCGGACAGGGATTCTGCTCTTTCGGCTCCATGGGATCTCCTCGGGGTGCACGGTCAGGCGCCGCGCCGCCGGGCGCGTCCGCGCGTCGTGTGCTCGGTCTTCTTCTCGCCGCCGTGGTCGCCGGTCCGGCGCACGCGGTGCGCGCCGGCGCCGGGGCGGGTCGGCTGCGCACGCCGCCTGGTGCGCATTCCTGGCGCGCCGTCGAGCCGCGCGATCAGGATGCGGTAGACGGCAGTGAGCCCCTCGGTCATCGCCTCGGGATCGCGGCCGGGCAGCAGGAAGGCCGAGATCATCAGGCGGACCATCCAGTCGAGCAACTGCTCGGCGGACGCGATGCGGCCGCGCACCAGCTCGCTCTCCTGCAGCAGCGGCAGGAGGAGCACGCCGAGCTCGCCCTTCAGGCTGTCGAGCTGGGCGCGCAGGCCGCGCAGCAGGAACGCCGGGTCGGTGTCCAGCAGACGCTGCAGGAGGGCGTGCTCGCTGACGTGCCGCGTCGCGTGCTCGAGCGCGACCCGGATGCGCTCGGCACCGGGCGGCGCCTGCTCGATCGCCGCCATCATACGCTCACGGAAGAGCTGTCCCTCGCGGCTCGCGAGCTCGGCGAGGAGCACGTCGCGGTTCGGGAAATAGCGGTAGAGCGTACCGCGCGAGACCCCGGAGATCGCGCTCACGTCGCTCATCTCGAGCTTCGCGAGCCCGTGCCGCGCGACCGCGGTCGCGGCGCCATCGAGAATGCGTGCTCGGGTGCGGGAGGGCATCTCGCGCACCATGGACGAATGAGACACTCGGTGTCAAGATGTCTCATTCACCTCGCGATCTCCCGCAGGGTCCGGGCGCTCGCGATCGCGACCGGGTCGGGGGTCTCGAGGGAGAGCTCGCTGGATCGGCGGCTTCTGAAAGAGGAAGCCCATGATGCTCGGTGCTCCGGCGAGGTTCTGCAGCATGCAGAGCGGCGTCGCGGCGAGAACCGCGGCGGTGTAGAGCGGCAGCCTGCCCCGTCGCGCGAAGCGCCGCAGGCGGGGGAAGCGGGCCAGGAGGAGGTTCTGCACCGAGATCGCCCAGTGCGCGGGTTGCAGCAGTGGGAAGGTCCGCACCGCGGCGAAGCCGCCGCGCCGTCCGAGGTCGAGGAAGCTCGCGCGATCCCAGAAGAACAGGTGCCGCGGCTGGTGCAGGCCGCCCCAGTAGCGGCCGAACAGGCGGGCGTCCCACGAGGCCAGGTTGGGCAGCTCGCCGATCAGGATCCCGCCCGGGCGCAGGATGCGCTCGCAGACGCGCATCAGCTCGACGGGATCGCACACGTGCTCGACCAGGTGGCTCGCCACGATCGCGTCGAAGCGCTCGCGGGGGTAGGTGTCGGGACCGAGCTGGCCCGCGCGGAGCTCGAGCCGCGGCGATCGAGGGCGGCGGATGATCTCCGGGTTGATGTCGAGCCCGTGCAGCTCCCAGTCGCCGAGCGGCTCGAGTGCGGCGAGGAACGAGCCGTCGGCGCAGCCGAGATCGAGGATCGCACCGTCGGCCGGGATCAGCGCGCGGATGCGTCGCCCGACGCGCTGGCTGTAGCGGGTCTTCAGCCGGTCGGCGACCGGTGAATCGTGGTACTGATAGGCGTGGTAGTCACTGGGATAGAACGCCGACAGATCCTCGGGAGCGGGCAGGGGGTGCTGCTGCACGACGTTGCACGCGGCGCAGCGGACCAGCGTGGTGACGAACGGCAGGGCGTACTCGTGGTCCGGGATGCCCTCGAGCCACGTCTCGCCGGCGCTGCCGCCGCAGATCGCGCAGGTCAAGAGCGCTCGGGCGCTTTCCGCAGAGTGAGCGCGAGCGGGAACGCGGCACGCAGCGTCAGCTCGGTGATGCCGCGCGCGCGCAGCTCGTCGGCGACGCGGGGGTAGGCGCGCGCGTAGCGGTGCCAGGGGATCGCCGGGAATGCGTGGTGCAGTGCGTGGTAGTTGTGCTGCAGCATGAGCCAGCTGGTCGCCCGACCGACGGTGATCATGCGGGCGCCCTGATGGCGGCCGGCAGGCAGGCCGACGTGCGGCAGGTAGTTCAAGTAGAACGCGTGCACGTAGCAGAGGGCGAGGCGCGGCACGACGATCGCCCACAGCGCGCTCCATGGCGAGACCCACGACAGGACCGCGAGCACGCCGAGGCTCGCCAGGATCTGCACGTGGTCGGCGCGGCTCGAGCCCTCGCTCGGGCTGGCCGCGCGGCACAGCGCGCGCGACTCGCGCTCGCCCGCGAAGTAGCGCAGCGCGAGCGCCCAGAACGGCCCGCGGATCTGCCAGTAGTCGGGGTCCTTGTGCGGCTCGTTGGTGAAGCGGTGGTGCAGCAGGTGATGCACGCGCAGGCGATCGTAGGAGATGAAGACCGGGATCGCGCCGAGGCGCCCGAGCACGTCGTTCAACCGGCGGCCGCGCGCCAGCGTCTGGTGGATGCCCTCGTGCCACACGGTGAAGGCGAGGTTCATGCCGAGCAGCCCGATCGCCACGGTGGCCGCGGCCGACAGCGTCCCCGATGCGTGCCCGGCATACGCCCAGGCGACGCTCACCCACTCGAGCACCACCATCACCAGCGACGGCAGATCGACCGCCGCTCGGGTCGAGAACTCGACCGAGGGGTGTCGGTCCCCTGCGACCGGCTTCAAGCTGGGGGTTGCCATGGCTTCAGCAGGAGTGTGGCGGCTGCGCGCGTCCGTCACGCGCGTACATCGACGGAACAGGAAGGTCGGCCATCGCCGGTCGGACGCGCCGCGACACGATCATGGCTGGAAGCGTCGTGCTGCGGTCGCTTCCCGGCGAAGCCCGAGGGGCTCCCTTGATGATCTAGCACCTCGAAAAAAGTGGGGTCAATGCACTCGATGGCGTGTGTCGGGGATTCCGTCGCGTGGCCTGACGAAGCGAGTGGGTGGCGGACGGAGTTCCAGGCGATGGAGGAAGTGGGCCGCCGTGGCGCGTACCAAGGCCGGGAAGCCGACCGCGCGAGATGCGGCTCTCGTGCGCCACTTCGCCTCGAGCGCCCTCAGCCACCTGCCTTGTTTTCGACGGCCGCGGTCGAGCGCGGCGGCAGCATCAGCGGCGGCGGGATCGGCCTCGGGCACAGCTTGTCGAGCCAGTGCGCGGCCGCGATCGCGGAGCCTCCGTCGGTGAGGTGGAAGCCGTCGGACTGGAACGGCGGATTGGCGAACAGGACTCCCCGGTCGGGCCCGGTGATGACGCCGCGCGCGAGCTCCAGACGGCGCACCTTCCTCACGTAGCGCGCCAGCGCCTCGGGTGAATGCCCGGCCATCCGAACGACGAGGGTGTTCGGGTCGTCGTTGCGGTAGAAGGGCGGCGAGATCAGCACCGGCACCGGCGCGACGATCGATGGCCAGCTCGCGATGCGCTCAACCGTTTTGTCGGGCGTGACGTGCGGCGCGATGTGCGCGTCGTTCGTGCCCTGCGCGTTCACCAGCAGGAGCTTGACGTGCTCGCCGCGCACCTTGGCGACCGGCAGGACGGCCGGCGCGAGCGGGGTCTGATGCTCGCATGCGTATCGGACGAGCTGCGATTCGAAGCCGGACGGGTCTATGGCGACGATGGCACAGTAGACGTGCGGTACCTTGACGAACCAATCGGTGGTGTTGGTCCCGGGAACTGCCCAGTTGCGCACCGGCAGATTGGCATACGGGCAGGGGTAGTCGATCTTGCTCAGGAGGAACTCGAGTACGACGGCGGCGTTCACCGGGCTCTGCGTGCTCGCTTCGGTCTGGCCGTACGTGGTGCTCTCGCCGACCATCACGATCACGTCCTGCTCGGCACGTGCAGGTAGGCAACTCAGAAGGCTGAGCAGGATCGAGAGGGGCGCCAGTCGTCGGTACATGAGCGGGTCTCCGTCGCGGAGGTGAGTCGGCGAGGATGTCCGCTCGGCGGCTGGAAGTCTAGGGTCGAGCGGCTGTCGCGTGCGCTGGCGGTGCCGATGTCACCCGCCCGACGTGGCCCGCCGCGCGCCCGGCATCGTCGCGGGGCGCACGATCGCCGACCGGCGTCGGACTGCAGCCTCGGACTGCGGTCTTGTTCCCGCATCGTCGGCCGGCGCAGGTTCGATTGCAAACGACCTCGGACTGCGCGACGAGGACCCGGTGTTGGCATCGAACGACGGCGATCCACCAGGCCGGCAGGACCGCGCCCGACATGGCTGACGGAAGCGCCTGCGCCGCGTACGACGATGCGGCCGTTCGCGAAGGTCGGAAGCTCCCGGGCGAGTCGGTCGGGCCGTTCGCGCACGCCATCGCGGCGGGCCGGCGTCGCCGCGCGGGCCTCTGCTGAGGCCTGCCGCTTCCTCGACGGCCGAGCGCGCTCGCGATGCAGTTCGACAGCCCGACCTTCCTGCTCTTCTACCCGGTGGTGCTCGTCCTGTACCACCTGTGCGCGAGCTCGCTGCGCCTGCAGAACGCGCTGATCGCCGTCGCGAGCCTGATCTTCTACGCCTGGTTCGACTGGCGGCTGTCGTTCCTGCTCTTGACCTACGTTCTGGTCGGCTACGGGGCGGCGCTGTGGATCCACGCCGAGCGCGACGAGCGTCGCAAGAGCCGGCTGCTCGCGCTGTTCGTCGCGCTCAACCTGCTCGGGCTCGGCTTCTTCAAGTACTTCGACTTCCTTCGCGAGAACGTCGCCGCGGCGCTTGCGCTGCTCGGCCTCGAGTCGAGCTGGCCGTTCGCCTCGATCCTGCTGCCGATCGGGATCTCGTTCTACTGCTTCCAGAAGATCGCCTATCTCGTCGACGTCCGGCAGGGGAAGGTCGAGCCCGAGCGCGACCTGATCACCTTCGCGGCGTTCGGGACCTTCTTCTGCCAGCTCGTTGCCGGGCCGATCGAGCGGGCGGCGCATCTGATGCCGCAGTTCCAGCAGCCGCGCCGGATCACGCGCGCGGGCATCGAGGCCGGCCTCTGGCTCTGCATCTGGGGCATGTTCCTCAAGGTCGTCGCCGCGGACACCGTGGCGGGGTACGCCAACGTCGCCTTCCAGCCGTCGCACCATACCGACGGCTGGGTGGTCATCGAGGGCACGCTCGCCTTCACGCTGCAGATCTACTTCGACTTCAACGCGTACAGCCTGATCGCCAAGGGCACCGCGCACCTCCTCGGCTTCGATCTGGTGTGGAACTTCGACCGGCCGTACTTCTCGACATCGGCGCAGGAGTTCTGGCGCCGCTGGCACATCAGCCTCAGCACCTGGCTGCGCGACTATCTGTACATCCCGCTCGGCGGCAACCGGCGTGGCACGGCGCGGACCTACGCGAACCTGCTGATCACCATGGTGCTCGGCGGCCTCTGGCACGGGGCGAGCTGGAGCTTCGCGCTGTGGGGGCTCCTGCACGGCCTGGCGCTGTGCGTCGAGCGGCTGTTCCGCGCGCGCTTTCCCCGCGTGGTGCTGCCGGCCGCGGTGGGCTGGGCGTTGACCATGAGCGTCGTCGTGGTCGGCTGGTTCCTCTTCCGCGTGACCTCGTTCGAGGCCGCCGCTGCGCTGCTCGGCAGCCTCGACCGGTTCACCTGGAAGCCGTTCGACCGCGCGGCCTGGCTCGCCATGCTGGCGGTCGGCGTGCCGGTGTTCCTGATCGAGTGGTGGCAGGCGCGGGCGGGCGATCTGCTCGCGCCTGCTCGACTCGCGCGCGTGCCGTACTCGATTCTGTTGAGCGTGCTGCTGCTGGCGATCTTCGCGCGCTTCTACGGTAGCCCCTATGCCTTCCTCTACTTCCAGTTCTGACGTCGTGGCCGGCCCGCTGCGCGTCGGGCTGGCGAGCCTCGGCCAGCTGCTGCGCTGGGTCTGCGCCCGGCTCTGGCTCGCGGCCGCGCTCTGCGCGCTCTGGATCGCCGCCCTGGCGTTGCTCGGGCTGACGCGACCGCTCGCGCCCTACGGCGGTGACCACGCGATCGTCGACGAGCAGATCCTTCGCAGCCGCGCGCTCGGCGCGACCGACGTCCTGCTGCTCGGGGACTCGTCGGGGCTGACGGCGGTCGATCCCGTCGTCCTGTCGCGCGAGCTCGGCGGCCGGTCGTGCGAGATGCTCTCGGTGATCGGCCCGGTGCGGCCGCCCGGCTACGCTCGACTGCTGCGCAACTACCTCGATCGCGGTATGCCGCTCGAGGCCGCGATCTTCGTGCTGCACCCGTTCGCCCTGATGCACGCGTACGACGAATCCAGGGACGGCAGCACGCTTGCTGCGGTGCTCGAGGATCGCTGGCCGAGCGAAGGATTCGCCGGCGACCTGCGCTGCGCGCTCAATCGGCATCTGTTTGCGGGCCTGCTCGAGGAGCCGCTCGCCGGCAGCTTCGGCGTGCCCTACGGCAACGGACGCGAGCTGCGCCGCGCGCTGTCCGAGGCACACGGGTCGGTCGTGCACCCCGGCAAGCCGCTGCCCGGTGCGGCACCTGGCAGCGAGCCCAACGCCGCGGCCGAGCCGGCGGCGATCGACTACCGATTGAGCGACGACGGCCGTAGGAGTCTCGAGCACATGCGTGACATCCTCGCCCCGGTGCGCGGTAAAGTGCCGATCTTCGTCGCCTTCGCGCCGGTACCGGCGAGCATCGCCGGCGAGAAGGAAGCCGGCGCACGCAGCCGCCTGCTTCGCGAGGTGGTGCGCATCCTCGGCCTGCCGCCGGAGCGCGCGCTCGAGCTGCCGGCCAGCCTGCCCGACGAGCAGATGGTCGATCCGACCCACGCCGCCGCGCCCGGCCGCGCCGCGTTCAGCGCACGGATCGCGCCGCTGCTGCAGCGCGTGCTCGGTCCGCCCCCGCTCGGACGGTAGCCCGTTTCCAGGATCCGGCTCGCCTTCAACGGGGCCGTACGGTAGCTTCGCCCGACCGCCCGCGTGGGGCCATCGAGGTGTCGGGGTCGTCCGGCGCCGGGTCACGAGTCGAATCCAGGAGAGAGAGGTGAGCGCAGCCGGGCAAACCGCGACGTCGCCGGGCAGGCCGGTCCTGCTCGAGGCAGACGAGCTGCGCCGGCTCGCCCAGGTCTCCGACGCGCGCGGCGTGCTGGACCAGGCACTGGTCTGGGGGGCGATCCTGCTCGCGGTGTGGCTCGCGACCACCGTCGACCACTGGCTCGCGACGTTCGCCGCCATCGTGCTGATCGGCAGCCGGCAGAACGCGCTCGCGACGCTCGCGCACGAGGCCTGGCACCGCCTCGCGTTCTCCGACGGCAACTGGAATCACCGCATCGGCGCCTGGCTCGACGCCTATCCGATCGGAATCCCGTACCACCACGACCGCAGGCGGCACATGCGCCACCACCGTGAGGTCGGCCAGGCGCACGATCCCGACTGGGTCAACTATACCAACGAGGGTCGCGAGACCCCGCTCCGTCTGGCGCGCTACCTGCTCGGCCTGGTCTGCGGCCTGCTGTTCTTCTCGACCGCGTGGAGCGTGCTCGTCGAGCGCAAGCCGAGGATCAAGGTCGACGGGGACGAGGCCACCGCAGCGCGCGACCACGGCAGCGTGCCGACGCTCGCACAGGAGCTGGCCGGCATCGTCCTTTGCCAGGTGGTGCTGCTGCTTCTGCTCACCGCGATCGGCGGGATCTGGACCTATCCGCTCTACTGGTGCGTTCCGCTCGCGACCTTCGGCGGCTTCTTCGCCAACCTGCGTGCCTTCCTCGAGCACGCGACGCCGGGCGACGCGGTGCCGCCCGAGGCGCGGCTGCGCGACTTCGCGGTCGGGCCGCTCGAGGCGTTCCTGATCTCACCGTGCCACTTCAACTACCACGCGCTGCACCACGCCTTCCTCGCCATCCCGCACCGCAACCTGCCGGTGGCGAAGGAGCGCGTGATCGCGCGCCTCGGCAGCTACCCGTTGCCGGTGCAGCAAGGCTACGTGAACGCGCTGCGCGTCCACCTGAGCGCCATCCAGGGCAGCGCACCGCACGCTGCCGTCGCGGCACCCGCCGTCGCGGCGCACGCCGCACCCGCGGCACCC
>VGTK01000045.1 GCA_016874715.1 Deltaproteobacteria bacterium | reverse complement strand
GTCGCGCCCCGTGGCGCGCCGCTGCGTGGCTCGGTGGCGCGCCACGTCGCGCCCCGTGGCGCGCCGCTGCGTGGCTCCGTACGCCACGGCCGCGCGCCCCTGCGCGGACACCGCTGCGCGAGCCCGCGGCTCGTCGGCGCCGACGGCTGCGCGGTGCCAGCTGCGCCGTCACTTGTCATGTCCGCGGGATTTGGAGTATTCCGCCGCCGATGTCTCGAATCGGCGCGCGCTGCTGGCGCCCAGAGGGGCCCGTGGCCGAGGAGGGCAGCTGATGAGAAAGACGCCGTTCCGGCAAGGACTGTTCCCGGCATTGCTACTCGCGATCTCGCTGCTCGGAGCGAGTCGAGCGGGCGCGACGATCCAGCTGGGCGATGCCTTGGTATTCGGTGATCTGTCCGCCCAGAATCTGTTCCGCATGCGTCAGGTGGGGAACTTCAACCTGGTGCAGCAGCGCAACACGCTGCGCGTCGGGCTCGACTACAAGTGGCTCCAGGACGGCAAGCTCGCCGGCAAGTGGGAGACGCCCGGCTTCGTCGACAAGTCCAGCGTGTACCTGCTGTACCGCGGCGTCTACGACAGCGTCTACGACCTCCAGCCCGGCGGTCACTTCTACTCGTTCACCGGGCAGCGCCTCGGCCAGTTCAGCGACATCCCCGACGACACGCGCGACGCGCTCAAGTACGAGAACAACCTGCGTGAGGCGTACGTCGACATCGACTTCGCCGACATCCCGCTCAGCCTGCGCCTCGGCAAGCAGCAGATCGTGTGGGGCGAGACGGACAACTTCCGCCTCCTCGATCGCGTGAACGCGCTCGACCTCACCTGGCACCTGCAGCAGGAGATCGAGATCGGCCGCGGCTGGGACCAGCTGCGCATTCCGTACTGGATGTTCAAGGCGCTCTACCGTCTCGACGAGCTCGGGCCCATCTCGAACGCGTTCCTCGAGGCGTACTGGAACCCCGGTGACTGGGTGCCGAACCAGCGCGGCTTCTACCCGTACTACTCGTGGAGCCTGCCGCTCGACAATCCGATCCCCTTCCCGGGGATCGCACGCGGCACCACCCTGTTCCGCCAGGGCAGGTACTCGCGCAACGCCGCCGACAACAGCCAGGCCGGCATCCGCTTCAGCGGCTTCGCTGGCGGCATCAACTTCACGCTGGCCTACATGTACGGCCGCTGGAACGGTGACGACGGCTCGGACTCGGCCTTCCTGCGCGCCTTGCAGAATCCGGCCGAAGCGAACGCCGCGCTCGCGGCCAACCAGCTGCCCGCCGAGTACTACGTGCCGTACACCAACACGCTCGGCGGGTCGGCGAACTACTTCGAGGAGTTCACCGGGTCGGTCCTGAAGACCGAGATGGTCTACATCTTCGGCGTGCCGTTCAACTCGGGCGACATCCGCTCGCCGGTGCTGCCCGGACAGCTGTTCGGCACGGTCCGCAAGGACATGTGGCAGGGCATGATCGGCTTCGACCGTCCGACGTGGATCCGCTGGCTCAACAAGAACACGACCTGGCTGATCCTGGGGCAGTTCTTCTGGCACTACCTCGTGGACAACGAGCACTCGGTGGGCGATCGCGTCGGTCTGGTCGGCAACCTGTCGCCCAGCCAGCCGCTCAAGGCGCGCGGCGGCGGTCCGTGCGTCGACTTCTCGGACTGCAAGGCGGTCGACACGGTGCGCGACTGGGAGATGCTCGCGACTCTCGCCGCGACCAGCTTCTACCTGAGCGGCACGCTCGTGCCGCAGCTCACGTACATCCTCGACCCGGTGAACTCCTTCAACATGGAGGTCGCCTGGAGCCTCGACTACTACGTGACCCCAGACTTCATCGCGAACATCGGCCAGAAGTACTTCATCAACACCACCGAGGCTCCGGTGTACGAGACCTGGGGCGTGGCGGGCATCAACCGCGGTCGCTCCGAGACCCAGCTGCGCCTCACGTATCAGTTCTGATCGCGACAGGACTCGCCGCGGTTCGACCGCGGGGGGCGAAGGGGGCGCGGGCGCGAGGCCACGCGCCCCTTTTCGCTTCCGGCACCGCGTCAAGAAAGAATAGTGGCGGAGACGGCGGTTGTCCCGCCGGCGGGCGGCCGGTATATGTGGAGGAACTCCTCGGGCGCTCGGAGCCGTTAGCTCAGATGGTTAGAGCATCTGCCTTTTAAGCAGAGGGTCCCGGGTTCGATCCCCGGACGGCTCACTCTCGCCCGCGCGCGGGCGTCGGCTTGCGCGTGCCGCCACCGCCGCTACACCGAGCGCGGACGCAGCGACTTGGAGGACGGGATGGCGAACGATGCCAGGACTCGGGGCGGGAGCGACGATCCTGCGGTGCAGGCGGTCGCCGAGAAGGCGCTCGAGCTGATCGCGGACGGCGCGAAGGTCGGCCTCGGCTCCGGTCGCGCGTCTGCGGCATTCATCGCAAGGCTCGGCGAGCGCGTTCGGCGGGGCCTGCGCGTCGTCGGTGTGCCGACGTCCGACGCGTCGGAAGCGCAGGCGCGGGCGCTCGGCATCCCGCTGGTGGAGATCGACGACACGCTGGAACTCGATCTCACCGTCGACGGCGCGGACGAGGTCGCGCCGAACCTGGATCTCGTCAAGGGCTGGGGCGGTGCGCTGGTTCGCGAGCGGATCGTCGCCGCCGCGTCGCGCCGGCAGGTGATCCTCGTGGGGCCGGAGAAGCTCGTGCCCGGGCTCGGCGCGCGCGGTCGCGTGCCCGTCGAGGTCATCCCGCTCGCGCGCGGCTACGTCGCGCGTCGCCTGCGCGCGTTCGGCATCATCCCCACGGTGCGTACCGGGGCCGACGGTGTGTCGCCGTTCGTGACCGACAACGGCAACCTGACGCTCGACTGCCGCCTCCCCCACGCGCTGCAGGGGGCGCAAGAAGCCCGCGCGCTCGAGGCTCAGGTGCTGGAGATCGCCGGAGTGGTCGACACGGGGCTCTTCCTCGGCACCGCCGAGCGCGTGCTGATCGGTCGCGACGATGGCCGGGTCGAGGTGCTCATTCGCGCGAGCCGTGGAACGCCAGGTGGAGCCCCATGAGCTGCGAGATCAGTACGGCCATGTAGATCGACCCGAGCAGGGTCTCGAGCGCCGTCAGCCCGAGCGCGGGCGGCGTGAGCGCGGCGACGCTGCCGTACGAGGTCGCACACAGCGTCATGTAGCTGTGGAACAGCAGGTGCGAGAAGCCGAGCATGTGCGTCGCGTGCTCGTTGCCCGGGGCCTGCAGGGCCGCCGCGGTGATCGGCAGCGCCTGCGGCGGATCGCCGAGCGCGAACGAGCCGGGCTGGAACACCTCCAGGACCGCGTAGATCAGCGCCCAGTTGAGCCCGAGCAGGAAGAACACCGCGAGCGAGCCCTGGACCTTCTCGGTCGACACGCGCTCGATCTGGAGCGCGTGCAGCAGGATTCGCCAGATCTGGTGCGACACCGCGAGGACGCCCAGGATGCAGGCGATCTGCAGCGCCAGGTCGGACGAGGTCACGATCGCGGCCGAGATGAGTGCCGCCGCGGGCACTACCAGCAGGAGGCTCCGCAGCCGCGCCTCCTCGCCGAGCGAGAACGCGCCGGCGAGCAGGGTCCCGACGATGAACAGCCCCATGACGACGATTCCCGCCGGTCCATCGATGACGAACGGGTAGACGAGAAAGACCAGTAGCTGCAGCAGGAGCAACGCGGAGTAGCGCAGCCGGATCCAGCGCATCGGCGTCAGGCGGTCGGCGAGCCGTTTCGACATCGGTCCCGCCTATCACAGGTGAGCGCCCCGTGCGGCGCGTCCACGCCGCTGGCTCGCGTCCCGGCGGCGAACGGCCGCTACACGGGGAGGGCCGGCAAGCGGCCCGGGAGGCACGCGGGGGGGGGAGGGCCGCCAAACGGCCCGGGAGGCACGCGGGTATGGTGAGCCTGGACCGTCGTCTCGCGAATCTCGAACGCAGGGTCGCGACGCAGCGGCGCCTGCTGGGTGTCACGGTGACGTGCGCGGTGGCGCTGCTGACCATGGGCGCCGGTGGCGGTGATGTCGTGCAGGCACGCCGCATCGAGCTGGTGGACTCGAGCGGCAAGGTGCTCGTCAGCCTCGAGGCGCGCGATGGGCGCGGCGTGATCGAGCTGCAGAGCGAGCAGGGGCAGCGCGCGGTGCTGATCGGAACGACCGAAGACGGCGGTGCGCTCAGCCTCTACGACGAGCGCGCCCACCAGGTGGTCTCGATCGGCGCCGGTGCGGACGGCGGTGTATTGGAGACGACCTCGACGGGCGGCAAGACCCTCGTGCAGCTCGGCGCCGGCAGCGCGGGAGGAGGGGCGGTGTCGACCTTCGCGCCGAGCGGTCGTCGGCTGGTCGAGCTGGGTCAGACGAGCGACGGCGAGGGCACCGTCGCGACCTTCGATGCGCGTGGCGGGACGCTCCTGGCACTCGCGGTGGATGATCGGGCCAGCGGCCGCATCGTCGCCTTCGACGGCGGGAACGAGCGCGCGGTCTGGCCGTCGAAGTGACCCGAGCCGGTGCGTGGCACGGTTCGGGCGTCGGCCGATCCGTGCTCGCGGCTGCTCGTGGGCAACGGGCTGCCAGCGTCCGCGCGGGAACGGCAGCCGCGGCTCACCCCAGGGCGCGCGTCAAGAACCAGAAGAGGCCGAGGCCGCAGATCGCCGCGGAGCCCGCTTCCGCGACCAGTCGCTCGACCGCGCCCTCGCGGAAGCGGGCGAGCCAGCGCAGGAGCGGCCACACCACCGCCACCACCGCGAGCTGACCGAGCTCGACGCCGACGTTGAACCCGACCAGGGCCGGCACGAGGCGGTCGCGTGGCAGCCCGATCTCGGCGAGCACCCCGGCGAAGCCGAAGCCGTGCACCAGGCCGAAGGCGAAGGCGATCGCCGCCCGCAGGCGCGCCGGTCGCTGCGTACGATCGAGCAGCCCGAAGTGGCAGGAGGTGAACAGCGCGAGGCCGCACAGTGCGAGCGGACCGAGGCTGCCGACCCCGGCCGCGGAGAGTCCCGCGAGCATCAGGAGAAGCCCGGCGCTCACCAGTGGCACGACGCGGTCGCGACCCGACAGGAGCCAAGCGTTCTCCGCGGCGACGAGCGCGATCGAGAAGCCGATCAGCGACTCGATCCCGGCCGCCTCCGCCCGCACGAGCCCGAGTACGGCCAGGGCCAGCGTGACGCTGTGCGCGAGCGTGAACGCGGTGACCAACGTTGCGACCTCGCGCAGGGTATCGGCGAGCAACAGCAGGGCCGCGACGAAGGCGAGGTGGTCCCAGCCGGCCAGGATGTGCTCGAGCCCGAGCCACACGTAGCCCGCGAAGGAGGTGCCGGCCCCGTCGTGGCGCCCCTCCGCGTCGAGGGCCCAGCGATCGTCGCTCTCGGCGAGCACGCGCTCGACCGGCGCGCTGCCCGATCCACGCAGTCGGGCGAAGTGCATGTGCGACGGATTCACCTCGCGCAGCAGGTCGCTGCGCATCGTGCGCCCGCCCGCGGGACAGTCGATCCGCCAGGCGAACACGCGCCAGCCTTCCGCCGCCGGGAGCAGGCGCGGCTCGCCGCGGACCGGGCAGCGGGCGCCGTCGCGCTCGACCCAGAGGTGCTCGCTGGCGTACCGCGCCGCTGCCTCGGCGGGGCCGGCGCCGAGCGGCAGCTGCGAGAGGTCGAGCGCGGCGAAGCGCACCTCGACGCTCGCACCGGCGTCGTCGAGCTGCCAGGTCGAGTGCGAGATGCTGCGTGCGTGTCCCGCAGCGCCCCGCGGCGCCGCGGTCAGGACAGCGAGGATGGCGGCCGCGGAGAGTACGGTCGCGAGGAGCGGGAGCGGGCGCGTCACTCCAGCCCCGACGCGCGGACGCGAACGTCGGTCGCCGCGCGCAGCTCGTCGACGTAGCCGCGCAGAGCGGCGTTCTCGTTGCTGCGCCGCAGCTCCGCGCGAACCTGGTCCGCCACGTCGGCGAGGGCAGGCGTGGCGCCCGGCTCGCGCTCGAGAAGCTCGACCACGTGGTAGCCCGCCGCGGAGCGGACCGGCTCACCCGGCGTGCCGACCGCCAGATCGTCGATCGACCGGGCGACCGTCGGACCCAGGTACTCGCGTACCGTCGCGGGGTCGATCGGTCCCGAAGGGATCTCGACCAGCGCCGTGTCGCCGAGCTCTGTCGCCACCAGCTCGAACGACTCGCCCGCGCGGAGCCTCTTCAGGCCTGCGTTGGCGCGGGCGAGCGCCTGCGCGTCCGTCACCGAGGCGGTGACCCGGAACAGGATCTGGCGGACGCGGACACGCCCGGGGCGCCTGAACAGCGCCTGATTGTCGGCGAAGAAGGCCGCGACATCGTCGTCGGTCGGCTTGGCCGTCGCCGCCTCGGAGACGATCGACTCCACCACCGACGCGACGAGGTCGGAACGCACCCGGCCGTCGCGGCGCTCGAGGCCGAGGGCGAGGCCCCTCTGCAGGAGCAGCTCCTCGTCGATCAGGCGGTCCAGCACGCGCCGGCGGTCGTCCGGAGACAGGGGCGAGCGGCGATCGGCCGCCAGCGCCGACAGTGCGCGCTCGTAGTCGATGCGTAGCACCGCGGCGTCCCCGACGATGGCGACGGCGTCGTCGGGAACCGGCGCCTCGCCGCGCCCCCCGCGAACGAGGTCGAACGTCGCGAGCGCGAATCCGAGTGCGGCCCCCAGCGCGAGCAGCGCGCGAGGACGGCTGGTGGTCGTCGTGTCCATGCGCGTCGGCGAGCTATCACGGCAGCGTGCATCGCGCACCCGCCCTCCGCCTGCGGCGCCAGAAGCGATGCGGGGTGCAAGCGCGCGTCGCGGCGAGACGTTCCACGAGACGTTCCGCGCATTGACATCCCGGCGTGACGCTGAGTACGGTGCGCTGCGTTTCGACGGGCGCGGATGTACCGCGCGGTACAATCGACCGCTCGTGCAGCCGCGCCGAGCGGGGACTGCCGGTCATCGAGGAGGGAGGCCAGGATGGTTGCTCGATCCGGAAGGAGAGGTACGGGGAGGACGCTGCAGCCCAGCGTCGGGATGGCCGTGTTGGCGATCGCGATGCTGGCGTCGGCGCCAGGTACCGCCTTGGCCATCCGGTTCGGCCAGAACGACTCGGTCGAGCTGCGGGGTCGTTTCTACACGCAGTACACGATCGCGACGGAGCAGTCGCAGGAGTACACGCAGCCGTCGATCAACCCCGGCGACATGAAGCAGTGGCGCAACTTCTACAACCCGGAGCTCGAGGTCGACTTCCGGAAGCTCACCGGTTGGCGGAGCTTCTTCACGGATCTCAGCGGACGCCTCGCGATCTGGGGATTCTACGACGGCATCTACGACGTCGGCCCGGAACGCTACGCCCAGACCCTGGCGCTCACCAAGCAGCCCGGCGTCGAGGCCGCGTTTTACTCCGAGGGCCGCACGATCGCGCAGGCGCTGAACAACACCGGCCGCCGGCGTGACGGCCGCGAGTTCTACGGCCGCCGGACGCGCGTCAACGAAGCGTACCTGAACTTCGCCAAGGACAAGTTCTTCATGCGCGTCGGCCGCCAGGCGATCTCCTGGGGCGAGGCCGACACCATCGGGCTCCTCGACGCGAACAACCCCTTCGACGTCCTGCTCATCCCGGGCATCCAGATCGACCTCGACGAGGCGCGCATCCCGCTCTGGACGCTGCGCACGACCTACGAGCTGTTCTCGACCTGGGGGCCGCTGTCGAGCGGCTTCCTCGACGCGTACTGGGTCCCGGGCTGGCTCGACACCAATACCGGTTATCTCAACATCCAGGGCGTGAGCCCGTACTCGCAGCCGCCTCCGATCCAGGGTCCGGGCATCCAGGTGTACGACAAGCTGCCGCGCTACGAGACCGGCAACTCGCGCTACGGCTTCAAGTTCCAGAGCGTCATCGATCGCGACTACAACTGGTCGATCTGGTTCTATCGCACCTTCCAGCAGGTGCCGGTGATCACGCTGGCCGGGATCTCCGAGCCGAACCCCAACGGCCCGGGACAGTACATCACGAGCGTCGCGCACCACGGGCTCACCAACGTGATCGGCACCGCGCTCAGCTGGTACAGCGACACGCTGAACTCGATCGTGCGCACCGAGGTCGAGCTGTTCAACGACGAGCCCGCGTTCCTGCCCTACGAGGGCATCGGCGCCGTGGTGAACAGCCGCTTCACGCAGCCCGGCACGTACCAGACGGCGAACGTCCTGCGCGGCGAGTTCGGCCTCGACCACAACTTCTTCATCCCGATGCTGAACCCGGCGTCGAGCTTCCTCGGCATCTTTTCGGTCGTCTGGCAGGCGAACCTGACCGACTCCGACAAGAAGGACTTCTACTCGCCGATCCTCAAGCCGAGTGCGATCGATCGCCAGCTCGCCGGCGGTCCGCAGGCGGGGCAGATAGCCAACTGCGGCGCACCCCAGGCGCCGACCCCGAAGGGCTGCGACTTCGTGAACCAGGACCCGTTCGAGGCGTTCATCCAGGCGACCGTCCGCTCGGATTTCGCCGGCGGGCGCCTTCTGCCCCAGCTGACGACCGTGGCGACGATACGTGGCGCGCTGCTGTTCACGCCGTCACTGCTCTATCGCTTCACCGACTCGTTCCTGTTCGACGTCAAGTACGTGAACACGCACACGTTCGGCTCGGGCAACAACGGCTACACGCAGGGGGTCGGCATCCTGCGCGACCGGGACCAGTTCTGGTTCCGGGCGACCTACCAGCTCAACTGACGGTTTGACCTCCGCCCGGGGGCCGCACCAGGATGTGGTCTACGGGGCGTCAGCGCACGGGTGACGCCCCGATCCCGCATTCGAAAGGAATCCGTTCATGCAAGAGGTGAGTTGCCGCCGCGCTCTCCGGGTCACGATTCTGGGCCTCGCGCTGGCCATCGCGCGGTCGGCGCACGCGGCTCCGATCGACGAGGTGCCGTCGGGCACCGTGCTGTCGAAGGACAACTGGGAGATCGGCCGTGGCCTCATGCCCGACGAGATCCTCGAGTTCTACAAGAAGGGCGAGTACGCGAACCCGATCATCAAGCTCGAAGCGGTCAACAAGAGCGTGGTCGACCCGAACCTCAAGGCCGCGTCGGAGAAGAACCGCGGCAAGTTCGACATCGACGACAAGGGTACGGTCGTCGAGAAGGCGACTGGAAATCGTCCGGCGATCATCACCGGCTGGCCGTTTCCGGACATCGAGGCGAACGACCCCAAGGCCGGCTCGAAGCTGATCTGGAACTGGTTCTACACCCTGTTCTGGGAGGGCGGGTTCCACACCCAGTCGCCGGTCAACTGGGTGTCGCGCGACGGCCTCTTGCGCCGCATCGCGACCGACGTGACGTTCAAGTACTACGACGGGCAGCCGCCGTTCTTCCAGCAGCGCATCGCCGACAACCCACTCAACATCCTGTCGCGCACCATCGGTGCGGTGAAGGAGCCCGCGGACGTCAATGGCATCGTCAACCTCAACTGGCGTTACCGCGAGGGCGACAAGCAGGATCAGGCCTGGACGTACGTCCCGGCGCTGCGCCGCGTGCGCCCGATCAACCCGGCCAACCGCTCCGACGGCCTGCTCGGCTCGGACATCTCGCTCGATGACGGCCCGTACTTCGACGGCAAGCCCGAGGACTTCACGTTCAAGCTGATCGGTGAGGGCACGGTGCTCGCGCACTACGACAAGCCTGCGCTGGAGAGCGGCTCGCCGGTCGCCAAGATCAAGCCGGGCACCGCGGTCTCTGACCTGATCGACTCGACCGAGGTCGGCTGGCAGCTGGTCACACCCGAGTACCAGCTGATCCCGTCGGAGTGCTCGTCCACCCTGAAGGACGCGGGCAAGTGCGTTCCGTGGACGAAGGGCGAAGGGCTCGTGGCCTGGGCGCCGATCCAGTGGGCCCTGGTGCCGCGCCCGGTGTGGATCGTCGAGGCGGTGCCGAAGAACCCGTACTACCTCTTCGGCAAGCAGGTGATGTACCTCGACAAGGAGACCGGCCGCGGCTACTGGAAGAACAAGTTCGACTGGAAGGGCAACGCGCTCGTCAATTACGCGCTGCCCGCCTTCGCGGTCACCAAGGTCGACGGCGAGCCCGGCTACCTCCGGACGGGCGGCGGCGGCAACGCCGGCTACTCGGTCAACTACAAGCTCGACCGCGCCACGGTCACCGGCATGCCGGTGAATCCGACCGAGTACTACATCGACATCCCCGACGCGATCTTCGAGACCGACCGCGTGGTGCGTAGCGGCAGATAGTCCGCCTCGCGTGTCGAAGTAGCGGAAGGGCCGGTCGCCTCGTGGAGGTGGCCGGCCCTTTCTCGTTACGGCGCAGCGATCGCTTGCGGGGGGACGCGGCGGCTAGTACCACCCGGACTTCGGTCCCCGTCGTCTAGGTCGGCCAAGGACACCAGCCTTTCACGTTGGTAACACGGGTTCAAATCCCGTCGGGGACACTCTTCTCCTGGAATGCCGCGCGCCGCGATCATGGCCGCCGGTCTCCTCGCGGCACTCCACGGACCGGTGGCGCGCGCGCAGGACGTGCCGATCGCGGAGACTCCGGGGGGAGCTTCGATGGCGCCCGTGCTGCTCGACGCCACGGTCGTCACCGCGACGCGCGCACCGACGTCGCTGCGCGACGTGCCCGCCGCCGTGTCGGTCGTGGATCGCGGCGCGATCCGTGACGCGCGCCCGACCGTCAGCCTCGCCGAGCCGCTGAACCGTGTGCCGGGCACGTTCGTGCAGGACGCCGGCAATCAGGCGCAGGGGCCGCGGATCCAGATCCGCGGCTTCGGAACGCGCGCCGCCTTCGGGGTCCGCGAGATCCGCGTCCTCCTCGACGGGCTGCCGGAGACGCTGCCCGATGGGCAGACCGAGCTGAGCGGCATCGACCTCGACGCGATCGCCCGCATCGAGGTGCTGCGCGGTCCGGCGTCCTCGCTGTACGGCAACGCTTCGGGCGGCGTGATCCAGCTGTTCAGCGAGGACCCGCCGGCGACGCCGACCGTCGAGTCGCGTACCGTCGCCGGGTCGTACGGGCTGCTCAAGACGTCGCTCCGCGGCGGCGCGGTCGCGGGGAACTTCGGCGCCTTCGTGCAGGGGTCGTACTTCGGGATCGGGGGCTACCGGGATCACTCGGCGGCCTACGACGGAACGCTGAACGCGAAGCTGCGCTGGACGCCATCCGACACCACGCGCGTGACGTTTCTCGCCAACGCCTTCGACGTTCCCCTGGCCGACGATCCGGGCACGCTCACCTGGCAACAGGCGCGCGCCCGGCCGCGACAGGCACGCGAGCTCAACGTGCGCCTCGACGCCGGTGAGGCCGCGCAGCAGGTGAGGGCGGGCATCGTCGTCGAGCACCGGACGGGACCCCACGCGCTGTCGGCATACGCGTACGCGCTCTATCGGGACTTCGACTCGCGACAGCCGATCCTGCCGGAGAACGGCGATGGCGTGGTCGCGTTTCACCGCACGAGTCCTGGCGGTGGGTTGCGCTACGATCTCGAGCGGCCCGCGCTCGGCTTCGCACAGACGCTCACGTTCGGCCTGGACGTGCAGGGGCAGGAGGACGTGCGGCGGCGCTGGAGCAACGTGGACGGCGCGCGCGGTACGCTCGGCTTGAGCGAGCGCGAGAGCGTGCAGGGGATCGGCATCTATCTGCGCGAGGCCGTCTTCGTCACGGGCGACGTCCAGGTCTCCGGTGGTGTGCGCTACGACGACGTGGCGTTCTCCGTCGACGTCGCGTACCCGCCGGGCGCGCCCGGGGGGGCGCGGACGTTCGGCAGGTGGAGTCCCGCGGGTGGCGTGCTCTGGACCGCCCTGCCGTGGCTCTCCACGTATGCGAACGTCGGCACGGCCTTCCAGGTGCCGACGACGACCGAGCTCGCGAACCCCGACGGCGCGGGACTGAATCCCGCGATCGCGCCGCAGGTCTCGACGAGCTGGGAGATCGGCGCACGCGCCGGAGGCGGCGACCTGCTCGAGGGCGGCGTGGCCGCCTACTTCCTCGACCTCGACGACGAGATCGTTCCGTTCGAGAGCGCCTCCGGACGCACCGCCTTCCGCAACGCCGGGAGCTCGCGGCGGGTCGGGGTCGAGCTCGATGCGCGAGCGACGCTCACACCGTGGCTCGGCAGCGTGCTCGGCGGCAACGTGGAATGGACGGGATCGTTCACGGCGATGCACGCGACCTACCGCCGCTACGCGACGCCCGCGGGCAACTTCGACGGCAACGACGAGCCCGGAATCCCGCCGTGGCAGGCGTACCAGCAGCTCGCGTGGCGCCGACCCGACGGCGCCTTCGTCGCCGTCGAGGGGCTCTTCGTCGGCGGATTCTTCGTCGACGACGCGAACGACGCGCGGGCCCGCGGCTATCCGCTGGTCAACCTGCGCGCCGGGCTGGAGTACGACCTCGGTCCGCTGCGCGTCGCACCCTTCGCGGGCGTGCAGAACCTCGCCGACGCCTCGTACGCCGCGGTCGTACGGCTGAACGCGCTCGGCGGACGCTTCTACGAGCCGGCGCCGGGCATCAACGTCTACGGCGGCGTCACCCTCGCGGCGCGACTCTGATCCCCGGGCGAACCCGCCCGGGCGCGCTACCTTTTGGCCCGGCGCCGCCAGGTGTAGGGTTCCGCACACGGCGGTGGCAACCGCGGAAGCGAACGGGTCCACGAGCCGGGACCGGGTGCACGTGCTCTACGAGGTGACGCGTCAGTTCGCCTCGACCCTCGAGCTCGAAGCGGTTCTCGGCAAGGTCCTCGAGACGACCGTTCGCGCGGTAGCGGCCGACGCCGGAAGCATCTTCCAGCTCGACCAGGCGGGCTACGTGACGCGCAGCATCCTCGCCCGTGGCGACGTTCCGGCGCGGGTCGGTCGCCCGATCGTCGACGCGGTGATGAGCGACGGGCTTGCCGGCTGGGTGTTCCGTCAGCGTGCCGCGGCGCTGATCGCCGACACGCGCCAGGATGTCCGGTGACACTTCTTCGCGGACAACCAGCTCGTGAGCCTGTCCGCCATGGCCGCACCGTTGCTGCGCCACGACCGCGCGGTCGGCATCGTCACGATGATGCACCGGGAGCCCCGCGCCTTCGACGCGGACGACCTCGAGCTTCTCGAGGCGATCGCCGCTCAGGCCGCGGTCGCGATCGAGAACGCGAGCCACTACGAGGAGGCGAAGCGCGAGCGCGCGCGCCTCGCGGCGGTGATCGCGAGCGCACACGACGCGATCGTCGAGACCGACGTGCACGATCGCGTCGTGCGCGTGAATCCGGCCGGCGAACGCGTTCTCGGGCTCGCGGGCAGCGTCGCCGGCTGTCCGGTCGCCGATGCCGCGGGGCACGAGCTCGCGCCGCTGTACGCGGAGCAGGCGCCGGTCGCGCGCGAGATCACGCTCGCCGACGGACGCGTGTTCGACTGCGCGCTCGTCGAGCTGCCCGGCGGCGGAAAAGTCCTCGGCATGCACGACATCACGACGCTGAAGAACCTCGACGCGCTGAAGAGCGAGTTCGTCGCGCACGTTGCGCACGACCTGCGCGCGCCGCTCGGCGTGATCCAGGGCAATGCCTGGCTGCTCGCCGACCTGCCGCAGCTCGGCGACGAGGACCGCGGCGTGGCGCGCGAGATCCTCGACGCGATCCAGCGCATGCGGGCGCTGATCGACAACGTGCTCGACGTCCGGCGGATCGAGATGGGCCTCGCGGCCGAGCTCGAGGACATGGACCTGACGCCGGTGCTGCGCGCGGCACTCGGAGCGTCGGCGGCGACCGGACGCCGCAAGGCCATCGCGCTCGACCTCGATCTGGCCCCCGGCCTGCCGCGGGTGCGCGGCTCGGCGCTCCGCCTCGAGCGGGCGGTGGCGAACCTGCTCGGCAACGCGCTCAAGTTCACGCCTTCGGGCGGACGCGTCCGGCTTTCGGCCGCGCCCGAGGACGGCTGGCTCGTCGTGCGAGTCGCGGATTCCGGACCCGGCATTCCGGCGGCACTGCACGGCCGGCTGTTCCGTAAGTTCTCGACGCTGGGCGAGTACCGCGAGCAGGAGGGCAACGGGCTCGGCCTCGCGATCGTGAAGACGCTGGTCGAGGCGCACGGCGGACGGGTGTGGGTCGAGTCGGAGGTCGGGCAGGGGGCGGTGTTCGGCTTCGCCCTGCCGGCGCGATCCAGCGCGTTACCCGGGTCCTGACCGCGTACGCCATGGGGCTGCCGATCGGCGCGGAGTTTCGGCCGCACCGCACGTGGCGGTCGCCAGGTGTGGCCCGCAGATGATAGGCGGATCGCCATGAGCGCGTCTTCTGCCGTCCGGTCCGTTCTCCAGCTGCTGCTCCTGCTCGGTTTCGCCGCGGGCTGCGGCGATGGCGGTGGTGGCGGCGGCGACGAATCGCCGCCGTACGACTTCGCCGCGGTCGCGGGCGAGGTTCAAGCCTTCGTCGACGAGAAGACGGCGGTCGACGGCGTCGGCATCGCGATCGTGCAGCGTGATCGCGGCATCGTGTACCAGCAGAGCTTTGGCGGCTTCACCGACGACCGCGTGTATCTGCTCGCGTCTTCGAGCAAGATGATCACCGCCGGCGTGTTGCTCCGGCTCGCCGACCAGGGACTGCTCGATCTCGACCGTCCCGTCGCGGAATTCGTGCCGTGGCCGATGGCGAACCCGGCGATCACGCCGGCGCAGCTGATCTCGAACAGCTCGGGCCTGGTCGGCCTGGGCTCGAACCCGTCGTACACGCCGTATCTGTGCCAGTTCGTCTACAACAGCGGCAGCCTGCAGGAGTGCGGCGAGCGGATCTTCACCGGCAGCGACGACGACGCCGACGTGATCGCGCCGGACACCACCTACCGTTACGGCGGCGGGCAGTGGCAGGTCGCGGGCGCGCTGGCGGAGATCGCGTCGGGCAAGAGCTGGGACGAGCTGGTGCGCGCGACCTACGTCGAGCCGTGCGACGTGCCGACCCTCGGCTACAACAACCACTTCGTGCAGCCCCTCGCGACCCAGGGATCCTACCCGTCAGAGTTCGCCGGCGACCCGGCGAACCTGCTGCCGACGACGAATCCGAACATGGAGGGCGGCGCTTACATCGCGGTCGGCGACTATGCGAAGCTCCTGCTGATGCACCTGCGCGGCGGCGAGTGCGATGGTGGCCGCGTGCTCAGCGAGGCGGCCGTCCGGCGGATGCACGAGGACCGGATCGCCGCGTACGGTGGCTTCACCGGCACCGCGTTCGAGGGGTACGGCTTCGGCTGGTGGGTGGACCGCGACCAGCCCTCGCTGATCGTCGATCCCGGCGCCTACGGCGCGTACGCGTGGCTCGACGAGGAGCGCGGCTACGGGGTGTTCTTCGCGCTGGAGGTCAACTCCGCGGTGGGGACGGAGCTCTTCGTTCGCCTGCTGCCTCTGGTCTCCGCGGCGATCGACGCGGGCGCCTAGCGAGGCGCGTCGACCGCCCGCGGTAGCGGGGACTGACCGTACGGCTCTACCCCCGACGCGCGGAGTTGCCGTGCGGCGCCAGGCCTGCGCGGTGGCGCTGCCGTGCGGCGCTTTGCCGGGGCGCCGGCGCGCCGCGCGCTTGCCGAAAGGTGTCCGGCGGGCTTGGATCGGTTGATGCTCCGCATCGTCGTCGACGAGAACGTGCCGCTCGCGCGCGAGGCGTTCGGCCCGTTCGGCGCGGTCGAGCTGGTCGCCGGACGCGGCATCGGCGCCCGGACCGTCGCCGACGCCGACGCGCTGATCGTGCGCTCGGTCACGCGTGTCGGCGACGCCCTGCTCGACGGCAGCCGTGTGCGCTTCGTCGGCACCGCGACCATCGGTACCGATCACGTCGACCGCGCGGCGCTCGAGCGCCGCGGGATCGTGTTCGCGGCCGCACCGGGCTGCAACGCGCGCTCGGTCGCCGAGTACGTCGCTGCGGCGCTGCTGCAGCTCGAAGCGGACGCCGGGCGCGAGCTTCGCGGTCGGACGATCGGGGTGGTCGGCGTCGGCAACGTGGGAACCCGTGTCGCCGAGGTGGCGCGCGCTCTCGGCATGCGCGTGCTGGCGTGCGATCCGCCGCGCGCGGAGCGCGAGCGCGGCTTCGCCTCGGTATCGCTCGACGTCCTCGTCCGCGCGGCCGACGTCGTGACGTTCCACGTCCCGCTCGAGAGCGGCGGCGAGCATCCGACCCGACACCTCCTCGACGCGGAGCGTTCGGAGCAGCTGCGGCCCGGCGCGGTGGTGGTCAACAGCTCGCGCGGTGGCGTCGTCGACGACGAGGCGCTCGCAATCGCTTGCGCCGCCGGACGGGCAGAGGCGGTGCTCGACGTCTGGGAGGACGAGCCGCAGCCGTCGGCGGCGATGCTGGGCGTGGTCCGGATCGCCACGCCGCACATCGCGGGCTACTCGCTCGACGGCAAGCTCGCCGGTACGCGGATGGTCGCGGAGGCGCTGGCGAGCTTCCTCGGGGCCGCCGGGCCCGACCCGGCCGTTTTCGTCGCGCCGGTGACGTCGCCGGTGATCGAGGTCGGAGAGACGGGGCGGGCGGCGGTCCGGGAGGCAGTGCGACGGGTGTACGACGTGCGGGCCGACGATGCGCGTCTTCGTGCTGCGCTGGGGGCGGCCGGGGGCGATCGTGCCGCCCGTGCAGCCGCGTTCGACCGCTTGCGGCGAGAGTACCCGGTCCGCCGCGAGTTCGCCGGGTACGGGGTGCGCTGTGCCGTCGGCGACGAGGAGCGGCAGACGCTCGCGGCGCTCGGCTTCCGGCTGTTCTGAGCCCGGCCTGAGTAGCCGGGCCATCCCTCCTCTGGTACGACCCGAGCCCGGAATGACGAAGCTCGACGCCTCCGAAATGGAGCACTGGCGGCGCCACGGCTGGGTCTGGCTGCGTGGTGTCCTCGATCAGCGCACGCTCGCGGACCTGACCCGCTGGACCGACGAGATCGCGGCCTGGCCGGAGACGCCCGGGGCGTGGATGCGCTACTACGAGCGCCCCAAGGGCGCCCCGGGTACGAAGCTGCTCGCCCGCATCGAGAATTTCCTGCCGTACCACAAGGGGCTCGCCGGCCTCTTCGGCAGCGCGCGTTGCCTCGAGCTGCTGGCGCAGTGGTGCGGCGAGCCGGTCGTCCTGTTCAAGGACAAGATCAACTTCAAGCTGCCGGGCGGCGCGGGCTTCGCCGACCACCAGGACGCGCCGGCCTACGTCGACTTCGGCGTGGATCACCAGCTGACGATGATGGTCCCCGTGGACGCGTTCACCGAGGAGAACGGTTGCCTCGAGATCGCGCTCGATGCCTGCGAACGCGTGTTCCTGCCGCACCACCCCGACGGGACGCTCGAGCCCGATGTGATGGCGAATCTCGAGGTCGTACCGCTGCTCGCGGAGCCCGGCGACATCATCGTGTTCGACGCCTGGGCACCGCACCGCTCCGGCGCGAACCGCTCGGCGGCGCCGCGACGCTCGTACTACCTGACGTTCAACCCCGCGTCCGCGGGCGATCATCGCGCGGCGTACTACGCGCGCAAGCGGGAGTGCTTCCCGCCCGAGTGCGAGCGCGAGCCGGGCGTCGACTACGCCGAGCGCGGCCGCCAGTTCAATCTCGCCAATCCGTTCGATTGACGTGCGGCCCGCGGCACACCGTGCCGCAGCGGCACGCGAGAGCCGTGCGCGCGCGGCGCGAGCGCGCGTTCCAACCCCAGCAAGACCAAGGAGGACAGACATGAGCGACATACGTTACGCCGGTCGCGTGGCCGTGATCACCGGGGCGGGCGGCGGCCTCGGCAAGACCTACGCCCTCGAGATGGCGCGCCGCGGCGCGAAGGTGGTGGTCAACGACCTCGGCGGCAAGGCCGACGGCACCGGCGCCGGCCAGAGCATGGCCGACCAGGTCGTCGACGAGATCCGGAAGGCCGGCGGCGAGGCCGTCGCCAGCTACGACTCGGTCTCGACCCCCGAAGGCGGCGAGGGCATCATCCAGTCGGCGCTGAGCGCGTTCGGCCGGGTGGACGTGGTCGTCAACAACGCGGGCATCCTGCGCGACAAGACCTTTCTCAAGCTCACCCCCGAGGAGCTCGGCATCGTCCTCGACGTGCACCTCAAGGGCGCCTTCTACGTCTCGCAGCCCGCGTTTCGTGCGATGAAGGAAAAGGGCTACGGCCGCTTCATCTTCACGTCGTCGGCGGCCGGCATCCTCGGCAACTTCGGCCAGACCAACTACGGCGCCGCGAAGATGGGCCTCGTCGGCCTGATGAACGTGCTCTCCGTCGAGGGCGCCAAGTACAACATCAAGTGCAACGCGATCGCGCCCACGGCCCGCACGCGCATGACCGAGGAGCTGCTCGGCCTGCTGGCGCCGCTGCTCGATCCCGAGACCGTGACGCCGCTCGTCGTGTACCTTGGCTCGGAGGCCTGTGAGCTGACGCACGAGATCTTCTCGGTCGGCGGCGGCCGCTTCGCGCGCATGTTCATCGGCCTCACGCCCGGCTGGGTCGCGGACGCCGGCAAGAAAGTCAGCGCGGAGGACGTGCAGGCGCACCTCGACCAGATCCGCAGCCCCGAGGGCTACACGATTCCCGCCAGCATCACCGACGAGCTTCGCATCCTGTCGAAGGTGCTCAAGACCGGCTGATCGCGCGGCGCGTCGGGCGTTCGACGGCTGGCCGACTGCGCGTGGTGCGCAGTCGGCCGGCCCGTCGCGGAGCTCCCGGCAGCGGGCGAGCCGTCTTGAGCTGCAGCGCGGACGGTGCCAGACTCCACCCCACGTTCGGTCGTCCACCGCGCGCGGAAGGAGGCTGCGATGCTGACGGTACGCGAGCTTCTCGCGAAGAAGGGCTCACAGGTCTGGTCGGTGTCCCCCGACGCCACCGTCTACGAGGCCCTGCAGCTGATGGCGGAGCAAAACGTCGGGGCCGTGCTGGTGATGTCGGGGCGCAGCCTGGCCGGAATCCTGTCGGAGCGCGACTACGCGCGGCAGGTGGTGCTCAAGGGAAAAGGCTCGCGGGACACGCCCGTCCGCGAGATCATGACCACTCGCCTGGTCTGCGTCGCGCCCGAGCGGACGATCGAGCACTGCATGGCGCTCATGACCGAGAACCGCATCCGGCACCTTCCCGTGATGGCGGGCGAGGCTCTGGTCGGATTGCTGTCGATCGGCGACGTCGTGAAGGCGGTGATCTCCGAGAAGCAGTTCCTCATCGAGCAGCTCGAGGGTTACATCGCGACCAGCGGCTGATCTGCCCGCGCACCCACCGGCGGCTGTCCCCCGGGCCCCCGCGGTTCGCAGCGAGCCGCGTCGGTGGCGCAGCGAGCCGTGTCCGGAACCGGTGAGCGACCTACGACACGGCCGGCCGCGCGCCGGCCGGGGGGGCCGCGTCGGGCTGCGCGCCGAGCAGAAACGCCGGCCGCGTGCGCAGCACGAGGACCGGCATCACCGACAGGGCCGCGACGCATGAGATTACCATGGCGAGCGGCATCAGCGTTCCGAAGAGGCGCAGCCCGAAGAAGTCGGAGAACAACCCGAGGGCGGCGAACCCGGCGCCGATGCTCGCGGCGACGAAGACGACGGCGCGCCCTGACGTCTCGAGCGCGGCATGGAGCGCCTCCGCGTCCGTCGCCGATCGCGCCCGCTCCTCGCGCAGGCGGTAGAGGAAATAGATGCCGTAGTCGGCGCCGATCCCTGCTGCCATGGCCATGAGCGTGGCCGAGCCCATGTCCAGCCGGATCCCCGTCCAGCCGAGCAGGCCGAACAGCAGCACGATCGTCAGGACGATGGGGGTCACGACGAACAGGCCGCCGAGCGCCGAGCGCAGCACCAGCGACGACACCGCATAGATCGAGAGCAGGACGATGAGCATGTTCAGGATCTTGCTGTGCGTGGTGTGCTCGTTGACGGCCAGGATCGTGGGCGCGACGCCGCCCGCGAGCAGCACGCGGACGCCGTCGGGCGGTGGATTCGCGGCGACCCAGTCCTGTGCCCGGCGTACCAGTGGCCCGACGAGCGCGGAGTCGTCGCTGCGCAGGTACGCCACCAGGAGCGATCTGGTGTAGCCGCGGTCGATGAAGCGCTCGAAGGCGGGCGAGTCGCCGAGGAAGATCAGCTGCGATACCAGCTCCTGATCGTCCGGGATGCGGTAGGGGTCCGGAGCGTCGCCGTTGAAGGTCTTGTGCAGCGTCTTGACGAGGTCGCCGAGCGAGGCCGTGCGCCACACCAGCGGATCGCGCTCCAGCTCGATGCGCAGCGCGTCCATGTGACGCAGCAGCGGCAGCTGCTTGACGCTGTCCGGCGGCCCCTCGTACAGCACCGTCATCGTCACGGTCGCGGGGAAGTGCTTCTCGATCTCCTCGAGGTGCAGCGCCGGCAGGCTGTCGCGCACCATGTACTCGCGGGTCGGACCGTAGGTGCGGATGCGCGTCGCCCCCGCGATCGCGATGACGAGCAGCACCGCCGTGGCGATCAGCACCGGACGGCCGCGCTCGCTCAGGATCGCGCGCTCGAGGAACGCCAGCGGCGCGGAGGTCCAGCGCGGCTTGCGGAGCCCTCGCCGCGGCGCAGGCAAGACCGTCCGCAGGGCGGGAATGAACGTCATCTCGAGCACCACCGCGCTGCCGATCCCGTACGCGCAGGAGAGGCCGAACCCCGCGATCGACGGGATCCCCGTCAGCGCGAGCGACGCGAAGCCGATGGTGGCGACGCCGCCCGCGGCGAGTATCACCGGACCCATGGTCGCGGTCGAAGCGACCACCGCCTCGCGGTTGTCGCCGAGGCGCGCGACCTCTTCGGTGTAGCGCTTCAACATCTGCGCCGAGTGTCCGGCCGCGATCGCCATCACGAGGATCGGGGTCGCCGCGTTCCAGCTGTCGATGCCGATGCCGCTGTGACCCATGAGGCCGAGACCCCAGACCGTGCTGAGGGCGGCCGTCAGCATCGGGATGAGCATGCCTTGCAGGTTGCGGAACGAGACCAGCAGCATGATCGCGATCGCGGCGAAGGTGATCGGCAGCCGGCGTCCCATCTCCGCCGACTGCGCGCGATCGGTGAGCGCGATCATCGGCTCGCCGGCGAGATAGATCTCCACCGGCGTGTCGCGGAGCCCGTCGCGCAGGGCGAGCACGCGGTCGGCGAGGTCGTGCGCCCGCGGTCCCGGCCAGAAGTCCATGATCAGCACGGCGGCCTTCTGGTCGGGCGTGACCACCATGCCCGCGAGCTGCGGGTCGCCGTCGACCTTGGCACGGAGCGCGGCGATGTCCTCGGGAGTCTCGGGCGGGTCGCGCATCAGCAGGTCGATGTCCAGCGCCCCGTCGATCTCCTGCACGTGGCGCACGCTCGGCGAGGCGAGGCTCACGACGTTATGGGCGATCACGTCGTCGAGTCGGAGCGCCTCGAGGGTCGCGTCGCGTACGACCTCGAGGACGGGGGTTCGCCAGACGTCGCCGCCGTCCTTCGGGACGAACAGCGCGATGATGGTGTTGCGGCCGCCGAACTTGCTGCGAATCTCCTTGTCGATCGTCACGAACGGGTGGTTCTGCGGTAGGCTCTTCTCGACGTCGAACTCGGTGCGCAGCTTGCCGATCCCGGTCGCGAACCAGACGGTCACGAGTGCGACGGTGAGCAGCACCAGCCAGGCGCGTCGGACGAGAGCGCGGGCGTACGATTCCATGTCGGGTCCTCGGTGGTTCGGATTCAGCGCTCGACGTGCGGCTCGTCGGCGAGAAAGAGCGTTGCGAGGGTGCGGAGCGCGTCCCGGCGTGTGGCGACCGGCGCGGCGGTTCCGGCGACGAGGCCGAACACGCTCGCGAGGAACAGCTCCGTCGCCTGCTCGGGATCGAGTCCGGGGCGGAGCCCGCCGTCGCGCGCGTCGAGTCCGGGGCGGAGCCCGCCGTCGCGCGCGTCGAGTCCGGGGCGGAGCCCGCCGTCGCGCGCGTCGAGTCCGGGGCGGAGCGCGCCGTCGCGCGCGTCGTGGAAGCGGCGCGCGACCTCCATCATCAGCGGGAACGGTTGATCGGCGAGATCGATCCCCGCAGGCTGGCGGATGTAGACCCCCAGCGTCACGCGGAGCAGGCCGCCGGATGCGAGCCCCGTGTCGGCGGTGCAGAGGGACTCGATCAGCGCGTCGAGGAAGGCGCGCAGGCCAACGGCGTCGCGCGTGGCATCGACGATCGAGATCTCGACGCGCCACTGCAGGTCGAGGAGCACCGCCTCGCGGGACGGGTAGTGGAAGTAAAAGCTCGCGCGGGACGTTCCCGCCCGCTGCGCGATGGCGCCGACGCTCGAGGCCTCGAAGCCGTGCTCGCGGAACTCGGCGAGCGCGGCCTCGAAGAGTCGCTCGCGAGTCCGATCCCCCTTGCGGTCACGGGGGGCCGGAAGCGATCGGCGAAGCTGCATGACGCAAGGCGTAGATGCAGCGCTGACATGTGTCAATAATTGCTGACGAGTGTCAGGCGGGGCCGTCGTTGACCCGAGACGCGCAGCCCGCATATGCCGGGCGCGTGCCACGACTCGCCGGCGAGACGGTTCTGATCACGGGCTCCACCTCGGGCATCGGCCGGCAGGCGGCGATCACCTGCGCGCGGGAAGGTGCCCTGGTCGCCGTCCACGGCCGCAACGCCGAGCGCGGTGCGGCGGTCGTCCAGACGATCGGCGAGGCGGGCGGGCAGGCGGAATTCTTCGCGGCCGACCTTGCCGAGGAGGCCGCCTGCGACGCGCTCGTGGCAGGAGTGGTCGCCCGCTTTGGCGGGCTCACGGTGCTGGTCAACAACGCGGCCGCGGCCAGCGGCGGACGAACCCCGATCGGTGCGTTCGACACGGCGCTGTGGGAGCGCATTCTGCGCGTCAATCTCACCAGCCCCGCCTGGCTCTGCCGGGCAGCGATCCCGCACATGCTCGCCGCCGGGCACGGCTCGATCGTCAACGTGTCATCCCGGCAGGCGGAGCGCGCGAGCCCCGGGCTCGCGCCGTATGCGACCAGCAAGGGAGGTCTCAACGCGCTGACGCGCTCGATCGCGGTCGACTACGGCCGGCAGAACATCCGCTGCAACGCGCTCTCGGTGGGCTACGTGGAAAACCCGCGCCGCGACGCCGACATGTCCGCCGAGCGCCGCGCCGAGCTCGAGGGCATGCACCTGACGCGCCTCGGCCGCGCCGAAGACATCGCGTGGGCGATCGTCTACCTCGCGAGCCGCGAGAGCGAGTTCGTGACCGGCGCCCTGCTGCCGGTCGACGGTGGTGGTACGGTCGCACGCGGCAAGCTGCTGGGCTGAAGCGCGTGGCGCGCGGGTGACGACGACCGCAGGGGTGGCGACATGGCGGGCAGGCTCGACGGACGGGTGGCGATCGTCACCGGCGCCGGCTTCGGGATCGGACGCGGCATCGCGCGGCGCTTCGCGCACGAGGGCGCGGCCGTGGTGGTGGCCGAGATCGACCCGCGCTCGGGCGAGCGCACCGCGAGCGAGGTGAACGAGCTGGGCGGGCAGGGGCTCTTCGTCCGCACCGACGTGACCGAGCGCGCCGACGTCGAGGCCGCAGTCGCGACGACGGTCGAGCGCTTCGGACGTCTCGACGTGGCCGTCAACAACGCGTGGGGTGGCGGGACGATCAAGCGCCTCGAGCACAAGAGCGACGACGAGATGCGGCACGGCGTGCAGCTCGGGTACATGGCGGTCTTCTTCGTCATGCAGGCGTCCTTTCCGCACCTGAAGAAGACGGCCGGCTCGATCGTCACGCTGTGCTCGCTCAACGGCGTGAACGCGCACCTCTACACGGCCGAGTACAACGGCGCGAAGGAGGCGGCGCGCGCCTTGACGCGGACGGCGGCACGCGAGTGGGCGCGACACGGCATCCGCGCGAACGTCATCTGTCCCGCGGCTGCGACCGAGGCGTACGAGGCCTTCCGTCGGGTGGCGCCCGACAACGCGGCCGCGCTGCTGAAGCAGAACCCCATGGGCCGCATGGGCGATCCCGAGAACGACATCGGCTCGGTCGCGCTCTTCCTGGCCAGCGACGACTCCCGCTACGTGACCGGCAACACGCTGTTCGTCGACGGTGGCTCGCACTTGAACGGCGTACAGTGGGACCCGGAGCTACCGGAGGAATGAAGTTCGCCGTCCGCGAGGGCGCCGCCGCGGAGCGGCCGGAGGTACGTCGCGCCAGGCGCTCCCGGCTTGCGAGCGCGCGCGCTCCGGGCCAGTCTGGCACGGAGGGGAACTCACAAATGCACCGGATCCGACCCACCCGCACGCGCGCGGCGCACGCACTCGCGGCCCTGCTGCTCGCGCTGCTGGCCGTCGCCTGCAGCGACGCGACGGGCGGCGGCAGCGCCGACCCGCTCCGCCTGCCGGCGCTGCACGCGGAGCCGGATCCGCTCGCCGGCGGACGGATCGTCGACGCCGAGGGACGCGAGGTTCTGCTGCGTGGCGTGAACGTGAACGCGCTCGCGGAGTACTGGGTTTCGGGTGAGTTCCCGACGGTTTTCCCGTTCACCGACGAGGACGCGGAGCTCATCGCCGGCATCGGCTGGAACGCGGTGCGGCTGCTGCTGTCGTGGTCGCGCGTCGAGCCCACGCCCGGCGTGTACGACGAGGCGTACCTCGACGAGGCCGCGGCCGCCGTCCGCGCGCTGGCAGCGCGTGGCGTGTACTCGATCGTCGACCTGCACCAGGACGCCTGGGGCCCGACGCTCGCGGCACGGCCCGGCGAGGAGTGCCCCACGACCGGCGAGCCGGCGCTCGGCTGGGACGGCGCACCGGGCTGGGCGACGTTCGACGGCGGCGCGCCGCGCTGCTCCACCGCCGGCATCCGGGAGACCAGCCCGGCCGTCGTCGCCGCCTTCACCGCCCTCTGGAACGACGCCCCGGGGCCGGACGGCGTCGGCATCCGCACGCGCTACGCGCGCATGCTGGGCCACGTCGCGGGGCGCTTCGCGCGCGAGACCGCGGTGGCGGGCTACGATCTCATGAACGAGCCCAACGCCTTCACGTCGGCGGCGCAGGAGGGGCTCGCGCAGATGTACGCCGACGCCCTGCGCGAGATCCGCGCGGCGGAGCGCGCTGCCGGCGGCTTCCCGCACCTGGTCGTGTTCGAGCCCTCGGCGTTGTGGTCGGCGGTCGGGCGCGGCGCGCCGCCGGGCTTCGTGCGCGACCGCGACGTCGTCTACGGCCCGCACGTCTACACCGGCGGCATCAACGCGGCGTCGCTGACGCGCGACAACTTCGTCGTCGCGCGCGACGAGGCGGCGCTCTTCGGCGGCGCGCCCGTGCTGGTCGGGGAGTGGGGCTCGGGTCCGAACCGCGCCGAGGACCCCGACGACCGCTACTTCCTCTTTCACCAGGAGCTGCAGGACGAGTTCCGCTTCGGCGCGACGCTGTGGACGTGGCGCGAGTCGTGTGGCGACCCGCACAAGACCGCGGACTACCGCGCCGGGCGCATCCCCTACGTCTGGGGCGAGTTCGAGGTCGACTGCCGGACCAACGCGATCACCGGCCCGCGCCAGCCGCTGATCGATCAGCTGACGCGCGGCTGGGTGCGGGCCGCGCCGGGTCCACTCGAGGTGCTGCGCTGGCAGCACGAGAGCGGCGTCCTGGAAGCGTCGGGCGCCGCCGCGGTCGGGGGACAGGAGATGCTGGCGTTCTATCCCGCGGCGCGGCTCGGCGCGCCGCAGGTGAGCGTCGTCGGCCTCGACGAGCTGCGCGCCGTGCCTGCGGCGGGCGGCAACGTGCTGCTCGTCGCCCGGGCGGCGGGCGGAGACTGGTGGCTGTCGGCGCGTCCCTGGTGATCTTTCCGCCGTCGCGATCGTGCGCGGGCGGTCAGGCGGGCGAGGAGTCGTCGATCGCGGCCGGGCCGCAGCGCGTGCGTAGCGCACGCGGCGGCCGGTGTGCGCGCACGCAGCGCACGAATGCGTCGAAGGCCCCTTCGGCGAGCGCGTGCTGCCGCGCCGCGAAGCGTTCGGTGTCGCGCAGGATGCCCTCGGGACCGCCGTGCAGGCCCGACACGTCGCGCGCGTGTCGCGGCGTCGTGAGCCAGCGCGCGATCATCGGGGGATCGACCTCGAGGTGGAACTGGAGGCCCCAGGCGGCGTCGCCGACACGGAACGCCTGGTTCGGACAGCGCTCCGACGACGCGAGGTGGGTGGCCCCGGGCGCCAGATCGAAGGCGTCGCCGTGCCACTGGAAGACGCGCTCGACGTCGTCGAAGTGACCGAGCAACGGGTCGTCGGTCGCCGCACCGCTCTTGCGGACCTCGTACCAGCCGATCTCGGGCTCCGCGGCACGGCCGACGTGCGCGCCGAGCGCGTGCGCGAGCAGCTGCGCCCCGAGGCAGATGCCGAGCACGGGCCGGCCGCGGTCGAAAGCGTCGCGGATCACCCGCACCTCGTGTCGCAGGTGTGGGTGCTGCTCGGCCTCGTCGAGGTTCATCGGTCCGCCGAGCACGACCACCGCGTCGTAGCCGTCGATCGTCGGCTCCGCGTGCGGGTGGCGCGCGAAGTTGACGTACCGGATGCGGAAGCCCTCACGGCGGAGCCGGGGATCGAGCGTTCCCAGGGGCTCGTAGGCGACGTGCTGGAAGACCAGGATCTTGGGCATGGCGGGACGGCGCGCCTCCGGCGGGCCGCGAAGACAGTAGAGGGCGTGCCGCGGGTCCGGCAAGGCCCAAAGTCGTGCCGGACCCGCTTCCGCTCAGCGGCGCAAGTGCTCTGGCGTGAACACCGAGTCCGTGAGCTCGACGTCGTACTTGACCTCGGGGGTCTCCAGCGTCGAGCTGGTCTTGGCCGGGACAGTCGTCATCGTCTGCTTGCGAAACGTCCACACGCCGTCGACCTTCTCGACCTGGTCGATCGTCCAGACCTTCAGCAGGTTGCCCTTCAGGTCGTAGAACGAGCGCTTCAGGATCAGGGCGTCCTCGGGATCGATGGCGATGACGGTCTTGCCATAGATCTCGCCAGCCGAGTTCTTGGGCACCGCCTCGACGAGCTTCGTCTTGCGTCCCAGCAACTCCTCGTCGCCGACGAACTTGTAGTCGTAGGCATCGACCTGCGGCTCGACGAGGTCCGAGACGTAGAAGTCGGACTCGAGGAAGGGCTGCTTGCGCACCTGGTCCTTCACCTGGACGGCGTTCCGGGCAGCGGCGACCTTGATGTACTGCTCGGGCTGCCCGGTCGGGTGCTCGAGGAAGAGGAAACGAATGCCCGACAGCGCCTCGGGGGCGGTGACCTCGAGGTAGCTCGCACGCGCGCCGCCGACGACCTTGTGCTCCAGCCTCAGGTCGCGGCCCGGCTGGCTCTGGGGGGTCAGCTTGAGCTGTGCCGTGAACGTGTTCTTCGGCAGGGCGTCCGTGGCCTTCCGTACCAGCGCTCCTGCGTCGTCGGCCGCTCCGAGCGCAGGCGCGGGCGCGAGTGCCAGCAGGACCGCCGCCACCAAGGCGATCCCGTTCAGGAAGTGCTTGCCCATCGTCCGTCCCTCCGTGTCCTGGCCGTGGCTCGTCGATCCACGGCTCTACCGACGGGCCTCGTAGCCGATTTCCTGCGCAATGACGACCGCCCGGGGCCGCGGCCGAAAATGCGCGGGTCGGCGGGGCCTCCGCGGCTCGAGAGCCGGCCGGAACCGTCGAGAAAACGCGGACCTCCCATGACCGCGCAGCGCGTCTGCGCGGTTCGCGAAGTTCTTCGCCCGGGGACGAGATTCCGCTCTCAAGTTCTCGCGCGGGCGACTCGAATGCGGGGCGAACCGGAAAGGACGTACGAAGGCTCGGGGTGAGCCGGAGGCGTCTTTCCAACAAGGCCGAGCCCGGCATGGACGTCCGGGGCTACGAGCCCATGGAGGACAGCATGGCTCTGAACATTTCCACCAACGTTCCCTCCCTCAACGCGCAGCGGAACCTCGACGCCTCGACCGGGCTTCTCACGAGGTCGTTCGAGCGCCTGTCGTCCGGTCTGCGCATCAACAGCGCGTCGGACGATGCGGCGGGTCTGGCACTGGCCGACCGGCTGCGTGCGGACGTCCGCATCGCCAGCCAGGCGGTGCGCAACGCGAACGACGGCATCTCGGCGATCAGCATCGGTGAGAAGGCGCTCGGCAAGGTCGGCGAGATTCTGACGCGTCTCTCCGAGCTGGCGTCGCAGTCGGCGACCGGTCTCGTCAGCGCCACGCAGCGCAGCGCGATCCAGACCGAGTTCACGGCGCTGGTGTCCGAGGTCGACCGCATCTCGACGACGACGACCTTCAACGGCGTGAACCTGCTGTCGGCGGGCACGACCGTCGACCTGCAGGTGGGCCTCGACGGCACCACGAACAGCCGCATCTCGTTCACGACGATCAATGGCTCGTCGAGCGGCATCGGTCTTTCGAGCGTGTCGGTCTCGACGGCGGCCGCGGCGCAGTCGGCCCTGGCGTCGATCGGCAACGCGATCGCGACCGTCGCGCAGTCGCGCGGCACCCTGGGCGCGGTCGAGAGCCGCCTCAACACCGCGGTGTCGAACCTGCAGGTCGCGCGCGAGAACTTCTCGGCCGCCGAGTCGCGCATCCGCGATGCCGACGTGGCCGAGGAGACCGCGAACCTGACGCGCGCCACGATCCTGCAGCAGGCCGGCGTGTCGATCCTCGCACAGGCCAACCAGCAGCCTCAGCTGGCACTCTCATTGCTCCGGTAAATCGGAGCGCTACGCGGACGGCGGCGACACCGGTCGCCGCCGTCCCGTGAAGCGAGACCGCGATGACGATCAATCCGAACCGAAGCACGGCGCCGATCGGCGACCTCGCAGCGAGCGGAGCGGATCGGCTGCCCCTCGAGGCTCTGCGGCGCAGCCGCGCTGCCTCCCCCTACGCGCACGCCGCGCCCGCCCGGGAGGCGGAAGAAGTCGCCGGCGTCACGGGGGAGAATCTGCCGACCGAGCGGGAAGCGCGAATCCCCGTCCTCTCGGCCCGGCAGCTGTCGATCCAGCAGGACCCCGAGGTCGACCGGGTGGTCGTGCGGGTGATCGACGCCGAGACCGGTGAGGTCGTGCGGCAGATCCCGTCGGAAGAGTTCATGCGGCACCTGAAGCGCCTCAAGGGTGCCAAGGGCCTGTTCGTGGATCAGGAAGGCTGACGGCCCATGCCGACGATCTCCATCGGTGGCCTGGCGACGGGCCTCGACACCAACTCGATCGTGAGCCAGCTCGTCGCCCTCGAACGTCGGCGCGCCGTCGATCTGCTGCAGATCGACCAGCTCGACCAGCAGGCGAAGCAGACCGCGCTCGCGACGTTCGGCACCAAGCTCGCCGACCTTCTGTCGGCGGTCGACAAGCTGCGCGACCCGTCGAGCGCGCTGGCGCGCAAGGCGACGTCGAGTGCGGAAGCGACCGTCAGCGCGACGGCGGGCAGCGGAGCACTGGTGGGTACCACCCAGATCACGGTGTCGCAGCTCGCGCGCAACGCGATCGCGGCTTCCGCGACGGGCGTGGCGAGCGAAACGTCCACGGTGGCCGCCGGCGCCGGCAGCTTCTCGTTCCGCATCGGAACCGGCGACGTGCAGACCGTCGCGATCGACGCCACCACCACCATCGAGCAGCTTGCGACTGCGATCAGCGATCTCGGCGTCGGCGCGAACGCGACGGTGGTCAACCTCGGTACGTCGTCCGTGCCGGACTACCGGCTGCGCCTGGCGACGCGCGAGACCGGGACCTCGAACGACCTCACCATCGTCGCGGACGACACCACGCTCGGCGTGAGCGTCACGCAGGCGGCGCAGAACGCGACCTTCACGGTCAGCGGCTTCGCGACGCCGCTCTCGCGCGAGAGCAACGTCGTCAACGACGTGATCTCCGGGGTGACGCTGACCCTCAACGCGCTGGGCGGGCCGGTCAACATCGGGGTGACGACCGACACCTCGAAGGTGACGCAGGACGTGCAGGCCGTCGTCGACGCGTACAACGCCCTGGTCGCGTTCGTCGACGACCAGAGCGAGGTGACCCAGGATACGACGTCCGCCGACGGTGACATCAGCGCGGGTCCGCTCGCCTTCGACACCACCGTACGGTCGATCATGGACGGGCTCCGCACGGCGGTGAGCGCCGCCGTCGAAGGGCTCTCGGGCGACTACTCGCTGCTCGCCGAGGCCGGTCTCGAATCGACGCGCGACGGTACGCTCAAGCTCGACGCGGCCAAGCTGGCAGCGGCGCTGGCCAGCGACGAGGCGAGCGTCAGCGAGCTGTTCGGCGGCCTCGGCGCGACCGGCGGCGCCTTCGACCGCATCCACGACTATCTCGGCGGGCTCACCAGCGCCGGCGGGCTTCTCGAGCTGCGCAACAAGAGCATCACGGACACGCTCGCGACGCTCGACGAGCGGATCGCCGCGGGCGAGCGCTCGGTGGCGGCCTTCGAGCAGACCCTTCGCGATCAGTTCACCAGGCTCGAAGTTCTCGTGAGCCAACTTCAATCCCAGGGCTCGTTCCTCGCGAGCGCACTCGGAAGGACAGCGTGACGCATGGTCAGCTATCAGACCTCGGCAGGCGTGTATCAACAGGCGCAGATCGCCACCGCGGATCGCGGCCGGCTCCTCCTCCTCATGTTCGACGGTGCGCTGCGCTTCCTGGCGCAGGCGGAAGACGGCCTGCGGAACGACCGCGTCGAGGACTTCGCCTCACCGCTGGCGCGGGCGCAGGCGGTGATCGCCGAGCTGCTGCACACGCTCGATCACAAGGCGGGCGGCGAGATCGCGGCCCAGCTCGACCGGCTCTACCGCTTCATGCTCGAGCACCTCGTCGAGGCAAACATGAAGAGGAGCGTGCGCCACGTCGAGCAGGTGCGACGCGTGCTCTCGATCATCGCCGACGCCTACCGCGAGGTGGTCGCGCAGGGACCTGCCGCGCTCGGAGCGCGCGATGCCGCCTGAAGCATCCCTGCTCGAACGGAGCCGCGGGGCCCTGGCGAGCTGGATCGAGCTCCGGGCAGCGTACGACGCCATCGACGATGCCCTCGCCGATCCGGCGCGCGCGGACCTGGGGGCTCTCGCGAGCCGCGTCGTTGCGCTGGAGAACGACCTGAAGCCGCGCATCGCGGACCTGTCCGCGGCACGCTCGACGACCGTGGCGCCCGCGTCGGCGATCGTCGACGTCTGGCAGGAGATCGACGCCGTGGTCGGCTCACTCGCGACGCGCCAGCCACAGCTCGTGCGCGCCGCTCTCGCCGCGCGCGCCGCGACGGCCGAGCGCCTCGACGATCTCCGTGCGACGCGCGGACACCTGCGCCGTTACGCGGGCGAGGCGCCGCGCGAAGCCGTCTTCACCTCGCGCTGCGCCTGAGCGCGCGCGACGAACCGCGCCGGGCTCGATCGACGGAGCGGCTTGCCGGCGTCCCGCCCGGTGCCGGCCGCTCTTGCCATCGCCGCGCGCGGTAGCTTCTGCCCCCCGTGCGCCGGTTGCCTCTCCTCTACACCGCGGGCGTCGGCAGCTTCTGCCATTTGCGGCACGGAGTGCCGCGTCGCGCCCGGCGATGCGTTCGTCGATGCCGGGATCCGGCCCTGGCGGGGTGGCATCGTCGTTGCTGTGACGAGTCACGATGGACGTGGCGCCCGGAATCCTGCGCGCAGCGAACCTCGCCGTGCTCAGCCGGCGAGCGCCGCGCCTCGCGGCCGAGATCGCCGCGAGCGCGACACCGGTGACGCACCTGCTGTCGCACGCTCCCGGTGGCGAGGCTCTGCTAGCCGTGGACGGGATTGCCATGCATCACCCGCGCGACCCGTCCGGCGACGGTGTGCGCTGGGCGAGGGGCGCGATCGCGAAGCTCGAAGCGAGCGGCGCGTCGCGTGCGATCGTGGTCGGCCTCGGGCTCGGCTATCACGTCGAGGCCCTCGCCGAGCGCTTCCACGGCGAGATCGTGGTCATCGAGCCGGACCTCGCGGTCTGGCGCGCAGCGCTCGCTGCGCGCGACCTGCGCCCTCTGCTCGAGCGGGTCGTCGCGCGTTCGGGCGACGACACCGACGCGGTGGTGCCCCCGGCGAAGACCCGCGTCCTGCAGCACGCGCCATCGGCCTTGCGCCAGGACGGTGCCCACCGCGCGCTCTTCGAGACGCTGGTAGGACGAAGCGCGACGACCGGTCTGCGGCTGCGCGTCCTCGTGGTCTCGCCGATCGCAGGTGGCTCGCTGCCGATCGCCCGCTACGCGGCGCACGCCCTCACGGCGCTCGGCCACGAGGTACGCCTGCTCGACCTGTCCGGCTTCCAGCAGGGGCTGAACGGTCTGGCGGCATTCGGCGCGCGCCGCCAGCGGCAGGCGGAGCTCGATAGCGGGTTCTGCAACGTTCTGGGCATGGGGGTCGCCGCAGCCTGCGAGGGCTTCGCGCCCGACATCGTGCTGGCACTCGCCCAGGCGCCACTCGACCAGCACGCGCTGGCGGCGATCGGGCGAACAGGTGCGATCCGTGCGCTGTGGTTCGTCGAGGACTTCCGCCGCTTCACCTACTGGCGCGAGGTCGCCTCGCAGTACGACCACGTGTTCACCATCCAGACCGACGAGTGCTTCGCCGCGCTCCGCACCGCCAGCGACGCCCGTCTCGCGTACCTGCCGTGCGCGTTCGACCCCGAGGAGCACCGTCCAGTCGACCTGAGCGACGCGGAGCGCGAGGCGCTGGGCAGCGACGTGTCGTTCGTCGGTGCCGGCTATCGCAATCGTCGGCAGGCGTTCCGCCGCTTCCTCGACCTCGACTTCCGCGTCTGGGGCAGCGAGTGGGTCGGTGCGGGCGACCTCGAGCGGGTGATCCAGCGCGATTCGGCGCGCATCTCCACCGAGGAATCCGTGCGCATCTTCAACGCGACGCGGGTCAACCTGAACCTGCACTCGTCGACCTATCACGACGGGGTCGATCCGCAGGGCGACTTCGTCAACCCGCGCACGTTCGAGCTCGCCGGCTGTGGCGCCTTCCAGATCGTCGATCGGCGCCAGTTGCTGCCCGACCTGTTCGTGCCGGGACACGAGATCGCGGTGGCCGACAGCGTCACCGAGATGCGCGAGCTGACGCAGCACTACCTGGCGCACAACGACGAGCGGCTCGCGATGACCTCGCTCGGCCACGCGCGCGCGCTCGCCCAGCACACCTACCAGCATCGCATGCAGGACCTGATCGCGGCGATCGTCGCGCAGGATCAGGACCGGCTGCTGGCACGCTCGCGCCCGCCCACGTTCGGCGAGGCCGCGGCGCGCGAGAGCGGCGCCCTGCGTGCCCTGCTCGAGCGTCACCCGGCAAACGCACCGCTGACGCTCGACGCGGTCGTGCGCGGCATCGGCGAAGGGCAGGGGGACGTCAGCGAAGAGGAGGCGATCTTCCTCTTCCTGCACCAGTTCCAGGAGCTCTACCTGACCGAGGCACGCGCATGAGCCTGCGCCGCATCGCCATCGTGAACCTGACGCGGCTGGGCGATCTGCTGCAGACCTCGCCGACCATCGCCGGTCTGCACGCGATGCACCCCGACGCGAAGGTGACGCTCGTCGCCGAGAAGAACTTTGCCGAGGTCAGCGAATCGATCCCCGGCGTCGACCAGGTGTACCGGCTCGACCTCGACCGGCTCGGCCACCTGCTGCTCGAGGGCCCGACCAGGATCGGCGATGCGTACCACTACATGCGCGAGGTGGTGCGGGATCTCCGGGCGGAGGATTTCGAGATCGCCCTGAACTTCTCGAGCTCCCGCATGAGTGCGGTGCTGTTGAGCCTGCTCGGCGTCCCCGACGTCCGCGGCTGGGCGATGACGGCGGACGGCTACCGCTCGATCCGCACACCGTGGGCGCGGCTGTTCGCCGCGAGCTGTCTGCATCGCCGCGTCGCACCCTTCAACCTCGTGGACTCCTACCGGGGCGTCGCCGGTTGCCTCGAGATCGCGGTCGACGGGCCCGCCTTCCGCATCGGCGAGGGCGCCCGGCAATCGATCGCGTCGCGTCTCGGCGAGATGGGGGTCCGCCCGGACGCATCGCTGGTCGCGCTGCAGCTCGGTGCGAGCCGCGAGATCCGTCAGTGGCCCCCCGAGTCGTTCGCGCGGGTGGCGCACGAGCTCGCGGGCGACGGGCACCGCATCGTGCTGCTCGGCGGCGCCAGCGAGCGCGCGCTTGCCGAGCGGCTCGCCGCCGCGTGCGCCGACGCTCCGTCGGCACCCCTCGACCTCTGCGGCCGTACGAGCCTCCAGGAGCTGGGCGCCCTGCTGGAGCGCTGCCGGCTGCTCCTGACGGGGGACACGGGACCGATGCACATGGCGGCCGCGACGCGAACTCCGGTCGTCGGACTCTTCTTCGGCCCCGCGCTGCCATTCGACACCGGACCGTACGGCGACGGCCACGTGGTCCTCCATGCCGGCGTGAGCTGCGCGCCATGCGATCACGCGGTGCACTGCCTCGACCCGTTCTGCCGCCGCACGCTGACGCCGGAGCTGGTCGCCGAGATCGCGCGCGCGCGCCTCGCCGACGACACGGCGCGTGTGGCGGCGCTCGCCACGCAGGCCGGCCGGGGTGGAACGGTTCGCGTGTACCGGACCGGTTTCGCCGCCGACGGGCTGTTCGACTGCACGCTGCTCGGCGACGTCGCGGCACGGCCCGAGGACGAGCTGCGCCAGGCGTATCGCGCGACCTGGCTCGCGCGCCTCGCCGCCCGGCCGTTGCCCCCGGCGCGCGCGTCGCGGATCGACGGCGTGTCGTTCGCGGCGCTCTCCGGGCTCGCGCGCCTCGGAGAAGAGCTGGCGGGTGAGCTGAGCCGTCACGCGGCGAGGCGTGCGCCGCGTCTCGACGCGGTCGAGCGGACGGCCCGCGAGATCGAGGTCCTCGACCGCAGCATCGGCGAGCAAGGGCGCGTGCACCCCGAGGCCGCGCTGCTCACGCAGATGTTCGCGTTCGAGAAGGAGACCATGGTCGGGGAGAACGTCGCCCAGCTCGCGCGCGAGTACGGACGGATCTACCGCGACCTCCAGAGGTCGGCTGACGACATGCTGGCGCTGCTCGGAGGAGGGCGCATGGCGCATGAGGTGAACGATGGAGATCTTCGTCAATGAGCGGCCGATCGGCGAGGTCGCGGCCGAGCGCGCGACGGTGGGCGAGCTGGTGGAGGCACTCGGCGTCCATGTCGATCCGGGCGAGATCCTGACCACGATCACGCTCGACGACGAAGTGATCTCGGCGGGTGACGAGACGCGCTACGCGCGCCGTCGGGCTGCCGGAGTGCACCGCATGACCCTCACGACCTGCACCGTCCCGGTGTTCGCGGCCCGCCTGCGCCGCAACGCGCGCGAGGCTCTGCTGTCCATCGAGGGACGGCTCGAGCGGGTCGTCGACACGCTCGGCCGCGGCGAGATACGCGAAGCGCACGGCGAACTCGCGGTGGCGCTGGACGAGCTCCGCCTGACGATGGTCCTCGACCACCAGGCGATGCAGCTCGGCGCGGGGCAGACCTTCAGCGCGCAGGACGAGCTGGCACCCCTCGCCGAGGCCCTGCTGGGGGCGCAGCGGCGCGCCGACACCGGGGCGACGCGCAAGCTTCTGGCGGACAGTCTGCTGCCGCTGCTGCGCGGCTGGGACGCACGTGCGACGTCGGGCGTGGCAACGGGCCCTGTCGTGACGTGATGCTCCGGACGGTCGGCTGACGCGCGTGCTGTCAAGGATCTGACCCGACGCGCGGACAAGCCTGCCGGCAGGGGAAAAAGCTGCCGCCCGCTCTCGGTCGCGGCAGCGGAGGTCGTGGCACCGGGCTTGCTGCCGGGTAATTCGTGCCGACCCGGCACGAACATCTATGCGCGTCCGTCCGTCGATCCTCCTCTCTCTGTCGCTCCTCGCGGGCGCGTTGCGTCCCGCGCTGGTCGTGGCGGCAGAGCTCGGAACGGCGCCGCACTTCCTCCGGCTCGGGGACCGCGAGCGCATCGTGCTGTTCAGCGACGGGCCGGTCGCGGGAGCGATCGCGGATCACCGCGCGGACGGCAGCATCGTCGTCACCGTTCCGGAGGTCGCCGCCGCGTCCGCCATCGCCGGACGCGAGTTCGACGACGCCGCCTCGGGTGGCGACGGCAGGACCAAGGTCCGCATCACCACGGATGCGCAGGGCGCCGCCCGCATCGAGATCACCCCGGCGGACCCCGTTGGCCGCGTCCATGCCTACGCCACCGCGAAGCCCGCACGCCTCACGATCGACCTGCTGCAGAAGGGCGCGCCTGCCGAGCGATCGGTCGCGAAGGCGCCAGTGGCGAAGGTGGAGTCCACAGCGAGCGCCGCGACGAAGGCCGAGACAGCAGCGAAAGCACCGGCGAAGCTGGAGGTTCCAGAGGCCGCGCCGGCGAAGGTGGACATCGCAGCGAGCGCTTCGTCGAAGGCAGGGCCCGCTGGCGGCGCGTTGGCGCAGGCGAAGCACGCGCCCGGCGCATCGGCGAAGGCGGAGCCCGCGCACGTGTCACCTGCGCCGGTGCCGAAGGACGTCGCCGTCGGGGCGCCCGTCGAGCACGCTACCGGCCCGGCCGCCAGCGCGGCCCCGGCGGCGACCGCGCACGTGCCGCCGCGGCCGAGAGACAGCCAGCAGGCAGTGGCATCCGGCGACGCGCCGGGCCCGGGCGACCGGAAGGAGAACGCCGACGCGCCCGGCGCCCACGTTCACTGGGATCCCAAGCTAGCGCCCGCCTGGCTGGGCGAGGCCCACCCGCCGAGTGCCGTGCCGGCAGCAGGCGGGCCCGGTCCAGACGCTGCGCCCGCGGACGAGCCGGACACCCGAGATCTTCCCGTCCTCGCGATTCACGCAGCGCCGCAGCAATCGCCGCTGCCCGCGCCGAGCGCCACGCCGGCGCTCTCGGTGAAGGACGGCAAGGGTCGGACCGGCAAGCCCGCCGCGACCGGCGCCTTGGCGAACGCCAGCGCGCCGCCCCCAGTCGCCGCCGCCGGAGCGCCATCAGCCCTGGCAGCGCACGACGACCG
>VGTK01000044.1 GCA_016874715.1 Deltaproteobacteria bacterium | reverse complement strand
CGACCGGCACCCGCCGGAGCGGCTGCGGGCGCCGGCGCCTGAGCCGCGTGCTGCGCGCGCGGCACCGCACGCGCCGCACGCGAAGTTCACACAGCGGGTCCGCTCCGTGCGCGCGAAGTTCACACAGCGGGTCCGCTCCGTGCGCGCGAAGTTGACACAGCGGGTCCGCTCCGTGCGCGCGAAGTTGACACCGCGGCGCCGCTCCGTGACGCTGAGCGGACATGCCGTCCGCAGTCCATCCGGCGCCCGCAGACGCCGACGCGCCGTTCCTCGACCTGCTCGGCGCGCGGATCACGCTCGCCGGCGCGGATCGGGCGCTGCTCGAGCTCCCGTACCAGGACGGCAACGGCAACCGCAACGGCACGCTGCACGGCGGCGTGGTCGCCGCCGTGATCGACGTCGCGGCCGCGGCGGTCGCGGACAGCGGCCTGCCGGCGGCGCGGCGCGCCGGTGCGAGCACCATCGACTTCAACGTCCACTTCCTGGCCCCGGCGATCCGCGAGGCGGTCGCGGCGGAGGCCACGGTGGTCCGGCGCGGGCGCGACATCACGTTCGTCGAGGTCGCCGTCGTGACGGGCGCGCGTACGATCGCGCGCGGCATGGTTGCGCGACGCGCCGGAGCGGGCGACGGCGGCCACACGGCGGGTGCCCGCCGCACGACAGACGCCGGGCATACGGCAAACGCCGGCCGCGCGGCGGGCGCCGCCGCGGATGCCACGCCGACCGCGAATCCGCGGCTCGCGGCCGTCGCCGACGACGCCTTCCTCCGCCGCAACGTCGGCTCGCCGTTCACCATGCGGCTCGGCGTCGCGTCGGTGCACCTCGGGCGCGGGCACGCGATGGCGCTGCTGCCGCTGCAGGAGCAGACGCGCGACGCCGCCGGCACGGTGCACGAGGGCGCCATCGCGGCGCTGGTCGACTGCGCCGGCGGGGCCGCGTCGTGGTCGGTCGACGGCTTCGACCCGTCGGGGCGCGCCGCGACGATCGGCATGCACCTGTGCTTCGACGTCGGCACGCGCGACGAGAACGTCGCCGCGGAGGCCGTCACCACGTGGCACGGCGAGGGTGTCTACGTGAACTCGCTCACCGTCGCCGGCCGCACCAGCGGGCGCGCGATCGCGTCGGGTTCGGTGACCTACCGCATCGTCCGGCCGCCGAGGACGCGATGACCCGCATGACCGCCGCCGAGCTCGACGCCTTCCTGCACCGCGAGTTCCCGCAGGTCGACGGCCAGGGCTACCGCGTGGAGGAGATGCGCGACCGCTTCGCGCGGCTGCGTCTGCCGTTCCACGAGGGCCACCTGCGTCCGGGCGGCACGGTGTCGGGGCCGACGCTGATGTCGCTCGCCGACACCGCGATGTACGTCGTCGTGCTGGCGATGATCGGCGAGGTGCCGCTCGCGGTCACGACCAGCCTCAACATCAACTTCATGCGCCGTCCGGGCCCCGTCGACGTGATCGCCGACGCGCGCATCCTGAAGCTCGGCAGGCGCCTCGCCGTCGGCGACGTCGCGCTGTACTCGGACGGCGACCCCGAGATGGTCGCGCACGCGACGCTCACCTACTCGATCCCCGACAAGCGCTGACCCGGAGGGAGCCATGCCGCAGAACGGACCCTGGACCGCAGACGACATCCCCGACCTCGGCGGCCGGACGGTCGTCGTCACCGGCGGCAACAGCGGCATCGGCTTCGAGGCCGCCCGCCAGATGGCACGCAAGGGCGCGCACGTGATCCTCGCCTGCCGCGACGAGGGCAAGGCCGCCGACGCGATCGTGCAGATCCGGACGCTGCAGCCGTCCGCGTCGCTCGAGGCGATGCAGCTCGACCTCGCGAGCCTCGAGTCCGTGCACCGTTTCGCGCGTGACTTCGCGGCGAAGAGCGTTCCGCTCGACGTGCTGTGCAACAACGCCGGCGTCATGGCGATCCCGCGGCGCACCACCGCCGAGGGCTTCGAGATGCAGCTCGGCACGAACCACCTGGGACACTTCGCCTTGACGGGCCTGCTGCTCGAGCAGCTGCTCACGGCGCCCGCGGCGCGGGTGGTGAACGTGAGCTCCACCGCGCACAAGCCCGGACGCATCGACTTCGACGATCTGCAAGGTGAGAAGCGCTACCGGAAGTGGATCGCTTACGCGCAGAGCAAGCTCGCGAACCTGCTGTTCACCTACGAGCTGCAGCGCCGGCTCGAGGCGGCGGGCGCGCGCACGATCAGCCTCGCTTGCCATCCCGGCTACTCGGCGACCAACCTGCAGTCGGTCGGACCGCAGATGAGTGGGTCGCGCCTCGCCGCGCGCGCCATGGACCTCGGCAACCGCTTCTTCTCGCAGCCCGCCGCGATGGGCGCGCTGCCGACGCTCTACGCCGCGACGTCGCCCGAGGCGCGCGGCGGCGACTACGTCGGCCCCGACGGCTTCATGGAGAACTGGGGCCACCCGCGGAAGACGCGCTCGACGTCGCGCTCGTACGACCGCGACGTCGCGAAGCGGCTCTGGGACGTCTCGGAGCGACTGACCTCGGTCTCCTTTCCGCTAGCGTCCCCCCGCTGACGGCGCGCTGTCAGGCGGCCAGCAGCCGAGCCGCGGCGGCGTTCACGTCGAGCATGACCGCGGCGACCGCGGGACGCGCCGCGACCCGCGCGAGCCACGCTGCGACGCGCGGGACATCGGCCGGAAGAGGCGCACCCAGCGCGATCGCCGTCGAGAGGAACACGTAGCTGCCGATGTCGGCGACGGTGAACGTCCCGCAGAAGTAGTCGTTCGTGCCGAGGGCGCTCTCGAGCTCGTGCGCGCGCGCCTGCAGTGCCAGGATCGCTCCGGGCACCGCATCCCCGGACCCGTTGCCGTACACGCCGGCCGCGATGAGCGTCCACAGGTCGGGAAACCACACCTCGTCGGCCACCCACTCCTGCGCACGGCAGCGGGCGCGCGCCGCGGTGCCGGCGGGATACAGCGGCGGATCCGGACAGCGCTCCTCGAGGTACTCGAAGATCAGCGACGAGTCGCAGACCACGACGTCGCCGTCGACCAGGACTGGCACCTCCCGCTTCGGATTCAGCGCAACGACGTCGGGGTGGTGCGGCTCGTAGGCCGCGCTGCGGCTCCAGCCGACCTGGATCAGCTCGTGACCGATCCCCTTCTCGCCGAGCGCGATTCGAGCCTTGGCGGAGAACAGGCTCAGCGGTCCCGAGTAGAGCTTCATGCGCACCTCCAGTGAAGTGGGCCGATGCTCGCACTTCCGTGCTGCACCCTCCAGGTCCAGATCGGCGCGTCACGGCCGGTGCCAGTCCGCGCCACGGCCCGTCGCTCGCAGGTCCGTCGCTCGCGCCGCGAAGCGCCGACCCGAAGCGCCGGCGACGCGAGCGACGGGCCGTGGCACAATGGCGCGCGACGGTTTACTCTGCCGCGAGCTTCGGATCTGCCCCGAGCTTCGGAGGGAGACGCACCGTGTCGAAGACATCCGGAAGAACCACGACCGGCGAGCAGGGAGCGCCCTACTGGGACCCCTACGACCACGCGATCCGCAGGAGCCCCTACGACGCGTGGCGGAAGCTGCGCGACGAGGCGCCGCTCTACTGGAACGAGCGTTACGGGTTCTACGCGCTGTCGCGCTTCGAAGACGTGCTCGCGGCGTCGATCGACCACGGCACGTTCAGCTCCGCCTTCGGCATCACGCTCGACAGCATCGGGAAGAGCCCGGAGCACCCGATGATGATCATGATGGATCCTCCGGACCACGACGTGCTCCGAAAAGTAGTGAGCGCGCTGTTCACGCCGCGGGCGATGCTGCGGCTCGAGGGGCGCGTGCGCGAGCTGTGCCGCGGCTACCTCGACCCGTTCGTCGGCTCGGGCGGGTTCGACTACGTGCGCGACTTCGGCATGCGCCTGCCGGTCATGGTGATCTCGAGCCTGCTCGGCTTCCCGGAGGAAGATCACGACCAGCTGCGCGAGTGGAGCGACGCGTTGCTGCACCGCGAGGAGGGCCGCGAGGGGCCCACCGACGAGGGCGTGGAGGCGCAGAAACAGTCCTGGGGCTACTACTGGAACGTGATCCAGGCGCGCCGCAAGGATCCGCGCGACGACATGGTGAGCCAGATTCTCGCGGCCGAGTACGACGCCCCGGACGGAAAGCGCCGCACGCTCACCGACATCGAGGCGATGGCGATGATCAGCCTGATCAGCGCCGCGGGCAACGAGACGGTCGCACGCCACCTCGGCTGGGTGGCGGTGGTGTACGCGGACTGGCCGGGCGAGCGGCGCAAGCTGGTCGAGAACCCGTCGCTGGTGCCCAACGCCGTGGAGGAGCTGCTGCGCTTCGAGGCGCCGTCGCCGACGCAGGGCCGCTACGTGATGCGCGACGTCGAGCTGCACGGTCACACGGTGCCGGCGGGCTCGAAGATGGCACTCCTCACCGGCTCGGCGGGCCGCGACGAGCGACACTACCCGGACGCCGACCGCTTCGACGTCGAGCGCAAGCTCGATCGCCACGTCACGCTCGGCTACGGCGCGCACTACTGCCTCGGCGCCGCACTCGCGCGGCTCGAGGGACGGGTCGGCCTGGAAGAGACGCTCAAGCGCTTCCCCGAGTGGGACATCGACCGTGACGCCGTCCGGCTTGTCGAGACCAACACGGTGCGCGGCCCGGCGAGCTGCCCGATCCGCTTCTGACGTCGCGATGGGCGACGCCCGCCACCAGACCCTCGCGCCGGCAGGGTGTCCCGTCTGACCGGGTCCGGGAGCGGCCGCCTCGGCCACGGCTGGCGCGAGGCGCTCGAGCCGCGCTGGCAGCGCGCGGTCGCCGGGGTCGAGCGTCTGGTCGGCGGACGCGTCGTGCGCGCGGAACGTCAAGCACGCTGGCGTCCGGCCTGGGACTTCGACGTCGAGCGCGACGGCGAGACCGTTCCGGTCTACTTCCGGGGCGACCGCGCCGAGGGCTCGGGCGTCTACGGGCTGGAGCACGAGTACGGCGTGCTGCGCGTGCTCGCGGCGAACGGAATTCCGGTGCCGCACGTGTACGGGTTCTGCGACGAGCCGCGCGGCATCGTCATGCAGCGCGCTCCCGGACGCGCCAACCTCGCGACCGCCCGCGACGACGACGAGCGCCGTGCGGTGCTCGACCACTACATGGAGCTGCTGGTCGCGATGCAGCGCATCCCGGTCGCGGACTTCGAGACGCTCGGCTTCCACCGCCCGACGACCGCGCGCGAGCTCGCACTCGCCGACCTGCCGCGCTGGGAGCAGTCGTTCCGCGCACGGAAGAAGCGGCCCGAGCCGCTGATCGAGCTGGTGCTGCACTGGCTCCACGGACACCTGCCGGCAGATCGCACGCGCGCCTGCTTCGCGACCGGCGACGCGGGGCAGTTCCTGTTCGAGAACGGCCGCGTGACCGCGGTGATCGACCTCGAGCTCGCGTTCCTCGGCGACCCGCTCGCCGACCTCGGCGCGATGCGCTCGCGCGACACGTCCGAGCCGCTCGGCGACCTGTCGCGCGGCTACCAGCGCTACGCGGAGCTCAGCGGCGAGCCGATCGACGCCGACGTCCTGAACTTCCACACCGTACGCTTCGCGCTCAACACGCCGCTCGCCGTCGCGCCGCTGTGCGCCGATCCACCGCCGGGCTTCAACCTCGCGCAGTACCTGTCGTGGTACCTGGTGTACGGACGCCTGCCGCTGGAGGTGATCGCCGAGGTCGAGGGGATCGCGCTCGATCCGCCGCCCGCGTCGGGCACCGCGGCCGGGAACGAGGCGCCGTCGTCACCCGCGTCGCGTTTCGGCGTCGCGCACGACACGCTGGTCGGGCTGCTCGAGAGCGGTGAGCGCAGCTACGCGACGGACACGGCGCTGCGCGTCGCGCAGTACGTGCGCGAGATCGACCGGCACGGCGCACGCGTCGCGGCGCAGGACGCGGACGAGCTCGCGACGCTGCTCGGACGCCGCATCGACGACGCGCGAGAAGCGGACGCGGCCCTGGAGGCGCGCGTTTCGGGGGCAGAGCGCGACGAGACCGCCGCGATCGTGCGCTACCTCCACCGCCGCACGCTGCGCCACGAGGCGCTTCTGCGCCCGGCGATGCGCGAGCTCGCGGACGCGACGTTCCAGAAGATCCGACTCTGAGAGGCGGGCCTCGTCGACCACCGGCAGCGTGTTCGCGATCAGCGTGTCGGGTTCGTGACGAGCTCGACCGTCAGCGTGTCGGGTTCGTGACGAGATCGACCGTCAGCGTGGGCGATCTCGACCGTCACCCAGCCGCGCGCGGGCACCTCGACGGTGCGGCGCCATTCCCCGACGTCGGGGGACCATCCGACGAGCTCCACGATCTCGCCAGCACCGAGCACCGTCACGCGCACGACGTCGCCACGATCCTCCACCTCCGCGATGCGCGCGTCGCCCGCGGTCACGTGCAGGTGCGGGTCGCCGACGATCGCGAGCCGTCCGTGCGCGAGCAGCGGCGGCACGACGAAGGAACGCCACGCGAGCGGCTCGAGCGCGATCTCGCGCAGGTCGTCCGCGCAGACGAAGCGGCGCGCGCGCCAGTCCCATGCGAGGTCGCCGCCGAGCTCGTCACGCGTGAGGCCGTCACGCACCGGGCCGTCGGCCGACGGGTTCGCGACCACGACGTAGCGCCACGTGCCGGCCGCGTGCCGCGTCACCGCCTCGCCGGCGAGGAGCCGCGGCGTCGTGCCGAGCGGCCACGCGGTCGAGAAGCAGCGGTCGAGAGCCGCCACCGGCTCGTCGGGCTTCACGAGCACGCCGTCCGCGCGGTGGCACGGCGCGACGATTGCGGGGTCGGCCTGGCCGAGGCGGTCGCCGATGCCGACCGGTCCCGCGGACAGCGACGACAGCAGCGCCTCGAAATCGGCGTGCGGTCCGCTCGCTAGGAAGACGTCCTTGAACGGCACGAGGCCGAGCGCGCGCGCCAGCGCGTTCACCAGCAGGAACCAGCCCCACAGGAAGCCCGGACCGACGAGGTAGCCGCTGTCGCCCGACGTCCGCACCGAGGTCACCGCGGGCAGCGAGGACGCAAGGGCCATGTCGGCCGGCGCCGCCATGCACCACTGCAGCGTCAAGCCACGGTCGACCGCGGCCGCGTGCACGCCGCGCTGCCAGGTTGCGGCGCGACCCGCTCGCTCGCGCAGCGCGCGGACGCCCGTGAAGCACTCGACCAGCCAGTCGTGCTCGAAGGTCTCGATGCCCCACGCGACGCACTGGTCGAGCCAGCGCTCATAGAGCTGCGGCGTCTGCGGGTGCGCGCGCGTACCGTCGGTCCAGCACGGCGTCTCCGTCACGTAGGGCGACGCGGACGCGAGGTGGCGGCAGTGCGCCACCAGCGGCGGATCGCCGAGCGCCGCCCGCAACGGTGCGATGCCATCCGGCAGGATGTCCGCGCGCGGCTCCCAGCGCACGAGCCCCGTCGGCGGCACGATCCACTCGTCGGTGTCGAACGGACGCAGCACCTCGTGCGGGTACCACCACGAGTCGATCTGCACGGCGCCGATCGGCACGCCGCGCGCGCGCAGGTCGTTCACCGTCGCGGCGAGACCGCTCGTCACGCCGTGGCCGGGCTCGGTGCGGTACCAGTACGAGGCACCGTTGTCGGTCCAGTACGAGGGCTTCCGTCCGAGCTCGTCGGCGTAGCGACGCCGGCGCGACGGCTGCGCACCGAGCAGCGCGCCCCAGCGCTCCAGCACCGCGCGTGGTCCTGTGCCGCGTACGATCGCCAGCGACGACGCGAAGCCCGCGGGCACCTCGTCGAGGTCGCCGTGCCAGCCCCAGGCGGGTCCGTTCTCGTCGGCGGTGAAGCACTGCTCGTGCGCGCCCTCGACCGGGGCGAGCAGGATCGTGTCGCCTTCGGGGTCGATCAGCAGCACCGGCAACGCGCACGCCGGACGGTGCGGCAGCTGCGGCACCCAGCGCTCGAACGTCCGGTCGGTGCGCGCCGGCAGCGCGAACTCGGTCAGGCCGTAGCCGCAGACGCGCAGCGTCTCCGGTGCCGACGACTGCCGGGGGTCGAAGCGCCAGCCGGCGGCGAGTCGCGTGAAGGCTCCGGTGGCGAGGCCCGCGAGGTCGCGCGTCGCGCGCAGCGTCACGACGGTGACCGCGTCGTCGATCGTCTCGGACGTCGCGGCGACGCCGCCGTCCACGGGTCCGACCCAGGTCGCGGGGCCGAGCCAGGCGATCCGCATCGCATCCGTGCCTTCGTGCCGCATCGCGCCGGTCCGTACGCGGAGCGCCCGCGCGCGTCAACGAAGACGTTGCGAACCACGCGCCGCGTCTCTAGCTTCGGGGCAGCCGACAGGAGATCGACCCGTGCCGCTCTACGAATACGTCTGCCGGAAGTGCTCCCACCCCTTCGAGGAGCTGGTCTCGTCCGCGAGCGCCACGCCGCCCTGCCCCGAGTGCGCGTCGCAGCGCGTCGAGCGCGTGCTGTCCGTCGTGTCGATCGGCCGGGGCGGGAGCACGGCGAGCGCGAGCCCGGCACCGATGTCCGCCGGCTGCGGCCGCTGCGGCGACCCGCGCGGCCCCGGCGCCTGCAGCATGAACTGACCTTCCGATCGCCGGGCGGCGGCCGGCGACGAACCCGCTGGACAAGCCACGCGGGGTCGTGGTCAGGATCTGCGCCATGAGCACCCTCGCACCGGGCTTCTACTCCTGCGACGACCACCTCGACCTGTGGAACCTGCCGGGCGACCTCTGGCGGGACCGCCTGCCCGCGCGGCTCCGCGACCGCGCACCGGTGGTGGTCGAGAAGAACGGTACCTCGCTGTGGACGTGCGACGGCGGCGTCCTGGGGCCGTACCGGATCGTCAGCACCTACAGCGCGATCCGGCGCGCGGGCATCGAGGACGACGGCTCGCGCGCGTCCAACGCCGCGCTCCGCCTCGCCGACATGGACCGCGACGGGTTGCACGCGTCGGTGATCTACGGTCCGCACCTCTTCGGCCTGCCGATCGCCGACCCCGACCTCCGCGCCGCCGTGATGGCCGGCTACAACGACTGGGCGAGCGAGTTCAACGCGCACGCGCCCGACCGCCTGTGCGTCCTCGCCGTGCTGCCGACCGACTCGCCCGAGCGTGCGACCGCCGAGCTCGAGCGGGTCGCTGCGGCGGGCCACCGTGGTGCCATCATCAGCCCGTTCGAGTTCCGCTGCAGCGACCCCGCGTGGGATCGTCTCTGGGCCGCGGCGCAGGAGACCGGGCTGCCGATCAGCTTCCACATCGGACGCGGCACGTCGCAGGTGAACGTGAAGGCCGGCAGCTGGGAGATGGCGGCGTTCGCCGCGGTCGGCCCGATGCAGCTCGACGAGCCGCTCGCGATGATGGTGTACTCGGGCGCGCTCGAGCGTCACCCCGGCATGCGCCTCGTGCTCGCCGAGAGCGGCATCGGCTGGCTGCCGTACTTCGTCAAGCGCATGGACCAGACGGCCGAGAAGCACGTCCGGAACGCGCAGGACTATCGCCTCGAGGCGAAGCCGAGCGAGATCTTCGAGCGCCAGATCTACGCGACCTTCGAGGAGGAGCCGCTCGGCCCGAGCCTGCTGCCGCTGCTCGGCGCGAGCAACTTCATGTGGGCGTCGGACTACCCGCACCCGGACAGCACCTTCCCGAACTCGAAGCACGCCGTCGCCGAGGCGTTCGGGCACCTGGACGCGGCGTTCGTGGATCGGGTGACGCGGACGAACTGCGCGACGCTGTACCGGTTCGGAAACGCGTGACGAGGCGCGGCTTGCATCGTCGGCGAGATCCTTACGATAGTAAGGATGTGGGTAAGGTCACGAGCAAGCTGCAGGTGACGGTGCCGAAGGCGGTCGCCGACCACTTCGCGATCCGCCCGGGAGACGAGGTCGAGTGGACGATCGCCGGAGACGCGATCCGCGTCGTTCCGCGCTCGGCGCGTCAGGCCTCCCCCGCACCGCAGGACACGGCGCGGAGGCTCGCGCTGTTCGACGCGGCCACGTCGCGCCAGAGGGCGCGACAGCGCGCAGCGGCGAAGGGCGCTTCTCGCGCGACGCCCCGTTCCCCGGCGACGCGCGGATGGACACGCGAGGAGCTGTACGAGCGTGGCGGCACTCGTTGACACGAACGTCCTCGTCTATCGCTTCGATGCGCGCTTTCCCGACAAGCAGCGCATCGCGACTAATCTCCTTCGAGCGGGGATCGCGAACGAATCGATCCGCATCGCCCACCAGGCCGTCGTCGAGTTCGTCGCCGCGGCGACGCGACGCCTGCCGACCGGCGGCACCCTGCTGTCGCGCGAGCATGCGCTGCGCGAGGCCGAGGAGCTGCTGAGCCAGTTCTCCGTCGTCTGGCCGACGGACGCCGTCGTTCGAACCGCTCTGCGCGGAGCGGCTGCGTACGGCCTGTCGTGGTTCGACGCCCACATGTGGGCGCATGCCGAGCACTACGGCCTCGACGAGCTCATCGGCGAGGACTTCCAGTCGAACCGGCTTTACGGCACCGTCCGCGTGGTGAACCCCTTCGCATGACCTCCGACACCGCACGCGTCTGGTGGCAGGACGGCGTGGTCTACCAGATCTACCCGCGCAGCTTCGCCGACTCGAACGGCGACGGCATCGGCGACCTGCGCGGCGTGATCGACCGCCTCGACTACCTGAACGACGGCAAGGGCGGCGGGCTCGGCATCGACGCGATCTGGCTGTCGCCGATCAACCCGTCGCCGATGTTCGACTTCGGCTACGACGTCAGCGACTACCGCAGTGTTGCCCCCGAGTTCGGCACGCTCGACGACTTCCGCGAGCTGCTGCGCGGGGCGCACGCGCGCGGCATCCGCATCATCCTCGACCTCGTGCTGAACCACAGCTCGCACCTGCACCCGTGGTTCGTCGAGTCACGCTCGTCGCGCGCGAGCACGAAGCGCGACTGGTACGTCTGGCACGACGGCCAGCCCGGCGACCCGCCGAAGCCGCCCAACAACTGGCAGGCGACCTTCGGCGGCATCGCGTGGGAGTGGGACACGCCGACCAGGCAGTTCTACCTGCACTCGTTCCTCGTCGAGCAGCCGGACCTCAACTGGCGCAACCCGGCCGTCAAGGAAGCCGCGACAGAGATCGTCGCGTACTGGCTCGACATGGGCGTCGACGGCTTCCGCCTCGACGTCATCAACTGGTTCGTCAAGGACGAGCAGCTGCGCGACAACCCGACGCGCCTCTTCGGGCGCAGGCCGTACGACCGGCAGAAGCACGTCCACGACCGGAACCGTCCGGAGACGATCGACCTCGTGCGCTGGCTCCGCAAGACCGTCGACCGCTGGCCCGAGCGCATGATGGTCGGCGAGGTCTACAGCGAGCCGCCCGGCAACCCGCCGCTGTCGGCATCGTACTACGCGGGCGGCGACGGGCTGCACCTCGCGTTCGACTTCTCGTTCCTGTTCGCGAAGTGGAGTGCGGCCGCGTTCGGCGACGCGATCGACACGTGGGAGAAGCTGCTCCCCGAGCCGTGCTGGCCGACGTACACGCTCGGCAACCACGACCAGCGCCGGCTCCTGAGCCGCTACGCGAGCGGCGCGAACCGCGTCGCGCGCGGCCGCGTCGCGGCGGCGCTCGTGCTGACTCTCCGCGGCACGCCGTTCCTCTACTACGGCGAGGAGATCGGCATGCTCGACGGCAAGATCCGCAAGAACGAGCTGCAGGATCCGCTGGGCAAGCAGTACTGGCCGCTGCCGATCGGGCGCGACCCGGCGCGCACGCCGATGCAGTGGACCGGCGGACCGAACGCCGGCTTCTCGAACGTCAAGCCGTGGCTGCCCGTGCAGGAGGACTTCGCGGCGATCAACGTCGCGAGCGCCGAGCGCGACCAGGGCTCGCTGCTGCACTGGTACCGGCAGCTGATCCGCATCCGGCGCGCGGAGCCCCCACTGCACCGCGGCACGTATCGCCGCCTCGACCAGGGCGCCGGCGTGCTCGGCTTCGTGCGCGAGCACGAGGGCGAGCGCATCACCGTGCTGCTCAACTTCGAGAGCCGCGCGCGCCAGGCCGCGCTGCCGACGGGTGCGACGTGGCGCGTGCTCGCGGCGAGCGCGCACCGTCCGGGCGAACGCATCGCGGGCGGGACGCTGCAGCTCGAGGCGGACGGCGTGCTGATCGCGAAGGCCGGTCCGCCGCAGGCGAGGACGCTCGGCTCGGAAGGACGCGCGCGCGGCGTCGCGGGCGGCTGAGCGTGCGCACCCCTGACGTATCGTCATCGACCACCCTGGAGGGTAGGACATCATGATCCGATCGCTCGAGCATCGTCCGGGGCTCCGCATCGCCGCGGCATTCGCCCTTTCGCTCCTCGTGGCCTGCTCGGACGCGGGCGGCGGTGGCACGGCCCGGGACCGGGTGGCAGCGCCGGAGGCGTCGACCGTCGCAGAGCTGCTCGCGCTCGACCGGCCGATCGTCATCGCCCACGCCGGCGGTGACTTCGAGGCACCGCACTCGACGCTGTTCGCCTACACGCAGGCCGCGCTGCGCGGTGTCGACGTGCTCGAGCTCGACGTCATGCTGACCGCCGACCGCGTCCTCGTCGTGCAGCACGACGACACCGTCGATCGCACGACCGAGGCTGCCGGTCCGGTCCGCGAGCGCACCTTCGCCGAGCTGCGGGCGCTCGACAACGCCTACTGGTTCTCCGGCGACACCTGGAGCAACCACGGACTGCCGGACGAGGCCTACGTCTACCGGGGCATGCGCAGCGGAGCGGTGCCGCCGCCGCCTGGCTACTCGCCCGACGACTTCGCCGTCCCGAGCTTCCGCGAGGTCGCCGAGGCGTTCCCCGACCACGTCCTCGACGTCGAGGTCAAGGTCCCGCGGGACTCCTCCGGCGCCGCCGATCTCGCCTGGGCGATCGAAGGAGCCGAGGTGCTGGCGGACGAGATCGCCGCCCTCGGCCGCACCCGCTCGGTGATCGTCGTCTCGTTCGACGTCGACGTCCTGGCCGCCTTCCGACGGGTTGCGCCCGACGTGCCGACCAGCCCGGGACTCGCGACCCTCGTCGACTGGTACGTGGGCCTGCCCGTCGAGTTCGCGCTGACCGACGTCGTGTTCCAGGTGCCGCCGGTCTACGCGGGCGTCGAGGTCCTGACTCCCGACGTCGTCGCCCGAGCCCAGGCCGAGGGCTTCGCGGTCTGGGTGTGGATGGACGACACCCGGCAGGAGAACGCGGCGTTCTTCGCCGAACTGCTCGATCGTGGAGTGGACGGGCTGCTGGTTGCCCGGCCATCGGTCGCGCTGGAGGTCGTCGCGGGACGCGACTGATCGTCCTCGAGCGCGGCTGCGGCGCGGTTTCCCCGATTCAGGTCGACTTCGAGACCACGATCCCGCCGCCGGCAACTCGCTATCGCATCCGCAATGCGTCGAGCTTCCCGATGCGCTCGTCCCCCGCGCCGAGGTACTCGACCAGCACCGCCATCACCGCAGCGACGTCCAGCGTGCCGGCGGCCTGCATCTCCTCGAGGTCTGCCCAGTCCCTCGTGCGATTGTAGAAGGCCTTGAACACCGCGATGTCGAAGCAGGACAGGAAGGGCACCTCGGCACCGCCGAACGCCTCGCGGCGGCAACGTCCGACGGCCTGACGGTGAAACGCGGTCGTGTCGAGAAAGACGTCCACCGGCGTGCGATCCCACCACAGGCGAACCTGCCCGTCCCGTTCGAGTGCCGCGAGCTGTGTGTCGGAACGGATGACTGCCTTCGGCAGGGCGCCCGCGACGCGACGGCTCTCGCTCGCATCCACGAACACGTTGACGTCGATGTCGATCGTTCCGCGAGCCTGCTCGGTGCACCAGGCCAGCGCCAGCGCACCGCCGAACGCGTGCGGCAGACCCGCTCTGTCGAGCGCGCGATGCACGGCGACGATCTTGCGGACGATCGTGCTCATCGGGCCGTGAACGGCGACGGCGGCAGCTCCCTGCGCGGACGCGAAGGAAACTGCTCCGCCAGCAGCAGCACCTCCTCGAGCTCCCTGCCGCGCGCGAGCCCGTTGCGCTCGCGGATGCGCGGCGACAGCTCGAGATCCGCGGCGAATCCGTAGGCGCTGAGGATGCGGGCGAGCGTGGTGAGCGTGAGGGACTTTCGGCCGGCCTCGTAGGCGACGAGCGTCGCGTGGGACGTTCCGGCGCGCTCGGCCGCGGCGCGGAGCGTGAGGCCTGCTGCGAGCCGTGCCTCGCGCAGCGTGCCGGCCGCCCCTTCGAGGCTCCTCCGCATCGAGCAAAGTTGGTATCCGATCAGATACCAAGTGTCGAGCTACGCGCCGGCCCCTCCACGACCTCCGCCGTGAACTCCGCCCGCTCGATCACCACCTCGAGGCAGGACGCCTCGCCCGGCACGCCGATGCGCAGCGGGAAGCCGTAGAATCCGGTGCCGCGGTGGACGTAGAGCCGGTTCGAGCCGTGCCCGAAGAGCCCGTGGTCGGGGAACGGCGTGCGGCGCAGCACCGTCCAGTCCCAGCCGAAGCTGACGAGACCGAGCTGGCCGCCGTGCGTGTGGCCGGCGAGCGTCAGGTCGACGTCGCCCTTCGGCACGTGCTTGAACGCGCTCGGGTCGTGCAGGAGCAGCAGCCGCAGCTCGCCGTCGCGGCGCGGAAAGCGCGCCAGCAGCTGCTGCAGGTGCTCGCGGCGACCCTTGCCGCGGAAGTCGGCGCCGACGATCTGCACGGCGCCCGCGGCGGTCTCCACCGAGACCTCCTGGTCGATCAGCACGTGCACGCCGTTCGCCTCGAGCCCGGCGAGCACTTCCTCGGGCGACTCGTGGTCGTGGTTGCCGAACGCGGCGTAGCAGCGTCCGGGCAGGCGGCGCAGCGGCTCGAGTGCGGCGGCGAGCGCACCGGGCGTGCCCATGCCTTCCATGGTCAGGAAGTCGCCGGTCAGCAGCACGAGGTCGGGATCGTGGTCGATCAGCGCCTCGATCTGCTGGCGCAGCTTCTTGACGGGCTGCCACGGGCCGAGGTGCGGATCCGCGATCTGCACGATGCGCAGCGGGCGCGATGGCAGCGGCTCGGGCGCCCGGCGGCGGTAGCGCTCGACCGGCAGCCGCGTGACCTCCTCGGGCCCGTCCTCCGCGACCACCACGCGCACGATCTCGTCGACCAGCCGCGACGACGTCAGCACGGACGCGACCGCGATGCCGATCGGGACGAGGTCCATCCACGCGAGCACGTCGAGCGTGCGCGTGAAGCCGAACGCCCACAGGATCAGGCGCGGCACGAACCACATGAGGAGCCACACCGTCGACAGCCCGCCGCCGGCGAGGAACGTCATGCCGGGAATGCTGACGGCGTAGCGGAACACCGCGGAGCGGAGCCTCGGCGTGACCAGAGAGATCAGGTGCAGCGACGCCGCCGCCATGCTGTAGAGGAACGCGAGGTCGATCCACGGCGCGGCCGCGGGTCCGAAGAGATGCCGGAGCCGCGAATGCATGAGCACGGCGCCCGGCAGCGCGACCGTGAGGATCACGAGGCCGTAGGTCGCGTAGCTGCGTCCGCGGACACGCCAGGCGTATCCCGGGACGCCGATCAGCGTCGCCGCGGCGAGCAGCCAGAAGAGCGATTCGAGGTGGGGCATCGGATGGGCTTCCATGAAGCCGGGCGCTCGCGGATGGCGCAAGGGGCGCGCGCGAGCTCCGGCGGGTCGGGACGCAAGCCCGGCGCCTGCCTTCTGTTAAGGCCGCCCGCGCGAAGTGCAAGCGGCCCGCGGCAGGCTCGATCAGACCTCGAGCTGCGGACGCTTCGGATCGGGCCAGTCGACGTGGAAGTGCTTGCCGCGCGGCTGATCCGTGCGCTCGTAGGTGTGCGCGCCGAAGTAGTCGCGCTGCGCCTGGATGACGTTCGCCGTCGAAACCGCCGAGCGGTAGCCGTCGAAATAGCTCAGCGCCGACATGAAGGCCGGTGCCGCGATCCCCGACTGCGCCGCGAGCGCCACGACCTTCCGCCAGTTCGGCTGCGCCTTCTGGATCTGCTTCCGGAAGTACGGGTCGAGCAGCAGATTCACGAGGTCCGGGTCGCGCGCGTAGGCGTCGGTGATCTTCTGCAGGAAGCGCGCGCGAATGATGCAGCCGCCGCGCCAGATGGACGCGATGGTGCCGAAGTCGAGCTGCCATCCGTATTCCCGCTGTCCCGCGGCCATCAGCGCGAAGCCCTGCGCGTACGAGCAGATCTTCGAGCAGTAGAGCGCGTCGCGCACGGCGTCGATCAGCGCCTTCTTCGCTCCCTTGTAGGCGAAGTCGGGGCCCTTGAGCTTCCTGCTCGCCGCGACCCGCTGGTCCTTCAGCGCCGACAGCGCGCGCGCGAACACCGCCTCGGTGATCGTCGTCGCCGGGACGCCCGCGTCGAGCGCGTTCACCGCGGTCCAGCGTCCGGTGCCCTTCTGTCCCGCGCTGTCGAGGATCGCGTCGACGAGGAACTTCTTCGGCTTCGCGGGGTCGCGCTGGCGCAGCACCTCGGAGGTGACCTGGATCAGGAAGGAGTCGAGGTCGCCCTCGTTCCACTCGGCGAACACGTCGGCGAGCTGTCCGGGATCGAGGCCGAGCAGCCCGCGCAGCAGCCCGTACGCTTCCGCGATGAGCTGCATGTCGCCGTACTCGATGCCGTTGTGCACCATCTTGACGTAGTGGCCGGCGCCGTCGGAGCCGATGTGCGCGGTACACGGCACGCCGCCCTTGACGGGCTTGCCGGGTGTGGCGCCCTCGATCGGCTTGCCGGTCTTCTCGTCGACCTTGGCCGCGATCGCGCGCCAGATGGGCTCGATGGCCTGCCACGCGGCCGGCGACCCGCCCGGCATCAGCGACGGTCCGAAGCGCGCCCCCTCCTCGCCGCCCGAGACACCCGATCCCATGAAGAGGACGCCCTTCGCGGCGTACGCCTTCTCGCGACGGATGGTGTCGGTCCACAGCGAGTTGCCGCCGTCGATCAGGATGTCGCCCTTCTCCAGCAGCGGGGCGAGCTGCTCCGCGATCGCGTCGACCGGTGCGCCCGCCTTGACGAGCAGGATGATCTTGCGTGGCCGCTCGAGCGCAGCGACGAGGTCCTTCTCGGTCCGGCAGCCGACCAGGCCGCCCGGCGTGTCGGGGTGCTGGGCGACGAAGCGCTCCATGGTCTCCGTCGTACGGTTGTAGACCGCGACCCGGAAGCCGTGGTCCGCCATGTTCAAGACCAGATTCTGGCCCATCACGGCGAGACCGACGAGTCCGACGTTCGCCTTGCCCGCATCCTTCGCCATCACCCTCTCCTTGCCCGCTTCCTCCAGCGCAGCGCCGTCGCGCGGCGCCCGCGCGCGCGCGTCCCTCATGCTGGATTTCCCGAGGTGCGGCAATGCACGCGCCGCGGATTTCGCGCTCGCGCGCTGGTTGCGGGTCCGTCGCCGGTCCGTCGACGGCCTGTCGCCGGTCTGTCGCGGGTCCGGGACGGTCTTTCGCCGGTCTTGCCCGGGCCCGCCCGGGACCGTAGGCAGCCGGTGCGCATGCTGGACGGGCCGCGGGAGACCTTCGTCGAGGCGAATCGCCTGCGGCTGCATCTGCTCGAGTGGGGCCCGTGTTCCGGCGACCGGCCGCCGATCCTGCTGCTGCACGGGTTCCAGGAGCACGCGCACGCCTGGGACCGGCTCGCGCCGCTGCTGGCACGCGCCGGACGCCACGTCGTCGCGTGGGACGCGCGCGGCCACGGCGACTCGGAGTGGATCGGCCGCGGCGGCTACTACCACTTCGCGGACTACGTGGCGGACGTCGCGTTCGTCGTGCGCCACCTCGGCGGCCGCGTGTCGATCGTCGGACACTCCATGGGCGGCAACGTGACCCTGCTCTACGCCGGCACCGAGCCCGCGCGCGTGGCGGCGGTCGCCGTCATCGAGGGCCTCGGTCCGGTCGACACCCCGATGGACGCAGCACCGCGCCGGCACGCCGGCTGGATCACCGACATCGAGCGCGTCGCCAGGGACGAGCGGCGCGACCAGACGCTCGACGAGGCCGCGGCGAAGCTGCGCCGCTTCTTCCCGCTTCCCGAGGAGATCGCGCTGCACCTCGCGCGCCACGGCACGAAGCCGTCGGGCGCGGACGGTCGCGTGGTCTGGAAGTGGGACCCGCTACACGCGACGCGCTCGCCGCAGCCGTTCTACGTGGCGCAGGCGCGGACCTTCTGGGCGCGCATCGCCTGCCCGGTGCTCTATCTCGAGGGCTCGACCAACCTGCTGTCCGCGAAGTTCGAGATCGCCGAGCGGCTCGCCGCACTCGACGCCGACAAGGTCACGATCGAGGGCGCGGCGCACCACCCGCACCTGGAGCAGCCGGAGGCCACGGCGCGCGTCCTGCTCGACTTCCTCGACCGTGCCGAGGCGGCGGAGCCACCTCCCGCCTGACCGGACGCGCGGCCGGCGGGCTCACTCGCCGGTGCAGCTCACCTCGGAGGGCACCGTGTTGCCGCAGGCGATCGAGTCGCGGACGCCACCCGAGATCGTCCCGCACGCGGTGTTGCGCGCGCTCTGCACGGCCTCCTCGCGGGTCTGCGCCGCCGCGGTGGCGCAGTTTCGACGCCCCTGGAAGTCGATGCAGACGCGGCACTCGACGGCACCGATCGAGCTCGACAGCCAGAGGACGATGCCGACGATCGCGACGAGGAAGACGGCGCTGAGGATGCGGGTGTTGCGCATGCGGCGATCGTAGTACATCCCGCGGGTGCGTGCCGCTCGTGCGCGCACACAGGGAGGTCCGATGGACGCCGGACAGCCGAGCCGCTCTGCCATGTCGGCGGCGGTCGCCCGTGGAATTCACCGCATCCACGATGCCCCGCCGTGGATCCTCGATGATCCGTTCGCGCTGCCGCTGGTCGGCGACGGCTGGCAGGCCTTCGCGGAGCAGTCCGTGGCGCTGTCGCGGCCGCCGTACCAGGCGCGCAGCGGCGTCCTGCTGCGCGCGCGCTACCCCGAGGACGTCCTCGCAAGCGGGGTGTACGCGCAATACGTGATCCTCGGCGCCGGCCTCGACTCGTTCGCGTGGCGCCATCCCGACTTCGTGCGCAAGGGACGCCTGTTCGAGGTCGACCATCCCGCCACGCAGACCTGGAAGCGGGAGCGGATGCGTGCGCTCGCGCTTCCGGCTTCGGACCGGCAGGTCCTCGTTCCCGCGGACCTCACGGGCGACACGCTCGATGCGTCCCTGACGCGGGCGGGCTTCGACTGGTCGTTGCCGTCGCTGCTGTCGTGGGTCGGGACGACGATGTACCTCGGCCCGGACGCGATCGGCGCCACCCTGCGCATCGTCGCGCGCTGCGCCGCGGGCTCCGGCATCGTCCTTTCCTACAACCCGCGCCCGGAGCTGCTCGACGACCTTCACCGAGAGGTTCTCGACGACGTCTCGCGCCTGGTCGCGGGGATGGGCGAGCCGTTGCGCTCGGCGTTCGCACCGGACGAGATCGAGCGCCTGGCGGCAACCGCGGGGCTGCAGGTCGCCGAGGCGCCGAGCCACGCCGACCTCGAACGCCGCTACTTCAACGGCCGCCCCGACGGCATGCGTCTGCTGATGATCGAGCGCCTGCTCTGGCTTCGCGTGTAGCGCTCGCGCGCATCGCGGCGTTTCGCCGGCGGTCTGCGGCGAATTCTGGCGACCAGTGCGCGCGGCGATGCTAGGATCTCGCCTGTCCCTGCATCTCCACGCAGCACGGAAGGTCCCCCCGCATGACCGTCGCAACGCTCGACCACCCCTCGCCGACCCCGCTCTCCCGCCCGCTCGACGAGCTCGACCGGATGCCCGCCGAGGAGCTGCTCGCGTGGGCAAGTGAAGAGTTCGGCGACAGGCTCTGCCTCACCTGCTCGTGGCAGAAGCAGTCATCGGTGCTGGTGCACATGATCGCGGAGCTCGCACGCACGCCGGCGGTGGTCGAGCTCGACACGCACCTCTTCTTCCGCGAGAGCTACGACACGCGCGACCGTCTGGTGGAGCGCTACGGCCTCGAGCTGGTGCGGCCGCACATCCCGTCGATCGCCGAGCAGCACCGCCACGAGGGTCCGAACCTCTGGGAGCGCGATCCCGACCGCTGCTGCCACGTGCGCAAGGTCGAGCCGCTGATCTCGGCGCTCGAGCCGTACGACGCGTGGATCTCCGGCATCCGCCGCGACCAGTCGCCGAGTCGCGCCGGCATCACGAAGGTCCAGTGGTCGGAGCGCTACCGGCTGTGGAAGCTCCACCCGCTCGCCGACTGGGACGAGAAGCGCGTGTGGGGCTACATCGTCGCCAACGACATCCCGTACAACCCGCTGCACGACGTCGGCTACCGCTCGATCGGCTGCATCCCGTGCACGCGCCCGACCGCGTCCGGGGAAGAGGAGCGCGCCGGACGCTGGGCGGGCTCGGACAAGCTCGAGTGCGGCCTGCACCTCGAGTCCGTCGACAAGGAGTGACGTCGGCGCCCGCTTCGCCCGGAACGGGCGACGGGCAGGGCTCGGCGCTTCGGCGAACACGCGCGGCGCGCGCGTGTTCGGCCCCGTTGGCGGCGCTCAGCGCGCACGTGCGACGAGCAGCGTGAAGCGGTCCATGCCGCGCACGACGACCGCCGTGCCGGCAGCGATCCGCTCCTCGCCGGCGACCGCACACGCGCGCCAGGTCTCGCCGTCCACGTCCACCTGCCCGTCCGGCGCGAGATCGGAGCACGCGACGCCCGGTCGGCCGACGAGCCGCGACGAGCGCTCCGCGGACGACTCGTAGGCGCGGCGCATCAGCGGGTAGAGCAGCAGGTCCTTGCCGATCCAGAAGGCGAAGAACGCGATGCCCATCCAGCCCGGAAGGCCCGTCTCCCCCCAGAAGAGCCACAGCCCGAAGCCGATCAGCACGGCGCCGGGAAGCTGGGCTGCGAGGTAGCGCTGCCACGCGGGCATGGCGATCTCGTAGCAGCCGCAACCGCCCGGCGGCAGCGCTGGACGTGCTCCGACGCACGTCGTACCAGGTACGGCGCATGCGCCCCCCGAGCGTTCGACGCGACCGCGGAGCACGCGGCTGGCAGAAGCTCGGACTGGTCGGGCTCGGCCTCGCGTTCGGGATCGCGGCGGTCGTGCTCCTCGAGATCCTGCTGCGCCTGACCGGGGTCGGCGGCGACCGGCGCTACGATCCCTTTGCGGGCTTCTCGCGCACCGTCCCGATGTTCGAGCGCGCGACGAGAGACGACGGGACCCCCGTCTTCCGTACCGCCGCGGCGCGCCGCGTCCGCTACCCGCAGGAATTCCTCGCCGCGAAGCCCGCGAACGCCTTCCGCGTCTTCGTCGTGGGCGAGTCGTCGGCGGCGGGTGTGCCGTACGACGCCGCGCACGCGTTCTCCGCCTTCCTGCAGCTGCGGCTGCAGGCCGAGCTGCCGTCGCTGTTCGTCGAGGTCGTCAACGCCGCGGTGTCGGGCTACGGGTCACGCCGCATGCTGCCCGTGGTCGAGGACATCGCGCGCCACGAGCCCGACCTGCTGATCCTGTACGCGGGGCACAACGAGTTCGCCGAGCCGCGCTACTACGCGCACCTGGTCGGCATGGACCCCCGGCTCTTCCGCGCCTGGGAGGTGCTCGCCTCGACGCGCCTCTACGCGCTCGCGGCACGCCTGCCGCTGATCGGTGTCGACGTCGAGCCGAAGCCGCCGCGCTTCGATTTCGAGACCCTCAACAACCCGCTGCAGATGTTCGCCGTACTCACCGAGCACCTGGAGGGCGCTTACCCCACCGAGCGCGAGCGCGCGTGGGCCGGACAGCATTACCGCTTCAACGTCGAGACCATGACCGACGTGATGCTGGACGTCGGTGCGCGCGTGATGCTGGTGACGATCGGGCAGAACTTCGCCGACTGGCCGCCCGGCGGCGCGGCACACCGCGAGGGGCTCGTCGCCGAGAGCGCGGCGAAGTGGGACCAGGACGTCGCCGAGGGGGATCGCCTCGCTGCGAGCGGCGACTGTGCCGCCGCTCTCGACGCGTACCGGCGCGCGCTCGCGCTCGACGACGCGCACGCCGGTCTGCACTGGCAGATCGCCACCTGCGCGCGACGCCTCGGACGCTGGGAGCAGGCACGCGACGCGTACCGACGCGCGAGCGACCTCGACCGCATGCCGCACGGCGCCCCGACGAGCTTCAACGAGCTGCTCGGTGAGATCGCAGCGCAACGCGGCGCGCTGTTCGTCGACGCAGCGGCGGCTCTCGAGCAGGCGAGCCCGAACGGACTCGTCGGCGACGACCAGTTCGTCGACCTCGTGCACCCGAACCTGCGCGCCAACCAGCGCATCGCCGCCACGATCGCGGACGCGCTGCGCGCGGCCGGCATTCCGCTGCCGGCCGCGGAGTGGACCGGCGTCGACCCGGTGCCACCCGTCGACCAGCTCTACGCACGCGAGCCATCGCTGCGCACGCAGGAGCGCCTCGTCCGCGCCAGCGCCTGCATCCTCGCCCAGCGTGACGACTGCGCGAACGACGCGATCGACGCGGTCCTCGCCGACGACCCGGGCAATGCGCTCGGGCTGCAGCTCCGCGAGGGCATGGCGAAGCGCGCCGCTCGAAAGGGCGACGGTGGCACGGCGGGCGGCGACGCACCCGCCGCCCGCTGAGCACACCACCCGCCGTCAGCCGGCGGCGCGCGCGCGCAGCTCCGCGCGCAGCACGAACTTCTTGATCTTGCCCGACGGCGTGCGCGGAAAGTCGGCCACGCCGACGATCTCCTCGGGCCACTTCTGCCTGGCGAGCCCGGCCGCGGCGAAGTGCGCGCGCACGGCGTCGACGTTCGGCACCGCGTGCCCCGGCTGCATGCGCACGCAGGCGCAGGCGTGCTCGCCGAGCCGTGCGTCGGGCGCTGCCACCACCGCAACCTCGGCGACGCCCGGCATGCGCATCAGGATCTCCTCGACCTCGGCCGCGCTCACGTTCTCGCCGCCGCGGATGATGATGTCCTTCTTGCGGTCCGTGATCGTGAGGTAGCCGTCGGCGTCGAGCACGCCGATGTCGCCCGTCGCGTACCAGCCGTCGGCGTCGAGCGCCGCGTCGCTCAGCGCCGGATCGGTATAGCCCACGAAGCGGTCGGGACCGCGGCTCAGGATCTCGCCCGGCTGTCCGACCGGGACGGGATTCCCGTCCTCGTCGACCAGCTTCAGCTCGACGCCCCACAGCGCGTGGCCGTCGGTGTACTTGCGCTTCGCGGCCGGCTCGTCGTGCTTCGCGCCGGTCGTCGACGGGTGCTCGGTGGAGCCGTAGCCGCGGATGATCGAGATGCCGAGGGCGGCCGCGCGATCGGCGACGGCGGCGGGGACCGGCGCGCCGCCGAGGCCGATGCGCGTCATGCGCTTCAGGTGCTCCGGCCCGAATCCGGGCGCGTCGAGCAGGCTGGTCAGGAAGTACGTGGCGCCGCTGCCGCAGGTGAGATCGGCTTCCAGCATCGCATCGAGGATCATCGGCGGATCCCAAACGTCGAGCAGGTGGATCGCCTTCTCCTGACAGAGCGGCACGAGCAGCCCGGAGAGCATGCCGATCGCGTGGCCCACCGGGGCGCCGACGAGATGCGGCAGCACGCGATCGGCCTGCATGTCGGCGAGCTGGCGGGTCTCGGCGACGATGGTGTGGTGCGAGTGGATCACGCCCTTCGGATCCGACGTCGTGCCCGACGTGAAGCCGATGAGCGCGGGCTCGCTCGGGTCGACGCGCTGCGGTCCGGCCAGCGGCGCCGCGGCGATCAGTCGCGCGAACGACATCTGATCCGCCGCGACGCGCGCCTCGTCGCCGGCCACGACGACGGTCGCGAGGTCCGGCAGCTCGCCGCGGAAGGTCGCGAGCGCCGCCAGGTAGTCGCTCTGGCGGAACGACGCGGCAGTGACCAGCGCGCGCGCGCCGGTGTGCGCGAGGATGTAGCGCACCTCCTTCGCGCCGTAGAAGTGGACGATCGGAACGAGCACCGCACCGAGCAGGCTCGCGCCGTAGAACGTCGCCGCAGCCTCGATCCAGTTCGGCAGCTGGAAGGCGACCACGTCGCCCGGTCCGACGCCCGCGTCGCGCAGTCCGCCGGCGACGCGATACGCCATCGCACGCACGTCGCCGATCGTGCCGCGCCACGGGCGCGTCCGCGACCAGATGCGCATCTCGAGCGCGGCGGTCGCCCGCAGGCGCTCGTCGACGAACGCGCCGAGCGTCGTGTCGAGCCAGTGGCCATCGTCGAGATAGCGGCGCTGCAGATCCTCGGGCGGAGGGCGCAGCGGCCAGGGGCGGGACGGTGTGGGCATGCGTGTCGTTCCTTCGCCGCGCGAGCGTTCGCCGGTCGCGCCGTCGGGACCGTCTTTGCGCGGACGCCGGGTCGGGATCAAGCCCCGTGCGGCCGGTGACCGATCGCCGGCGCAGGACGCCGCTCAGCCGAGCGAGCGGCAGGCGTCGGCTGCGATCTCGAGCGAGCGGCAGGCGTCGGCTGCGATCTCGAGCGAGCGGCAGGCGTCGGCTGCGATCTCGAGCGAGCGGCAGGCGTCGGCTGCGATCCCGAGCGAGCGGCAGGCGTCGGCTGCGATCTCGTGCGAGCGCAGCCGGGCCGCGTGGTCGTACACGTTCGACGTGATCATCAGCTCGTCGGCCGCGGTCCGCGCGACGAAGTCGCGCAGCTTCTCCCGCCCCGCGTCGCGCCCTCCGACCGCGGTGTACGACAGCACCTGGCCGAGGATCGTGCGCTCCATCACCCCCAGCGTGCTCTCGTAGTCGCGCACCGGCGGCGGCAGACGGCCGGGACGCCCGGTACGCAGGTTGACGAACGCCTGCTGCATCGAGGTCGCGAGGAAGCGGGCCTCGTCCTCGTCGTCGGCCGCGAACACGTTGCAGGCGACCATCGCGTAGGGCCGCTCGAGGTGCGGCGACGGACGGAAGCGCTCGCGGTAGATCTCGAGAGCCGGCAGCAGCTCCGCCGGCGCGAAGTGCGACGCGAACGCGAACGGCAGCCCGAGGATCGCCGCGAGCGACGCGCCGTACAGGCTCGAGCCCAGGATCCACACCGGCACGCGCGCGCCCTCACCGGGGATCGCGCGCACCGTCTGCCCCGGCTCGGATGGCTCCATGAAGCGCATCAGCTCGACGGCGTCGCGCGGGAAGTCGTCGGGGCTCGCCCCCAGCGTGCGCCGCAGCGCGCGCGCCGTCGTCTGGTCCGAGCCCGGCGCGCGGCCGAGGCCGAGGTCGATGCGGCCGGGGAAGAGTGCCTCCAGCGTGCCGAACTGCTCGGCGATCACCAGCGGCGCGTGGTTCGGCAGCATGATGCCGCCGGCGCCGACGCGGATCGTCGTGGTGCCGGCGGCGACGTGCCCGACGACGACCGCGGTGGCGGCGCTCGCGACGCCGGGCAGCCCGTGGTGCTCCGCGAGCCAGAACCGCCGATAGCCCCAGCGCTCGGCGCGCCGCGCGAGATCGAGCGCGTTGCACAGCGCCCCCGCGACGTCGCCACCCTGCACGACCGGCGCGAGGTCGAGGATCGAGAACGGCGTCATGTCCGCTGTCGTAGGCGATGGCGGCGCGCCGCGCACCGCCCCGGCCTCAGCCCTCCGTGGCGCGGGTCAGCGGAAGTACGAGTAGCCGACGTAGAGGATGCTGGCGTCGAAGCCGGGGTTGGTCTCGCCGCTGTAGGCGTTCGAGATGTGCTTCCAGTCGTAGCCGAGCGTCAGCGCCTGGTCGTCGCGCACGAAGATCTGCACGCCGACGCCGAAGTCCCACGTGTAGTTGAACTTGGTGCCCGTCGCGGGCACGCGCTCCTCGAACATCACGAAGCCGACGTTGGTCGCGAAGTACGGACGCCAGCCGGTTAAGCCCTCGCAGGCGAGACGGAGCCCGATCGGTGCGATGCCGGCGCCGTACACCACGTCCTTCGGGCCGCCCTCGCTGCCGGGCGAGCCGCCGCGGTCGAGCGACAGCAGCGCGAGCGGGATCGCGTCCACCGTCCAGTCGAGCGCGAGCACGTCGTTCGACCACAGGGTCCGCGCGTAGCGGAAGGCCGCCTGGCCGTAGCCGAAGTCGGTCCACTCGCCGATCATCGTCGTGGACGCGACCGAGCCGCCGCCCCAGGCGCCGAACTCGTTCGGACCGCGGCGCGGCGCGACCGACGGCACCTCGTCCGCCAGCGCGCGCGACGAGAACGCGACCGCCGCGAACGCTCCCGCCATCAGCAGGGCCCGCAGGCCCCCGTACGCCCGGCTTCCGCTCCGCATGCGACGACTCCTCTCGCGCCGCTGCGCGGCGCGCCGCGACGGCGCCGTGGGCCTACCGCGCGGAGCGACGCGCGACAAGCGATCACGGCCGGAGCCGCGGCGGGACCACGGCTCCGGCCAGGGCGAGCAGCGACGCCTGCGTACGGGACGCTCGACCACCCCCGATCCGGGTGGCACGCGCGACGCGGGGCGCCGACCGCGGCGCGCGTCAGCCGGCGCGCTCTCACACCAGCTGCAGCCGGTCCGCGTCGCGGCGCTCGCCGACGAACGCGCGCGCGGCGATGGTCTTCACCGCGCGGGCCCGTCCACCGAGCTCGACGGTGAGCGGTACGGCGTGCCCGCAGGTCGTCGCGGCGCCGCCCGGCACCGGCAGCGTCGCGAGCGAGGCGAGGCTCGCCGCCAGCGCCGGCGCCGCCTCGGGCTCGCGCACCGCGTTCGGCTGCACGAGCTGCACCGCATCGAGAGTCGTCGGGGTGCACAGCGGCAGCCGCGCGTCGGCCGTGGGCGCGCACGGCGCGACCTCGAACGTGCAGCGGCCGTTCACGCCGTCGAGGTCGCACGTCGGATCGCCGTCGGTGCAGACGATCTTCCCGGTCGGCAGCGCGACGCCGCCGCGCAGCCGCTCGGTCGACGGCGCGCTGACGCTCCACTCGACCAGGCACTCGTCGCGCGCGTCGGTGCCGCCCGGCACCAGCACGCGGCGCGACGCGGTGTCGGCGTTCAGCAGGCGCATCCGGTCGCCGACGGCGACGTATGGATCGTCGCGCAGGTCTGCGATGCCCCAGTTGTTGTCCTCGCCGTCGTTGCGCCCCTCGATCGGCTGGTCCGCGTGCTTGAACCAGTGCGTGCCGACGACGAACGGCCGCAGCGCCGCGCGTCGCGTGTAGACGCCGAACGCGTCGGCACGCGCCGCCTGCGTCGCCAGCGTCGGGTAGAACGGCGGGAAGCTGTTCGGCGGGTCGGACTCGGCCGAGCGGTAGCCGAACTCGCTGATCAGGATCGGCTTGCCGGTGAGCGCGTACAGCGTGTCGACGTCGTCGAACATGCGCGCCGCCGGCACGTAACCCGCGCTCGCGCCGAGCTGCTGGGCGAGCGCGAACCAGCTCGGGCCGAACTCGTAGTAGTTGGTGCTCAGCACATCGACCCACGGCCCCGACGCGGCCGCGACCTCGGGCGGTGTGCTGTACGAGAGAAGGCGCGATCCGAGGATCAGCATCGTCGGGTCCACCGCGCGGAGCGCGTCGTGCACCACGCCAAAGTAGCGCTCGGCGACCACGCCGGTGAAGGCGTGCCGCACGGCCTGGCGCGCCGGACCGTCGCTGCTCCAGCTCGCGCCGAGGTCGGCGAGTCCTTGCACGTCGGCGAAGCTCGCCAGCGCCGTGCCCCAGTCGCCGTTGAACGCGGCGACGTCGCCGGCGTAGCGCTGCTCGAGCCAGGACTGCAGCGCGACCTTGCCGGGCGCACCCGACGGCAGGCGGAAGTAGGCGTCGAAGATCGGCAGGCTCAGGATGACCGGTGGTCCCCAGCCGAGCTCGTTGTCGCTGAAGACGCCGATGCACCAGGGGTCCGCGGCGCAGGGCGCCGCGTTCTGCGCCTCGACGGTCGCAGCGCTCGCGAACGCCGGGGCGAAGTAGTCGCGCACCGGCTGTCCGGTGAGGCCCGCCGCGACGCCGGGCACGGCCGGCGCGTGCTGCGCGAAGCCGAGGATCGGCGTGTACGGCATCACCTCGGCGAACAGGTCGTAGCGGCTCCACGATCCGATCGTGTTGACGTTCAGGTCGCGCAGCCGCGCAAGCGTCACGTCGGCCCACGCGGCCTCGCTGCCGTAGCGCGCGAGCACGTTGTCCTGGTACGGCGCGGTTCCGAGGTCGGGGGCGTAGTCGCCGAGCACCCGCACGCCGACGATGCCCGCCGAGAACATGCCGTGGCCGTCGGGAGTCACGAGCCACCACACGCCGTCGATCTGCTCGGTGCGGAAGCGCCCGGTGGCGGTGGTCTGCACGCCGCGCCAGCCGCCGAAGTCGTCGAAGCCCGGGGCCGCGGCGCCGGCGCCGGACGGTGCGGTGACCGCGAGTGCTGCGAGCAGCAGCGCGTGCAGGGTGCGGAGGATCCGGGTGGAGGTAGTGCGCATCGCTTCCATTTTACGCCATCGACGGGTTGCCGGGGAAGCGCGCGAGTGGCGCATCCGCCGTCGCGAACGCCCGCGCAGCGCAGATCGTGCATTGCCCGCATCGCGCGCCGGCTGCTATCCGGAATGCTCCGGCGCGCAACGCGCCGCGGCGTCCGGCGCGGACGCCGCCGAACCGCTCGCCATCCCGTCCCGCTCGAGCCATGAAGCTGCACGTCCTCTCCGACCTCCACCTCGCGATCCGCCCCTTCGACCCGCCGCCGGCCGACGCCGACGTGAGCGTGATCGCAGGCGACCTCGGCACGCCCGACGAGGCAGTGGCCTGGGCGCGCGCGCTCGGCCGACCCGTGGTGCTGATCCCGGGCAACCACGAGTACCACGGGCACTCGGTCCCCGGTGCGGTGCGGCGCATGCGGGAGCTCGCGGAAGGCACGTCCGTTCACGTGCTGGCGAACGACGCCCTGGTCCTGGGCAGCGCGCGGTTCCTCGGCACGACGCTGTGGACCGACTACCTGCTCTACGGTGACGCGGAAGCGCGCGCGCTGGCGATCGCCGAGGCCCAGCGAGTCGTCAAGGACTATCGCGCCATCCGCCTCGACGACGACGGCACGCCGTTCACGCCGCACGGCGCGGCGCAGCTGTTCGCGAAGAGCGCGCGCTGGCTCGCGGCGCGGCTCGACGACCCGCACGACGGGCCGACCGTCGTGGTCTCGCACCACGCGCCGTCGCCGCGCAGCGTCCACCCGCGCTTCGCGGAGTCGATCGTCAATCCGTCTTTCGTGTCGAACGCCGAGCACCTGCTCGACGGGAGGAAGATCGCGCTGTGGGTGCACGGCCACGCGCACGACGGCTTCGACTACGCGGTGAACGGCACGCGCGTGCTCTGCAACCCGCGCGGCCACACGCGGCACGGCGCGATCGAGAACGAGAGCTTCGACCCGGGCATGGTGGTCGAGGTCGGCTGACGTCGCGCTCGGCTCCGGCGTCCACGCCGGAGCGAAGCGAGCCGGCATCGCAGCACGCGACGCAGCCCCGTGCCCGGCGGTGCGTCCGGCGCGCCGCGTGGCCGGCCCCGTGCCCGGCCGCGTGGACACGGCATACGGGGCCGCGCTAGACCACGCCGATGCTGCCGACCTGGCTCCGCCGCGCCTTTCTCGCGACCTCGGTGATGAACGTCTCGGCCGCGCTGCTGCTCCTGCCGTTCGCAGCACCGGTGCGCGAGCTGGTCGGCGTCCCGCCCGGCGAGCACGCGCTCCACCTCGTCACGATCGCGATGTTCGTCCTCGTGTTCGGGGTCGCCTACGGGTACGCGGGCTGGACGGGGCGCGCCGACGAGCTCTTCGTCGCGGTGTGTGCTGCGGGGAAGCTGTCGTTCGTCGCGATCCTGACCGGCTTCTAACTCGCCGGGTCGGTTGCGTTCACGGCACCGCTGAGCGCGATCGGCGACCTCGCGTTCGGGCTGATGTTCTTGACGTGGCTGCTCTCCGGCGCGCCACGCGTGTGATTTCGCTTCGCGGGCCGCTCCCGAAGGCGGCGTCAGTCCGCTAGGGTCGGGCCATGAGCCAGCATCAGGTCGTTCTCATCCCCGGCGACGGCATCGGCCCCGAGGTCGCCGACGCCGTCAAGGAGATCCTCACCGCCGCGAAGGCGCCGATCGCCTGGATCGAGCGCAAGGCCGGCCTCGCCGCGATCGACGAGGGCGAGGACGTGCTGCCCGACGACACGCTCGACGCGATCCGGAAGCACGGCGTGGCGCTGAAGGGCCCGTGCACGACCCCGGTCGGCGGCGGCTTCACCTCGGTGAACGTGAAGCTCCGCAAGACGCTCGACCTCTACGCCGCGGTCCGCCCGGTGCGGAACCTGGCCGGCGTGGCGAGCCGCTACGAGAACGTCGACCTGGTCGTCGTACGCGAGAACACCGAGGGCCTCTACAGCGGCGTCGAGAACGAGATCACGCCTGGCGTCGTGACCAGCCTCAAGGTCGCGACCGAGCACGCCTGCCGGCGCATCGCCCGCTACGCGTTCGAGTACGCGAAGGCGCGCGGCCGCCGGAAGGTCACGGTGTTCCACAAGGCCAACATCATGAAGCTCACCGACGGTCTGTTCCTGCGCTGCGCCCGCGAGGTGCACGAGGAGTATCCGTCGATCGAGCTCGAGACGCTGATCATCGACGCCGGCTGCATGAAGCTCGTGCAGGACCCGTCGCGCTTCGACATCCTGCTGATGGAGAATCTGTACGGCGACGTGGTGAGCGACCTGTGCGCGGGCCTCGTCGGCGGGCTCGGCGTCGTGCCGGGCGCCAACATGGGCGATCACATGGCCGTCTTCGAGGCGGTGCACGGCTCGGCGCCGGACATCGCGGGCAAGAACCTCGCGAACCCGCTCGCGCTGCTGATGTCCGCAGTGATGATGCTGAACCACCTGGCGGTCGACCGCGGTGACGCCGGCTGCCACGACGTCGCGGATCGCGTCAAGTACGCCTACGACCGCGCGCTCGCCGACGGGCAGAAGACCCGCGACGTCGGCGGCTCGCTCGGCACGCGCGAGTTCTGCCGCGCCGTGATCGAAAGACTGGGTTGACGCCGGCGGAGAACGTGCTCTTGACGGGTTTTGCGCCCGACGGGGGGTCGGGCCCGGACCGAGGAGGTCGGCCATGCCGATGGCGAATCGCCTGGCAGCAGAGATGTTCGGGACGTTCTGGCTCACGTTCGCCGGCTGCGGCAGCGCCGTGCTCGCGGCGGCGTTTCCGGAGGTCGGGATCGGGCTCCTCGGCGTGTCGTTCGCGTTCGGCCTGTCGCTCCTGACGATGGCCTACACGATCGGCCACATCTCGGGCTGCCACATCAATCCGGCGGTGTCGGTGGGGCTCGCGGCCGGTGGGCGTTTCCCGGCGGCCGAGGTCGTGCCGTACGCGATCGCGCAGGTGATCGGCGGGATCACCGGCGCCGGCGTGCTCTACCTGATCGCGAGCGGCAAGCCGGGCTTCGAGCTCGGCGGCTTTGCGTCGAACGGCTTCGGCGAGCACTCGCCGGGCAGCTATGCGTTCGGCGCAGCGTTTCTCTGCGAGGTGGTGATGACGTTCATGTTCCTGACCGTCATCCTCGGCGCGACCGACGGCCGCGCCCCGACCGGCTTCGCAGGCCTGCCGATCGGCCTCGCCCTGGTGCTCATCCACCTGGTCAGCATCCCGGTGACCAACACCTCGGTGAACCCGGCGCGCAGCACGGGTCCGGCGCTCTTCGTCGGCGGCTGGGCCATCCAGCAGCTGTGGATGTTCTGGCTGGCGCCGATCATCGGCGCCGCGCTCGCGGGGCTGAACTACCGCTGGCTCGGCGGCGAGGAAGGCCTCGAGTAGCCCACGACGGCCCGGCGAGGGGTCACACGACCCCTCGCCCCTGCGCCGCGAAGGCCGGTATACCTCGGGCGCTTTATCACTTATGATAACGGCCATGGCACCGGTGAGCCGCATTCTGAGGAAAGTGCTCGCTTCCGCTGCCCGTCTGCAGGCGGTCGTCCCCGATGCCGTCCTCGTCGGGGGATCGGCGGCCGCTCTCCACGCCGGCCATCGCGACTCCTTCGACCACGATCACGTCCTGGCCGATCTGGTCGACCGCTACGAGGCGGTCCTGGAAGCCGTGGAAGCCACCGCAGGGTGGGCGACATCGGTGCGCGCATCGAAGCCACCGTTCACCATCATGGGGCGACTCGGAGGGGTCGAGGCGGGCCTGCGCCAGATGCGACGGGCGCGTCCGCTCGAGACCTGCGAGATCGACGTCGGGAACGGAGCCGTCGTCGTCGCCCCTACTGCGCCCGAGGCGCTTCGCGTGAAAGCCTACCTCGTCGTGCAGCGAAACGTGGTGCGTGACTACCTCGACGTCGTGGCGCTCGCGAAGCATCTCGGCGAAGCGGTAGCGCTTGCGGCCTTGTCCGAGATCGACGCTTACTACGTCGATCGATCGGGCGAAGCGGATTCGGTGCTCACTTCCCTCGTCGTCGCGCTCGCCGACCCCAGGCCGCGCGACGCGGACGTGATCGACGAGCTCCCTCGCTACAAGGGATTGGATCCTCGCTGGCACCGCTGGGACGACGTCGTCGCAGCTTGCCGAGCGCTCGCGCTCCGTCTCAGCGGAGCGGCCTGATGGGAGTGCGCTTCCGGAACGTCGATGCGTCGCCGAGCGACGATGTGCGCCGCTGGCCCTACGAGGCGCTCGTCACCGCCATCGATCGCGGTCTGGTCTCCGACTGGCAACCGGTCTTCGCCGAGATCCGTCGATCGCCGTGGGGCAACATCGCCCGTCGAATCGAGCGCTATCTCTCCTACCGGGAGCCCGACGGCGTCGGTACCCTATTCGCGCTCGCGATCGATCGCGCCCGAACCGATACCGAGGAGGCCGACCGGGCGGATGTCGCGAGTCGGGTGCGGGTCGCCGTCGAGCGGTCGGGCCTTACCAACACCGAGTTCGCCCGGCTCGTCGGCACGAGCGCCTCGCGGCTCAGCACCTATCTCAACGGCAAGGTCACGCCATCTGCCCCCATGCTCCTGCGCATCGAGCGGGCGGCGAACGCCCAGAGCAGTGGTGGCGCCTCGTCACGGTGAGCTCGAGGGGCGAGAGCCATTCCTCCGAATGAGGGTTTCCCGGACTCGCGGCGGCCCTCAGGCCAGAAAGGTCCGGGCGTCGCGCGGTGTGGCAGCATCGCTGCTCACGCGCCCCCTCGCCCATGCGCCGCGAAAGCCTGTATACCTCGGGCATGACCGCGGCTTCCTCCGGCGACACCCTGCGCGCGCACGCGCGCGATCTTTCCGCTCGCATCGCGAGCGCCGCGCCCGAGATCGAGCAGCAGCGGCGCGTCCCGCCGGCGCTGGTCGCGGACCTCGCCTGCGCCGGCCTGTTCCGCATGCTCGTGCCGCGGGACGCGGGCGGGCTCGAGGTCGAGCCCGGCGCGATGCTCGACGTGCTCGAGGAGATCGCGCGCGGCGACGGGTCCGCCGGCTGGGCGGTGATGATCGGTGCCACGACCGGCGTGATCGCGGCCTATCTCCCCGACGCGGCGGCGCGCGTTATCTTCGCCGCGACCCCCGACGGCGTGACCGGCGGCGTCTTCCACCCGCGCGGCCGCGCCACCGTCGTCGACGGCGGCTACCGGGTCAGCGGCCGCTGGCCGCTGGCGAGCGGCTGCCAGCACTGCGCGTGGCTGCTCGGCGGCTGCATCGTGTTCGCGGACGGCAAGCCGAAGCCGCGTGAGAACGGTGCCCCCGAGGCACGCATGATGATCTTCCCGGCGAGCGAGGTGACGATCCTCGACACCTGGAACGTCTCGGGAATGCGCGGCACGGGCAGCCACGACATCGCGGTCGAGGACGTGTTCGTGCCCGCCGAGCGCTCGGTGTGGTTCTCGACCGATCCCGTGCGGCGCGGCGGACCGCTCTACGCATTCCCGGTCTTCGGCCTGCTGGCGCTCGGCATCGCCGCGGTCGCGACCGGCATCGCGCGCGGCGCGATCGACGACCTGCTCGAGCTCGCCGGGGCAAAGGTCCCGACCGGCAGCCGGCGTCCGCTCGCCGAGCGCTCGGCGACGCAGGCCACCGTCGCGCAGGCGACGGCGCTGGTCGCCGCGAGCCGCGCGCACCTGCGCGCGGCGGTGGACGAGGTCTGGCAGGCGGCGGCGTCCGGTGCGGCGATCACGCTGGAGCAGCGCGCGCGGCTTCGCCTCGCCGCGACCCAGTCGGTGCGCGACGCGGCGAAGGCCGTCGACCTCGCGTACGAGTGCGGCGGCGCGACCTCGATCTACGCCGACAGCCCGCTGCAGCGGCGCTTCCGCGACGTCCACGTCGCGACGCAGCACGTCCTCGTCGCACCGGCGACGTTCGAGCTCGCCGGGCGCGTGCTGCTGGGCCTTCCGGCCGACACGGAGATGCTGTGACCGGACGGCCTTCATCAACGGCCACGGCGTGACCGGACGGCCTTCATCAACGGCCACGGCGTGACCGGACGGCCTTCATCAACGGCCACGGCGTGACCGGACGGCCTTCATCAACGGCCACGGCGTGACCCGCCAGCGTTCACCGGAGGCGACGACGTGAATCACGAGCTGCTGCCCGAGTTCTCGACCCTGCACACCGAGCGCATCGGCGACATCCTCAAGGTCACCATCGCGCACCCGACCAGCCCGCTCAACGCGGTCGACGACGCGCTGCACGAGGATCTGGCCGCGCTCTTCCGGGCGCTCCGCCGCGAGACCCGGGCACGCTGCGTGCTGCTCACGGGCCAGGGCCGCGCGTTCTCGGCCGGCGGCGACTTCGGCTGGTTCCCGAAGCTGCAGGACCCCGACGTCCTCGAGACCGTCCGCCGCGACGGCAAGCAGATGATCTGGGACCTGCTCGACGTCGAGGTGCCGATCGTCGCCGCCGTGAACGGCGCGGCGGTGGGCCTGGGCGCGTCCCTGGCACTGCTGTGCGACGTCGTCTTCGCGGCGGACACGGCGATCTTCGCGGACCCGCACGTAAAGGTGGGCATCGTCGCCGGCGACGGCGGCGTCGCCATCTGGCCGCTGGTGCTCGGACCGGCGCGCGCGAAGCAGTACCTGCTGACCGGCGATCCGCTGACCGCGTCCGAGGCCGAGCGCCTCGGGCTGGCGAACTTCGTCGTTCCTGCGGCCGAGCTGCAGGAGAAGGCCCTGGCGTTCGCGCAGCGGCTGGCCGCGGGCGCCCCGCTCGCCGTCCGCTACACGAAGATGGCGGTCAACAAGCTCGTGAAGGATGCCCTGAACGTGGCCTTCGACACCTCGACCGCGCTGGAGATCGTCACCTTCAGGAGCGACGATCACCGGGAGGCCCTGTCCGCCCTCCGGGAAAAGCGGCCCCCGAAGTTCACCGGGCGCTGAAGCTCCCGCCGCGGCGGTCGTCCAAGCGCGATCGGGCCTCGATTGCAGGAGGGCCCGCCGTTATGGAATGTGGCTTGTTTTCGACCCGACGGATCGCCCGCCGGGCGCATAGTGACGACCGGCTCGCAGACGCCCCGAGGAGCCGGGCACCGTCGGGATGGATCGGGGTCAAGAAAAGGATCAAACGCATGTTCAGGCAAATCGTGGCGGGCGCCGTCGCGCTCACCTTCGTGGCGCAGGTTGCCGCCGCGGCAGACCCCAAGACCGAAGACGAGAAGACCCTCTATGCGCTCGGCCTCGCGCTGAGCCGCAACCTCACGTCGTTCAACCTCACCCCCGACGAGTTGAAGATGGTCGAGGCGGGCCTCGCCGACGGCGTCACCGGCGGCACGCCGAAGGTCAGCATGGAGGAGTACGGCCCGAAGATCCAGGCGTTTACGAAGGATCGCGCGAGCAAGGCGGCTGCGAAGGAGAAGGAAGCCAGCAAGGGCTACCTCGACAAGGCGGCGACCGAGAAGGGCGCCACCAAGCTGCCCTCGGGCGTGATCTACACCGAGACCGCGGCGGGCAGCGGGGCGGCGCCGAAGCCGACCGATCGCGTGAAGGTCCACTACACGGGCAAGCTCACCAGCGGCGAGACCTTCGACAGCTCGGTCGACCGCGGCGAGCCGGTCACGTTCCCGTTGAACGGCGTGATCCCGTGCTGGACCGAGGGCGTGCAGAAGATGAAGGTCGGCGGCAAGGCGAAGCTCGTCTGCCCGTCCGATGCGGCCTACGGTGACCGTGGCGCGCCGCCGAAGATCAAGCCCGGTGCCACGCTGGTGTTCGACGTCGAGCTGCTCGGCATCGAGGATCCGCCGGCGAAGCCCGCGGCCCCGGCGGCAGGTGCCGCGGGTGGTGCCGCGGCGAAGCCGGAAGCGAAGTCGCCGCACTGAGCCATCGGGGCGAGGGGTCACGCGACCCCTCGCCCCGACGGGCAAACCACTCCCACCGACCACAGCTGCGCGGCGCTGAGCCTCACCCCGACCACAGCTGCGCAATGCTGAGCCTCGCATCGACCACCGCGCCGCACTGGGTCGAGCGCGCGCTCGCGAACGTGGACGAGATCCTGCTCGACCACGCGCACTGCGAGAAGAAGGCGGCTTCCACCGCCGTGAGCCTGCTGTTCCGCTACCCGCAGCACACGGCGCTGCTCGACCCGATCACCGAGCTCGCGCGTGAGGAGCTCGCGCACTTCAAGCTCGTGGTCGCCCACCTGCACGCGCGCGGCCGCTCGTTCGCGCGCCAGGTTCCGAGCACGTACGCCGCCGAGCTGATGGCGGCGCTGCGGCCGGGCGAGCCGCAGCGCGCGGTCGACATGCTGCTCTGCCTCGCGCTGATCGAGGCGCGCAGCTGCGAGCGCATGAAGCTGCTCGCCGAGCACCTCGACGACGAGCCGCTGCGCGCCCTCTACACGAGCCTGCTCGCCAGCGAGGCGCGGCATCACCAGAGCTACGTCGACCTCGCCGCGACGATCGCGCCGCTGGCCGAGGTACGCGCCCGGCTGCGCGAGATCGGGCTGCACGAGGCGCAGGTGATCGAGCACGCGCCGCGCGTCGCCCGCCTGCACGCCTGAGCGGCGTTGCCGCTCCGCGCCGCGCCGTCGCTCAACGCGGCGCGGCCGGCACCTCGCGCGCCCGCGTCAAGCGTCGTAGCCTGGCAAC
>VGTK01000043.1 GCA_016874715.1 Deltaproteobacteria bacterium | reverse complement strand
ACGCGGCGGGCAGCGCCCGGTGCGAGGCGGACGATGCGGGCAGCGCCCGGCGCAGTGCCGACGAGGCGGGCCAGGCCCGGCTCCGCATCTACGGGCGCGCGGGCTTCCGGTGCGTGTCGCCGGCGCGCGTCGCCTACCGCCAGCCCGACTTTCGCCCGGCGGCGGCGGTCGACGCCAGCGGGGTGCACGCGGTCCCGCTGTCGCTGATCGTGCGCCGCGTCGGTCGCGAGTCGGAGACGACGGTGCCGGCTTCGGAGGTGCGGTCCGTGGTGCGCGCGCTCTATGCGATGTACGGCGCGCACCAGCGCGAGGCCGACATGGTGTCCCTGTGGCAGCACTTCGCGGCGCTGCCCGACGGAGACGAGCAGATCGAGCTGCTCGTGCCCGCGCCGTGAAGCCGCCCCGGCGCGCCGCCGGCGCCGTGAAGCCGCTGGTACGCACCGCGCGCGCCGTGATGCCGCACGTGGGCACCGCGCGCGCCGTGATGCCGCACGTGGGCACCGCGCGCGCCGTGATGCCGCACGTGGGCACCGCGCGCGCCGTGATGCCGCACGTGGGCACCGCGCGCGCCGTGATGCCGCACGTGGTGCGGGCGACGCGTGCGCTGCTCGTCGGGCTTTCCGTCCTGGCTTTTTCGGGCTGCATCGCCGACCGCGACGGACGCGTGGAGATGCGGCTGTTCGCCTTCACCGAGTACGTGCCGCAGCCGGTCATCGACGGCTTCGGCGCGGAGCACGGCGTCCGGGTGCTCTACGAGGCGGTCGGCTCGAGCGAGCAGATGCTGGCGAAGCTCGCGGCGCAGCCCTCGCGCTACGACCTGATCCTGGCGTCCGAGAGCGTGGTCGAGGCGCTCGTCGCGCAGAGCGCGCTGCTGCCGCTCGATTTCGCGAGGCTGCCGCACTTCGCGAACATCGCGCCCGAGGATCGGAACCTGCCGCACGACCCGGAGCAGCGCTACTCGGTACCGTGGATGTCGGGCACGGTGGGGATCGTCGTGAACACCGAGCGGATCAAGACGCCCGTCAAGGGCTACCGTGACGTGTTCGCCGAACGGCACAGGGGCCGCATCGTCGTGCTGGACGATCCGCGCGAGATGGTCGCCTGGGCACTGGCGACCCTGGGGCATGGTCTGAACGAGGTCGACCCGGCGACGCTCGAGAAGACGCGCCCGCTCCTGCGCAGGTGGCTCCCGCTCGTCGGGCGCGTCGACTCCCGAAGCCCCACGACGGCGATGCTGGACGGGAGTGCCGACATCAGCATCGTGTGGTCGGGCGAGGCGGCCCGGTTGTTCGACGAGCATCCGAAGTACGACTTCGTGCTGCCGGCGGAGGGCGCGCACCGCTTCGTGGACAGCCTCGCGATTCCGCGCGGCGCGCCTCATCCGGAGGTCGCGCTCGCGTTCCTCGACTACGTGCTGCGTCCCGAGGTGAGCGTGCTGATCTCGCGAGCGCTTCCGTACACGAACCCCAACCGGGAGGCGCGCAAGCTGCTGACCCCCGAGGAGCTGCGCAACCCGGGGAGCTACCCGAAGGCCGGCGCGAAGCTCGAGACGTTCCGCGACGTGGGCGATGCCTCGTCGCGCATCGAGAGGCTGGTGCGCGAGGTGCGTGCGTCGAACGACTGACGTCGCACCGGCTCCGCCGGCCACGTAAGGCCGCAGGGCGTGTCCATCGCAACGTCGCACCGGCGCCGCCCGCCACGAAGGATCAAGCCGGCACGGCGTTCCATCTCGCGCCGCTCTGGCGACGAGGACCAGCCGTGCGCTGTGCGCGCCGAGCGTTGCCCGGGCGGCTCAGAACGAGCGGGTGGCGACGCCCGTGCCGCGGCTGACGGTCAATCCGAGGTCTTCGGCGAGACGGCCGCGGCGGACCTTCCCGGTCGGGGTGTGCGGGATCGCGCCGACGCGAAAGAACCGCTTCGGCCTCTTGTAGGGAGCGAGGCGCGCGGCGAGCCAGGCCTGGAGCTCCGCGTCGCTCGCATCGCCGACCACCGCCGCGCACACCATCTGTCCCCAGCGCTCGTCGTCGAGGGGGAAGACCGCGGCGTCGCGGACGTCGGCATGCGCCAGCAGCGCGCGCTCCACCTCGAGCGGGTAGACGTTCACGCCGCCGCTGATGATCAGATCGTCGCGGCGGCCGTCGAGGTAGAGGAAGCCGTCGTCGTCGAGCGAGCCCAGGTCGAACACGCTGAACGCGTCGCCGCGCCAGGCGTGCGCCGTCTTCTCCGGGGCGCGCCAGTAGCTGAAGCGCGCCCAGCGCGGCACGGTGCACCAGATCGTGCCGTGGTCGTCGATCGCGAGCGTGCGGTTCGCGCGGGCGCGGCCGACGGTACCCGGGTGCGCGAGCCAGTCCGCGGCGGGGCAGGCCGTGAACTGCCCCTCCGTGGAGCCGTAGAATTCCCACACCGAGCCCTCGGGGAACCGCCGCAGCGCCTCGTGCTTGAGCGGGTCGGGGCAGGGCGCGCCGGCGTGGGCGACCAGGCGGAACGACGAGAGCGGCGGCAGGTCGCCCGACGCGAACAGGCGCTGCAGGTGCGCCGGGGCGACGAAGGTCGTCGTCGGCTCGTGGCGCGCGATCGCGTCCTTCATGCGGGCGGGGTCGAAGCCGCCCAGGAAGACCACGTCGCCACCGGCGAGCAGCGTCCCGGCGGCGAAGCGCAGCGGTGCCGAGTGGTAGAGCGCCGACGCGACCAGGTGGACGTCGCCGTCGTGGAAGCCCCACAGCGCGCGTTCCTCTTCCAGCAGTGCGGCGGCGTCCGCCTCGTCGAGCATGCCCGACCAGACGCCCTTCGGGCGACCGGTCGTGCCGGACGTGTAGAGCATCGGGCGCGCGAGCGGGGCAGGCGCGAGCTCGGCCTCGCGCCCGTCGAGCAGTGCTGGCAGGTCCGGCTCCCGTAGCACCAGCGCCGGCTGCGCGTCCTCGAGCAGGGCCTCCTGCTCGGCCGGGAGCAGTGCCGGATTGAGCAGCACCGGGACCACGCCGGTGCGGAGCGCGCCGAGCGCGACCGCCACGTAGGCCGACGGTGCGTCGCCGGCGATCACGGCGACGCGGTCACCGGCGCGGAGCCCGCGCGCCCGCAGACCTCCCGCGGCGCGCCGCTGGGCGCGCTCGGCATCGGCAGCGCGGAGCAGTTCGATCGGCATGGCCGGCACGGTAGCAGATCGACCTTCGACGCCGCCGGCGGGGAACGATAGTGGTGGGGGTAGAGGGCGAGGCATGGCGACGACCGGCACGAGGCAGGACATCCCGACACGGCTCGCGATCGGCGGACGCTTCCGCCAGGCGGAGCGTGGCGAGCGCTTCCCCGTCCACGACCCGGCCACGGGAGAGACGCTCGCGGAGGTCGCGGACGCGACGGTCGCCGACGGCCTCGATGCGGTCGCGGCGGCGCACGCGGCGCAGCCGGCGTGGGCGGGCCGGCCGCCGCGCGAGCGCGGCGAGATCCTGCGCCGCGTCTTCGAGCTCATGCGGCGCGACACCGAGCGCATCGCCGAGCTGATCGTGCGCGAGAACGGCAAGCCCGTCGCAGAGGCGCGCGGCGAGGTCGCCTACGCGGCGGAGTTCTTTCGCTGGTTCGCCGAGGAGGCGGTGCGCAACGCCGGCAGCCTCGTCGCCTCGCCGAGCGGTTCGAGTCGCATTCTCGTCCTGCACCAGCCGATCGGTGTGGCCCTGCTGATCACGCCGTGGAACTTTCCGGCGGCGATGGCGACGCGCAAGATCGCGCCGGCGCTGGCGGCGGGTTGCGCGGTCGTTCTGAAGCCGGCCGAGCAGACCCCGCTCACGCCACTGCTGCTGCAGGAGCTGCTCGCCGAGGCCGGCGTGCCGCCTGGCGTGGTGAACGTCCTGCCGACGACGCGCAGCGCCGAGGTCGCCAACGCGATCCTCGCCGATGCGCGGGTGCGGAAGCTGTCGTTCACGGGCTCGACGGAGGTCGGTCGCGTGCTCCTCGCCGAGGCGGCGAAGCGCGTCGTCAAGTGCTCGATGGAGCTCGGCGGCAACGCGCCGTTCCTCGTCTTCGGCGACGCCGACCTCGACGCCGCGGTCGACGGCGCGATGATCGCCAAGATGCGGCACAACGGCGAGACCTGCACGGCGGCGAACCGTTTCTACGTGGAGGCGAGCGTCGCCGACGAATTCGCCGGCAGACTCGCGCAGGCCATGGCGGCGCTCAAGGTGGGGCACGGGCTCGATCCCCGGACGCAGCTCGGACCGCTGATCGATTCGTGCACGCGCGAGAAGGTCGAGCGCCTGGTCGGCGCTGCGCGCGCGTCCGGCGCTCGCGTGCGTACCGGGGCGATGCGGCCGGACGGGCCGGGCTTCTTCTACGCGCCCACGGTACTCGACCGCGTCGCACCCGACTCGCCCATCCTCGGTGAGGAGATCTTCGGACCGGTCGCGCCGATCGTGCGCTTCGACGACGAGCGCGAGGTCCTCCGGCAGGCGAACGACACCGAGCACGGGCTCGTGGCGTACGTCTTCACGCGCGACCTCGCGCGCGGGCTCCGCGTCGCCGAGGCGCTCGAGTCGGGCATGGTCGGTCTCAATCGCGGCCTCGTGTCCGATCCCGCGGCGCCGTTCGGCGGCGTCAAGCAGAGCGGGATCGGGCGCGAGGGAGGTCACCTCGGCCTGCGCGAGTTCTGCGAGACGAAGTACGTCGCGACGGGATGGTGAGACGGCGCCCCACGTCCCGTGCCCCGCTCCGCCGCGTGCTGCGCTGGAGCGGCCGCGTCCTGGCGGCCTTCCTCGTCTGGTCGGTCGCCTCGGTTCTGCTGCTGCGCTTCGTCGACCCACCGCTGACGCCGCTCATGGTTCTGCGTCTCGGTGAAGGCTTGCTGCACGCGAGGTGGGTGGGCGTCGAGTACCGGTGGGTCGATCTCGTGGACGTGAGCCCGGCGCTGCTCGCCGCCGTGCTGGTATCGGAAGACGCCCGCTTCTTCCGGCATCACGGGGTCGACTTCGCAGAGGTCGAGCGTGCGCGCGCGTACAACCGGCGAGAGCAGGGTCGCCGGGTGCGCGGTGCGAGCACGATCACCATGCAGTGCGCGCGCAGCACGTTCCTGTGGACGGGACGAAACTGGCTCCGCAAGTCGCTCGAGGTGTACTTCACGGCGCTGCTCGAGCTGTTCTGGAGCAAGCGGCGCATCCTCGAGGTCTACGTCAACGTCGTCGAATGGGGCGACGGGGTGTACGGGGTCGGGGCGGCCGCGGAACGGGCGTTCCGGGTGTCGGCAGCGAAGCTGACGCCGCAACAGGCTGCCCTTCTCGCGGCGGTGTTGCCGTCGCCTCGGCGCTGGAGCGCCGCGGCGCCGACGCAGGTGGTGAAGGCGCGCGCCGCGCGCATAACGATGCGCGCGAAGACCTTCAGCCTCGAGCCGTTGCGCTGATGGCGTGGGGCCATCCGCCGTGCGGGGTGCCGGCGGTCCGACTCGACGGGGTTCGCGCTCTCTGCGAAACAGGTGCCGGAGGGACCATGATCCGGAGCTACGGCGAGCCGCGATGGCGGAGGCTGCGCTGCCCGTCGAGGGCGCAGGGGTCGGCGGTGCGCGAAGCGAGCGGCGGCCCCGGGTTCGACCGGGGCGACGCAGGCAGGCCCGAGCTGGATGGGGGCGACGCAAGCAGGCCCGAGCTGGATGGGGGCGACGCAGGCAGGCCCGAGCTGGATGGGGGCGACGCAAGCAGGCCGGAGCTCGATCGGGCGGCGACGCCGCGTGTCGCGGCCTCGCTCGGCCGCTCGACCGTGCGACCGCCGGTCGCTCGCGCGCAGGCTGCGTGACGCCGCCGTCGGGGTGCGTCGCGGAGTCGGCTTCGTACGTCGGCGCCGCAGCGCCCGTCCGCGCCGCGACAGGAGCCGCACAGGCCGCCGACGCGGCGAGCGAGACGACTCTGCGCTTCGCACGGATCGACCAGGCGCGGGGCTTCGCGGCGCTCATCGTCGTCCTGTGCCACATGTCGGTTTCGGCGTACGTCGGCGCACCGAACGCAGGCGAGCCGTTCCTGCCGTGGCTCGGCTTCGTGCTCGGCTTCGGATACCTGGGCGTGCCGCTGTTCTTCGTGGTGAGCGGCTTCTGCATCCACTGGCCGGAGGCGCGCGCGCGGCGCGAGGGCCGCGCGTCCGCACCCGACTGGGGCGTATTCTTCCGCCGGCGCTTCTGGCGTCTCTACCCACCCTACGCGTGCAGCGTCGTCGGGGCGATCCTGCTGCTCCTGCTGGCGACCGGTACGTGGCCGGTGACGTCCGGATCGCTGCTGGCGCAGCTCGCGCTCGTGCACACCCTGCACGACGCGACGTTTCTCGGCGTCAACCCACCGTCGTGGACGCTCGCGGTGGAGGCGCAGCTGTATCTCGCGTACCCCGCCGTGTTCCTGCTCATGCGGCGGCACGGGCCGTGGCGGGCGCTCGCGGTCACGTTCGCGGTCACGTTCGCCTACCGCCTGCTCATCACCCTGCTGCCGCTGCCCGTCGGCTTCGCCGGCCCCGCGTGGGAGCTGTTCCTCGCGCGCTGGGTCGAATGGACCGTCGGCGCGTTGCTCGCCGAGTGGGCGGCCGGCAACGTGGCTCTGCCGGCCACGCTCGGCTCTTGGTGGCTCGTGGCAGCGATCGTCCCTCTGGTCGTCTACCTCGGCGAGTACCACAACTGGCACTACGGGATCTGGGTGGTGCGCGAGCCGGTCTACGGCGTGGCTTTCGGCCTGCTGCTGCTCGCGCTTCTGCAGCTCCCGTCGTCGGGACGGCCGTCGCGCCTCGGCCACTGGCTCGCCGACGTCGGGGTGTGGTCGTACAGCCTCTATCTCGTCCACCGGCCGATCCAGCTCGCTCTGGAGCCGCTGGCGCGGCGCATCGCGGCGAATCCGCTGGTGATCGAGTACGGCCTGCCGACGAGCCTCGCGATCTTCGTCGCGTCGACGCCCCTCGTGCTGGCCGCCGGGCGCGCGTTCTACCGCTGGTGCGAGGCGCCGTTCCTGAGCCGCGCGCGCGCGGTCGGGCGCCCGTCGGGCGCGCAGGCGCACGCGACGGGGCCGACGTGATCGGTGCGCACCCGGTCCGACGGGGCGATCACCAGATCCCGGTGTTCGGCATCGACTTCCAGGGCTCCTGCGGCGGGAGCGCGGCGCCCTTCTGGAGGAGCTCGATCGAGATCTGATCTGGCGAGCGAACGAACGCCATGCGACCGTCGCGTGGCGGCCGGTTGATCGTCACGCCCGCTTCCGCGAGGCGCCGGCAGGTCTCGTAGATGTCGTCGACCTGGTAGGCGAGGTGACCGAAGTTGCGGCCGCCCGCCAGCGTCTCCGGGTCCCAGTTGTAGGTCAGCTCGACCTGCGCGGTCTCGTCCCCGGGCGCCGCGAGGAAGACCAGGGTGAAGCGGCCGGCCGGGCTGTCCTGCCGTCCGAGCTCCTTGAGTCCGAGCTTGCCGCAGTAGAATTCGAGAGAGGCGTCGAGGTCGCTGACGCGCACCATGGTGTGCAGGTATCGCATGCCGCAGTGGTATCACGCGGCCTGCTCGCTCTTCACGCGTGTCCCTCAGAGGGAGCGCACCGCACGCAGGGCGGGCCCGAGCGACTGCCTGTGCGCGAAGAAGTCGCGCCAGGGGTCGGCCTGCTCGAGGCGGGCGAGCGCGTTGCCGATGTGGAAGTCCGCGGGGTCGAGCGCGGGATCGAGCTCGGACCAGTCGAGTGGCATCGAGACCGGGGCGCGCGGGCGGCGGCGGACGGAGTAGGGCGACACGACGGTCTGGCCGAAGCCGTTGCGGAACGGATCGAGGTAGACCCGTCCGCGGCGCCCGGCGGTGCGCGCCTCGTCGGTGAGCTCGTCGGGATACGCGCGCGCGAGGTGGGCGCCGAGTGCCACCGCGAACCCCTTGACGTCGTCGGTGTCCGGCCCGACGCGGATCGGCACGAAGACGTGGGCGCCGCGCGCGCCCGAGGTCTTCACGAACGAGGTCAGCTCGAGCGCGTCGAGCGCCTGTTTGACGCGCAGCGCGGCGCGCGCCGCATCGGCCAACGACCCGGACTGCGGGTCGAGATCGAAGCATACCCAGTCGGGCTGGCGAGGGGCGTCCTTGCGGCTGCCCCAGACGTGCAGCGCGATGCAGCCCAGGTTGGCGAGTGCGGGCTGGGTCTCGCGCCGCCCGCCGACGACGTAGTTGGTCGCTCCCGTGGCGTGCTCGACGAGGCTGGTCGGCGTGTCCGGCGGCAGGCCGTTGGGCTTCTCCTTCTGGTAGAAGCAGTCGCCGCGCATGCCGTCGGGGCAACGCTCGAGCGACAGCAGCCGGTCGCGCACGAACGCGCGGAGCCAGGGGAAGACGTCGTGGTAGTAACGGATCAGGTCGAGCTTCGTGATGCCGTCGTCGGGCCAGTAGAGCTTGTCCGGGTTGGAGATCCGCACGGCGGTGCGGCGCGCGGCCGACGTCACGGTGCGGTCCCCGGCAGCGCGCACTCGGCCGGGCTCTTGTCGTCGCGGAGACCGAGAAAGACCGGCTGGCGGAGCTTCCGGTCGGCGGTCCACTCGGTGTAGCCGACCTGCGCCACCAGCTGCGGCTCGAGCCAGGTCAGACCGCTCGCGCGTGGCGGGTCGGCGAGCGCAGAGCTCGGCCGCACGAGCGGTCGGAAGCGTCTCCACAGCGACTCGAGCCGCTCCCCCGAGAAGCCGGTACCGACCTTGCCCACGTAGAGCGGCGCGCCGTCGCGGAAGCTGCCGAGCAGCAGCGCGCCGAATCGGCTGCGTGCGCCGGTGGGCCGGGTGTAGCCCACGACGACGAACTCGTCGGCCTGCGTCACCTTGACCCTGAGCCATCGGCGACTCCGGCCCGAGACGTAGGGCGCGCTCGCGTCCTTCGCGACCAGGCCCTCGAAACCCCTGCGCTTCGCGATGCGAAGCGCGGCGATCCCGTTGCCGGCGAGGCGGCGTGCCGGGAAGATGCGCTCGGCGCCGGCGATCGCGCGCTCGAGGGCAGCGCGGCGCACGCCGAGCGGCTCGCCGCGCAGGTCGTGGCCGTCGAGGTAGAGGCAGTCGAAGGCGGCGAACACGATCGGTCCGTGTCCCTTCTGCAGCAGCTGGAAGCGGGACACCAGGTGCTCGTCGAACGCGACCGCCTCGCCGTCGAGCAGCAGCGTGCGCGGCGAGAGCCTCCCGAAGTCGGCCGCGATCGCGGCGAACGAAGTCGTTCGGTCCTTCGCGTTGCGCGACAGCAGCGTCGCGTGCGCGCCCTCCTTGTAGGCGAGAATGCGGTAGCCGTCGTATTTCTCCTCGTGGACCCAGCCCGTGCGGTGGAAGGGCCGGTCACTGAGCGTCGCGAGCATCGGCACGCCGCGGAACGGAATGCGGGCGGTGCGGGTCGCGCCCTTCGTCGGGCGGCGCCTGCCCGCCGGGGTCTCCCGTATCCCGCTGCGCGGAGGCGTCGCGCCATTACCGACCCGCAGCGCGCGGATCAGCCGTTGCACGGCAGCCGGAGGATCGGCGCTGGCGGCATGCGCGACGTCGCCGCCCTCGTCGTGCGCGATCTGCGCGAGCAGGCGGCAGGTAGCGACGGAGCACGGCTGCGTCTCGCCGATGTCCTCCTCGGATGCCGCCTCGTCGCGGTGCTTGATCAGCAGCCACGTGCGGTCGTCGCGCCCGCCACCGCGCCCGCCGGTGCGGACCAGGACCCACGACCCGCGGAGCTTCTCGCCGGCGAGGGAGAACTTGAGCTCGCCCTGCTCGATGGCGTGCGCAACGTCGGGCTCGTCCGGGCGCCACGTACCACGATCCCAGAGCATCATCGTGCCGCCGCCGCTCTCGCTCTGCGGGATCGTTCCCTCGAACGACGCGTGGTCGACGGGGTGGTCCTCGACCTGCATCGCGAGACGCTTGACGCTCGAGTCGAGCGAGGGGCCCTTCGGGAGCGCCCACGAGTGGAGCACGCCGTCTGCCTCGAGCCGCAGGTCGTAGTGCAGCCGCGAGGCACGGTGCTTGTGCACGACGAAGCGCGCCGCGCGCCGGCCGCGTCGTTTCGCGCCGTCCTCGCCGCGCGGTTCGGAAGTGGTGTCGAAGCGCCGCTTCTGGCGGTACCTCGTCGGGAACACGAGCGGTCAGCCGGAGCGGCGCGCCCCTGCCGGACGCGCCTGGACGGTCGTCTTGGCCGTGCGTGCGGGTGGCTTGCGTGCCGGCTTCGCCCGGCGCGCGTCGGCGGCCGGCTGCGCCGCGGAAGCCGCCTCGGCAGGCGGTGTGGCGGCGGGGCGCCCCTTCGTGCGCTGCGTCGCAAGGCTCTGCCGGAGGGCGTCCATCAGGTCGATGACCTGCGTACGCGCCGCCTGCACGGGCAGGCGGACGACCTCGTGGCCCTCGATCTTGCGCTCGATCAATGCGAGCGCGGCGGCGCGGTACTCGTCCTCGTACAGAGACGCGTCGAAGCGGTCGGTCGCGAGCTGCTCGATGAGCTTGACGGCGAGGTCGACCTCGGCGGGCTTCGTCGCGACCTCGTCGCCGAGGTCGACGTCGGCGAAACCGCGCAACTCGTCGGCGTAGTAGAGCGTGTGCAGTACCAGGCCCCGATCGACCTGCCGCAGGAGCACGAGCTGCTGCTTGCCACGGGTCGAGAACTTCGCGACGGCGCACTTGCCGGTCTCGCGCATCGCCGCAGCGAGGAGGCGGTAGGGCTTGTGGCCGCCCTTGTCCGGGCCGACGAGGTACGCCTTGTCGAAGTAGATCGGGTCGACGTGCTCGATCGGCACGAACTGCTCGATCTCGATCGACTGGTCGCTCTTCTGCTCGAGCGCCGCGAGCTCGTCCTCGGAGAACACCGCGTACTCGCCCTTCGCGTACTCGTAGCCGCGCACGGTGTCGTCGCGTTCGACAGATCGCCGCAGGCCGAGCAGACGTACTGCTGCTTCAGGCGTGCGTGGTCCTTTCGGTGGAGCATGTTGAAGGACAGCGATTTCGAGCGACCACCCGGGTAGCGCTTCACCGGGACGGCGACCAGGCCGAAGCTGACGATGCCCGATGCGATCGGCCGTGCGGCCATGGTCACTCCCGCCGGCGGACCGTCCGACAGGCTGCACCCGCAGCGGCGTCCGGCTCGGCTCCTGCTCGCCTTCGGTCGGCTCGCGCGCCGAGCTTGGCGTTGCGACCCCAGCGTGGCGGCCGATCGAACGCCACGCGGTCGGAGGTGGTCGAAGCGGGCGTCGTCGCCCACCGCCCGAATGGGCTGTGAGCGGGCCTAATGGCCGGGATGCAGTTCGGGGGGCTTGTGCTTACGACGCGCAGCGCTAGAGTTGGCACCGTCGCGGGGGAATGGTCCCCGGCGGACGCGACGTGCTGCGGGCGGGGTTCGCTCCGCGCCGAGCGCGGGGCAGCGGGGCGACCGGGTAGCAGCGGGGCGACCGGGTATAGGGGCAGCGGACAAGGTAGCAGGCGTGCAGGTCTTCCACCGTAGTACGAACGTTCTGTCGAGGTTCACGATCTTCGGCGGTCTGTTCGTGATCGCCGGGCTCGTCTACGGGCTCTATCTGGTGAACAGCTCTCCGTACGTCACGCAGCAGGGCGTGGCGAAGCAGCAGCCGATCCAGTTCAGCCACAAGCACCACTCGGGCGAGCTGGGCATCGACTGCCGCTACTGCCACACGACGGTCGAGAAGCTCGCTTACGCCGGGATGCCGCCCACCCAGACCTGCATGAACTGCCACTCGCAGATCTGGACCAACGCCGAGTTCCTCGAGCCGGTGCGCCGGAGCTGGCGGACCGACGAGTCGATCGAGTGGATCAAGGTCTACGACCTGCCGCAGTACGTCTACTTCGATCACAGCATCCACGTGGCCAAGGGTGTCGGCTGCGAGACCTGCCACGGACGCGTCGATCTGATGAACGTGCTCTGGCAGAAGCCGACGCTGCAGATGCAGTGGTGCCTCGACTGCCACCGGCAGCCGGAGAAGTACCTGCGCCCGCGGCAGTTCATCTTCAGCATGGACTACCAGCCTCCCGGGGATCAGCTCGAGCTCGGCCGGAAGCTCAAGGAGGAGTACGACGTGCGAACCCGCGTCGAGTGCACCGCGTGTCACCGGTGAGCCTCAGGAGACGGTGCTGCTGATGGAACGTCTGGACCACGAAGGCATCCGCGAGCAGCTCGCACGGAAGACCGGTCGCGAGTACTGGCGCAGCCTCGACGAGCTCGCCGGCAGCGACGACTTCGTCGCCTGGTTGAAGGCGGAGTTTCCGCGCCAGGCGGAAACGCTCGAGCACGTCGATCGCCGCCAGTTCATGAAGCTCATGGGCGCATCGCTCGCGCTCGCCGGGCTCGGCGCCTGCACGACGCAGCCGCCGGAGAAGATCGTTCCGTACGTCAAGCCGCCAGAGGAGCTGGTGCCGGGCGAGCCGGTGTACTTTGCGACCGCGATGCCGCTGCGAGGCACGCTCACGGGCCTGCTCGTCGAGAGCCACGCCGGACGGCCGACGAAGATCGAGGGCAACCCGAAGCACCCCGCGAGCCTCGGCGCGAGCGATGCGTTCGCGCAGGCGTCGATCCTGGAGCTCTACGACCCGGACCGAGCGCAGGTCGTGCGGCGGGTCGACGAGATCCTGAGCTGGGAGGCGTTCGCGGCCGCGCTCGACACCGCGATGAAGGCGCAGGCGGAGCGTGACGGCGCCGGGCTCCGCATCCTCACGCAGACCGTCTCGTCGCCGACGCTGGCGGCGCAGATCGCAGAGCTCCAGCAGAAGTACCCCGCGGCTCGCTGGCACCAGTACGAGCCGCTGGCGCGCGACAGCGTCGTCGCCGGCGCACGCCTCGCCTTCGCGGAAGACGTCACCACGTACTACCGCTTCGACCAGGCGGACGTCGTGGTCGCGCTCGATGCGGACTTCCTGTCGTCGGGCGTCGCGCACGTCCGCTACGCGCGCGACTTCGTCTCGAAGCGCCGTCTGAGCGGCGGTGCCCGCGACATGAACCGGCTCTACGTCGCGGAGCCCACCCCTTCGAACACCGGCGTCAAGGCGGATCAGCGCCTCGCGGTCCGCGCGAGCGCCATTCCCGTCGTCGCGCGCGCTCTCGCCGCCGGCGTCGGGGTCGCTGCATCGGGCGTGAACGCCGTGGAGGCCCCGGCATGGGTGGCGGCCGCGGTCGCGGATCTGAAGGCGCACCGCGGCCGCGGCATCGTGATCGCCGGGGACCAGCAGCCGGCCGAGGTGCACGCGCTCGCGCACGCGATCAACGCGGCGCTGGGCAACGCCGGCAAGACCGTCGTCTACACCGAGCCGGTCGAGGCGCGTCCCGAGCTGCAGCGCGACTCGCTCGCGGCCCTCGTCAAGGACATGCGCGCGGGCAGCGTCGAGGTGCTCCTGATCCTCGGCGGCAACCCGGTCTACGATGCACCTGCCGACCTCGACTTCGGAGCCGCCCTCGACCGCGTCCCGCTGCGCGCCCACCTGTCGCTGATCGACGACGAGACGTCGCGCCTCTGCCAGTGGCACCTGCCGGAGGCACACTTTCTCGAGTCGTGGAGCGACGGTCGCGCCTTCGACGGTACGGCCAGCATCCTGCAGCCGCTCATCGCACCTCTGTACACCGGCCGCAGTGCGCACGAGGTGATCGCGATGCTGCTCGGCCAGGGGGGCGTGAAGGGCCACGAGATCGTCCGCTCGTACTGGAAGAACCGGCACGGCGAGGCGGGCTTCGAGGCCTTCTGGACGCGCTCGCTGAGCGACGGCCTGGTGGCGAAGTCGGCCGCGGCGCCGCGGAGCGTCCGTGTGCGCCCCGATCTGGAGAGTGCCCTGGCGAAGCCCGGGCCAGCGGCGGGCGACGCGCTGGAGATCGTCTTCCGCCCGGATCCGACGATCCTCGACGGACGCTTCGCGAATCTCGGCTGGCTGCAGGAGCTGCCCAAGCCGCTCAGCAAGCTCACCTGGGACAACGCGGTCGAGCTGTCGCCGCGCGACGCGGCGCGCCTGGGCCTCGTGAACACCGACGTCGTCGAGCTCGGGCTCGGCGATCGCAAGGTGCGTGGCGCGGTCTGGATCGCACCGGGGCAGGCCGACGGCGTCGTGGCCGTGACGCTCGGCTACGGGCGCTCGCGCGCCGGCCGCGTCGGTGACCGAGCCGGGTTCGACGCCTACCGCCTTCGCACGACGGCGGCGTGCGACCAGGCGATCGGAGTCTCGCTGAAGAAGACCGGCGAGAGCTACGAGCTCGCCTGCACGCAGCATCACGGAAGCCTCGAGGGCCGCGACATCGTGCGCGCGACGTCGCTCGACCACTACCGGGAGCACCCCGACTTCGCGCAGCACATCGGGCACGATCCGAAGCCGGACGACACCATGTTCCCGGCCTGGCCGTTCGACGGCTACGCCTGGGGCATGGCGGTCGACATGAACGCCTGCGTGGGCTGCAACGCGTGCGTGGTGGCCTGCGTCGCGGAGAACAACATCGCGGTGGTCGGCAAGGAGCAGGTGGCCGTCGGCCGCGAGATGCAGTGGATCCGCATCGACCGCTACTACCTCGGCGAGCCCGAGGACCCGGAAGTCGCTTACCAGCCGATGTTCTGCCAGCACTGCGAGCTCGCGCCGTGCGAGATCGTCTGCCCAGTTAACGCGACGGTGCACGACGACGAAGGCCTCAACGTGATGGTGTACAACCGTTGCGTCGGAACGCGGTACTGCTCGAACAACTGCCCGTACAAGGTCCGTCGCTTCAACTTCCTCCGCTACACGAACTACAGCGACCAGAGCCTCGAGCTGCAGCGCAATCCGGACGTCACCGTACGCTCGCGCGGCGTCATGGAGAAGTGCACGTACTGCGTGCAGCGCATCAACCACGCGCGCATCGCCGCCAAGCGCGAGGACCGCAAGGTCAAGGACGGAGAGATCGTCACGGCATGCCAGCAGGCGTGTCCGACCGACGCGCTGGTCTTCGGCGACGTCAACGACAAGGAGAGCCGCGTCGCCAGGCTCAAGGCCGAAGGACGCAACTACGGCGTGCTCGGCGAGCTGAACACGAGGCCGCGCACGACCTATCTCGCGATCGTTCGCAATCCGAACCCGGCGCTGTCGCGCGGGGAGGAGGAGCCGGTCGGATGAAGCACCCTGCCGTGTCGGCCTTCCCGATCGGGAAGGCCGGTGAGGACGTCCGATGACCGTCGAGACCGGCCGCGAGAGCTACGGCGTTTCGCAGGTTCCGCCCGAGATCATCGGCCCGGGCCAGACCTTCGAGACGGTCACCGACCGCATCAGCCAGGTCGTCCTCACGAGGGAGACGCCGAAGGGCTGGTTCATCGGCCTCGGCGTCTCGCTCATGCTCCTGCTGCTGTTCATCGTGTCCGTGGGCATGCTGCTCGCCTACGGCACGGGCATCTGGGGCCTCAACATCCCGGTCGGCTGGGCTTTCGACATCGTCAACTTCGTCTGGTGGGTCGGCATCGCGCACGCCGGAACGCTGATCTCGGCGATCCTCCTTCTGCTGCGGCAGAAGTGGCGCACCTCGATCAACCGCTTCGCCGAGGCGATGACGCTCTTCGCGGTGAGCTGCGCGGGCCTCTATCCGCTGATGCACCTCGGCCGGCCGTGGCTCGCGTACTGGTTGCTGCCGTACCCGAACACGATGGGGATGTGGCCTAACTTTCGCAGCCCGCTGCTGTTCGACGTGTTCGCGATTTCCACGTACGCCAGCGTGTCGTTCCTGTTCTGGTACACCGGGCTCATCCCCGATCTCGCGACTCTGCGCGACCGCTCGCAGAACATCTTCGGCCGGAAGATCTACGGCATCCTCGCGCTCGGCTGGCGCGGCTCGGCGAGGCACTGGGAGCGCTACGAGACGGCCTATCTGCTCCTCGCCGGCCTCTCGACCCCGCTCGTCGTTTCCGTGCACACGATCGTCAGCTTCGACTTCGCGGTGTCGGTGATTCCGGGCTGGCACGCGACGATCTTCCCGCCGTACTTCGTCGCGGGCGCGATCTTCTCCGGCTTCGCGATGGTGGTGACGCTGTCGATCCCGATCCGGAAGTACTACGACCTCGAAGACTTCATCACGCCCAAGCACCTCGACAACATGGCGCGCGTGATGCTCGCGACCGGCCTCATCGTGGCCTACGGCTACATGATGGAGGCCTTCATGGCCTGGTACAGCGCCAACACGTACGAGCGGTACATGATGTACGCCCGCATGTTCGGGCACTTCGCGCCGGCGTACTGGGCCCTGATCTTCTGCAACATCCTCACGCCGCAGCTGCTGTGGTTCAAGAAGGTCCGCGCCAACCTGGCCTCCTTGTGGGTGATCTCGATCGTGGTCAACGTCGGCATGTGGCTCGAGCGCTACGTGATCGTCGTGACGAGCCTGTCGCGCGACTTCCTGCCGTCGTCGTGGTTCCGGTTCGTTCCCACCTTCTGGGACTGGTCGACCTTCATCGGCACCCTCGGGCTGTTCTTCACGCTGCTGTTTCTCTTCATCCGCGTGCTGCCGATGATCTCGATCTTCGAGATGCGCACGCTGGTGCCGGGCGCCGAGCTGAAGGACGAGCTGCACGAAGCGTCGGAGGCCATGCGATGAGCACGCGTCCGGCAAGCCTTCATCCGCCGATCTACGGCCTGATGGCCGAGTTCAGCGAGCCCAACGAGCTGATCGCGGCGATCCGCCAGGCGCGCGCCGGTGGCTACCGGCGCATGGACGCCTACACGCCGTACCCGATCGAGGAGGTCGCGCACGAGCTCGGCGTCCATGGCAACCACCTGCCGAAGCTGGTGCTCGCGGGCGGGATCCTCGGCATGTGTGCGGGCTACGCCCTGCAGTACTGGACCTCGGTCATCGACTACCCGCTCAACGTGGGCGGTCGTCCCCTCAACAGCATCCTGTCGTTCATCCCGATCACCTTCGAGACGACGGTTCTCACGGCAGCCCTCTTCGCGGTCTTCGGCATGCTGGCCTTGAACGGCCTGCCGATGCCGTATCACCCGGTGTTCAACGTGCCGCGCTTCGCGCTCGCGAGCCGCGATCGGTTCTTCCTCTGCATCGAGGCGACCGATCCGGTGTTCGACCGCGAGCTGACGCGTCGGTTCCTGGAGCGGCTCGTGCCGCGATCGGTGGCGGAAGTTGAGCACTGAGCGCGCAGTCCCGTCGCGTGCGCGGCGCGCGCGCGGTTTCCTTCTCGGCGTCCTCGCGCTGCCCGCGCTCGTCGCGGGCTGCCGGCAGGACATGCAGGACCAGCCGCGGTACGACGCCGATCAGGCGAGCGCATTCTTCGCCGACGGGCGCGGCAACCGCCCGCGAGTCCCGGGCACCGTGGTGCACGGGTCGTTCAGCGACAACCGGGCGTACCACGAGGGCAAGGAGAACGGGCAGCCGGTGGCGGTGCCGCCGGTCGAGCTCAGTGCGGAGGTGCTCGCCCGTGGCCGGGAGCGCTACGACATCTACTGCAGCCCGTGCCACGACCGTACCGGGGCGGGCAACGGCATGATCGTCCAGCGCGGTCTGCGCCGTCCGTCGTCGTTCCACAGCCAGCGTCTGCGCGAGGCACCCGCGGGGTACTTCTTCGACGTGATCACCAACGGCTTTGGCATCATGCTGAGCTATCGCGCCCAGGTGCCGGTCGACGATCGCTGGGCGATCATCTCCTACATCCGCGCCCTGCAGCTCAGCCAGAACGCGACGATCGGCGACGTGCCCGAAGGCCAGCGCGCGGCCCTCGGCCAGGGCGCGGCCCTCGGCCAGGGCGCGGCCCTCGGCCAGGGCGCGGCGGGGCACTGACGTGGCAGTCGTGGCAAGCAATCTGACCCTGGACGCCGAGCACCCGGTGCTCCGCGTGCAGCGCACTGCACTGATCGCGGGCGTCGCGGGGCTCGCTCTGACGCTGGTCGGCCTGTTCGTGTCGCCCGAACAGTTCTTCCGATCGTACCTGCTGGGCTTCCTGTACTGGTTCGGCATCGCGCTGGGCTCGATGGCGATCCTGATGATCCACCACATCGCGGGTGGCGCCTGGGGCGCGGTGATCCGCCGGCTGCTCGAGTCGGCCATCGGCACGATCCCTCTGCTGGCGGTGCTGTTCGTGCCGATCGCACTGGGCACGCACCACCTCTACGAGTGGTCGCACGCGGACGTGGTCGCGAAGGATCCCATCCTGCAGGCCAAGTCGGGGTACCTGAACGTGCCGTTCTTCCTCGGGCGCGCGGTGGCGTACTTCGCGGTGTGGCTCGTCGTTGCCGGGCTGCTCCGTCGCTGGTCGTTCGAGCAGGACCGCAACGCCGACCCGCGGGGGATCGTCCGGATGGAGCTGCTGAGCCGCGGCGGGCTCGTGCTTTACGGGATCACCGTCACCTTCGCGGCGGTCGACTGGGCCATGTCGCTCGAGCCGCACTGGTTCTCGACCGTGTACGGGCTGCTGGTCATGGGCGGCCAGGGGCTCGCGGCGTTCGCGTTCTGCATCCCGCTCGCGGTGCTGCTGTCGCGTCGCGAGGCCGTCGGGCGCGTGTTCGGACCCGGGGAGTTCCACGACCTCGGCAACATGATGCTCGCCTTCACGATGATCTGGGCCTACCTCTCGTTCTCGCAGCTGCTGATCATCTGGTCCGGAAACCTTCCCGAGGAGAACGCGTGGTACTTCACACGCTCGCAGGGCGGCTGGAGGATGGTCGGCTACGGGCTGCTGATCCTGCATTTCGCGGTGCCGTTCGCCGTCCTGCTGCAGCGCCGGATCAAGCGCGCCGGTCCGAAGCTCGCGATCGTGGCGCTGTGGATGCTCTTCATGCGCTTCGTCGACCTGTACTGGCTGGTCGCGCCGTCGATGCACCCCGGCAACGCGATGCCGCACTGGCTCGACGTCACCGCGGTGATCGGAATCGGCGGCGTCTGGCTGTGGTTCTTCGTCTCGCGCCTGGCGCGAAGCCCCCTGCTGGCGCTCAACGATCCGTCGCTGCCGGAGGTGAACGCATGAGCGGTCCGCGCCGCGAGGTCGATCCGGTCGAGCTCGAGGCCGCGGTACGCGCGGGCCACGAGCAAGACGCCGTCGGCAATCGCCTGCTGTATCTCGCCGGCGTGCTGTTCGTCGTGCTGGCGATCCTAAGCGTGGTGGTGGTGGCGATCCTGCGCCCGCTGATGATCGCGAGTCAGGAGAAGCGCAATCCGCCCGCGAGCCCGCTCGCCGCGAGCTACGGTCGCACCGAGCCACCCGCGCCGCGTCTTCAGGTCGATCCCGCGCTGGACATCTACGAGCACCGCAACGCCGAGCGGCAGGTGCTGACGACCTACGGCTGGGTCGATCGGCGTGCCGGCGTGGTCCGCATCCCGATCGAGCGCGCCATGGACCTGCTCGCCGAGCGCGGCATCGCGCCGCCGCCCGCTGCGGCGCCGCCGGCCGCGGATGCGCAACGGGGGGGCGCGCCGTGAGGAGCGCCAGCCGCAGATTGCGCGTCGGCGCGGCCGCTCTCGCCGGGGTCTTGCTGCTCGGCACCGGCGGCGCGGGACGTGCCGCGGAGGAGACGTTCGCCGGCCAGCCGGGCCGGGTCGCGACGCAGCCCGGCGAGCAGAGGCTCACCGCCAGCGATCGGCCGGCGGCGCTGCGCGAGGTCGGCTTCGACCAGAAGCTCGACCACGAGGTGCCGCTCGACGTGCAACTGCGCGACGAGGCCGGGAAGCCCGTTCGCCTGGGTGACTACTTCGGCTCGAAGCCGGTGATCCTGTCGCTGGCGTACTACTCGTGCCCGATGCTCTGCGGCCTGCACTTGAACGGCCTTGCCAGCTCGCTCAAGCCGCTCAAGCTGGAGCCAGGGCAGGACTTCGAGATCGTGACCGTGAGCTTCGACCCGCGCGACACCGCCGAGCAGGCGGCCGTCAAGAAGAAGGACACGCTCGGGCGCTACGAGCGGGCCGGCGCCGAGAGCGGCTGGCACTTCCTCACCGGGGACGCAGAGCAGGTCGCGGCGCTGACCGAAGCCGTCGGCTTTCGCTACCAGTACGACGAGAAGCGCGGCGAGTACGCCCATCCGGCGGGCGTGGTGCTGCTGACCCCGGAAGGCCGCGTCTCTCGCTATCTCTTCGGAATCGAGTACTCCCCGCGGGACCTGCGTCTCGGGCTCGTCGAGAGCGCGCAGGGCAAGATCGGTACGCTCGTCGATCAGGTTCTGCTGTTCTGCTTCCACTACGATCCCGCGATGGGGCGCTACTCCGCGGTCGCGCTCAACTCGGTGCGGGTCGGCGGCGTGCTGACGATGCTCGGTCTCGCCGTCTTCATCGGCGGTGCGCTGCGTCGGGAATCGCGGCGGCGCACCGCGCGACACGGGACCGGCGCCTCATGATCGGACGTTTCTCGCTCCTTCCCGAGCAGGCTTCCACGGTCGCCGGGCAAGTCGACACGCTGTACTTCTTCCTGGTCGCCCTGAGCGCGTTCTTCTCGGTGCTGATCGCGTTCGTCCTGTTCGCGTTCGTGATCCGCTACCGCCGCAGCCGGGCGCGTAAGGTCGTGCCGACCGGAGGCGGCTTCCTCGCGCTCGAGCTCACCTGGACGGTCATCCCGTTCATCCTGGTGATGATCATCTTCGGCTGGGGCGCGCGCGTCTTCGTGACCATGCGCACGCCGCCGGACGACGCGATGCAGGTGTACGTCGTGGGCAAGCAGTGGATGTGGAAGGCGCAGCACATCGAGGGCCGCCGCGAGATCAACGAGCTGCACGTCCCGGTGGGACGGCCGGTGAGGCTTCTGCTGACGTCCGAGGACGTGATCCACAGCTTCTACGTCCCGGCGTTTCGCGTGAAGCAGGACGCGGTTCCCGGCCGGTACACGTCGATGTGGTTCGAGGCCGACAAGGTCGGCGAGTACCACCTGTTCTGTGCCGAGTTCTGCGGCACGGCGCACGCACGGATGATCGGACGCATCGTCGTGATGGAGCCGGCCGAGTTCCAGAACTGGCTGTCCGGCGGGTCGGGCTCCGGCGACATGCTGGCCGAGGGCGAGAAGCTGTTCGAGCAGCTCGGCTGCCGGAGCTGCCACCAGGCGGAGACCGGGTCGCGCGGTCCGACGCTCGCAGGACTGTTCAACAAGCAGGTGCAGCTCGCCGACGGTCGTACCGTGGTCGCCGATGACACGTACCTGCGGGAGGCGATCCTGAACCCGCAGGCCGCGGTCGTCGCGGGGTACCAGCCGATCATGCCGACGTTCAAGGGACAGGTGAGCGAGGAATCGCTGTTGCAGCTGCTCGCCTACATCAAGTCGCTGCAGGGCCCGAAAGCCGCTGGCGCGGACGCAGCGGCCGGGTCCGGGAAGGCGCATGCCATGCTGCCGGTACACGGAGGGCAGAGCTGATGCGCATCGCGCAGCGCAGGACCGTACGCGGCGCCACGGGTGATGCGCCGGAACGGGGTGGACCATGACCGAGACCGTCGTGTTCGAGGCGCGCGATGCCGAGGTGAACTACCTCAACGCCGACTACGGCGTGCGCTCTTGGCTCTTCACCAAGGACCACAAGCGGATCGGGCTCCTCTACCTCGCCTCGATCACCGTCTTCTTCGGGCTGGGCGGCCTCGCGGCGCTCATGATCCGGCTCGACCTGCTGACGCCGGCCGGCGACCTGGTCGGCGACGACACGTACAACAAGCTGTTCACGATGCACGGCGTCGTGATGATCTTTCTCTTCCTGATCCCGTCGATTCCTGCCGTGATCGGGAACTTCGTGCTGCCGCTGATGATCGGCGCACGCGACCTGGCGTTTCCGCGGCTGAATCTCGCGAGCTGGTACATCTTCAACATCGGCGCGCTGTTCGCCGCGTGGGCACTGCTCGCCGGCGGCATCGATACCGGCTGGACGTTCTACACGCCCTACAGCACGATGTCGTCGAACTCGAACGTGCTCTCCGGCGCGTTCGGCGCATTCGTCACCGGCTTCGCGTCGATCCTGACCGGGGTCAACTTCATCGCGACCATCCACCGCATGCGCGCACCGGGCCTCACCTGGGGGCGGCTGCCGCTGTTCGTGTGGGCGATGTACGCGACCAGCATCATCTTCATCCTGGGCACGCCGGTGATCGCGATCACGCTGCTGCTCATGATGGTCGAGCGCGCGTTTCACATCGGGCTCTTCGATCCGGCACTGGGCGGCGATCCGATCCTCTTCCAGCACCTGTTCTGGTTCTACTCGCACCCGGCGGTCTACATCATGATCCTGCCGTCGATGGGGGTGATCAGCGAGATCATCACCTGCTTCTCGCGCAACCGCATCTTCGGCTACTCGTTCATCGCCGCGTCGAGCATCGCGATCGCGCTGATCGGCTTCCTGGTCTGGGGACACCACATGTTCGTGTCGGGCCAGTCGGCCAATGCGAGCCTCATCTTCTCGCTGTTGAGCTTCTTTGTGGCGATCCCGTCGGGGATCAAGGTCTTCAACTGGACCGCAACCCTGTATCGCGGGTCGGTGTCGCTGCAGGCGCCGATGGTCTACGCGCTCGGCTTCATCGGCCTCTTCACCATCGGGGGGCTGACGGGGCTCTTCCTGTCGACGCTCGCGACCGACGTCCACCTGCACGACACGTACTTCGTGGTCGCGCACTTCCACTACATCATGGTCGGTGGCGCGCTCATGGGATACCTCGGCGCGATCCACTTCTGGTGGCCGAAGATGACCGGGCGGCTCTACAACGAGACGCTGGCGAGGATCGCGGCCATCATCGTGTTCCTCGGCTTCAACCTGACGTTCTTTCCGCAGTTCGTTCTCGGCTTTCTCGGAATGCCGCGGCGCTACCACGTGTACCCCGACGAGTTCCAGGTCCTGAACGTGTTCTCGACCGCGGGCGCGTCGATCCTCGGCATCGGCTACCTGCTGCCGGTGCTCTATCTCCTCTGGTCGATGCGCTACGGCCCGAAGTCGGAGGCCAACCACTGGGGAGCCGTGGGCCTCGAGTGGCAGACGTCGTCCCCGCCGCCCACCGAGAACTTCGACCACACGCCGGTCGTGACCAGCGAGCCGTACGACTACAGCGAGCCGGTGGAGGTGAAGAGAGTTGCGTGACGCGGCTTCCGGCGTGCTCCCGTATCACGCGCACCAGTTCGACGACGCCGAGCAGCAGTACCAGGCGTCGACGCTCGGGATGTGGCTGTTCCTCGCGCAGGAGGTGCTATTCTTCGGCGCGGTCTTCGCCACCTACTTCTACTACTTCTTTCTGTTCCCGGACGCCTTCGAGGCGGCGAGCAACCACCTCTCGCTGAACCTCGGTGCGTTCAACACCGTGGTTCTGATCGGCAGCAGCCTCACGATGGTGTTCGCCGTGCACGCGGCGCAGCACGGGACGAAGAAGGGTCAGATCGCGTGGCTCGTCGCGACGATCATCCTGGGTGCGGTCTTCCTCGGAGTGAAGGCCTACGAGTACACCCACAAGTTCCACGAGGGACTCGTGCCGGGCATGTACTTCACCTATCAGGGCCCGGACGCGGCGCAGCACCAGCTCTTCATCTGCCTCTACTTCGTGATGACCGGGCTGCACGCGTTGCACATGGTCATCGGCATCGGCGTAATCGGCGCCCTGGTCGTGCTTGCGCAACGGGGCTGGTTCGACGCGGGGTACTACGCGCCGGTGGAGATGACGGGCCTGTACTGGCACTTCGTCGATCTGGTCTGGATCTTCCTGTTCCCGCTTCTCTACCTGATCGGACGCCACTGAGGGCGCCATGTCGCAGCAGCAAACTCGCATCTCGACCGGCACGTCGCAGCAGCAAACTCGCATCTCGACCGGCACGTCGCAGCAGCACACCATCTCGGTCCCGACTTACCTGGCGGTCTTCGGGGCGCTGATGGTCCTCACGGCGGTGACGGTGGCGTCGGCGCACGTCGACCTGGGCCACTTCAACATCGTGGTCGCACTGGTGGTCGCCTTCACCAAGGCGACGCTCGTGGTCACCTACTTCATGCACCTGCGCTACGGCACCAACATGACGCGCGCGATCCTCGTTTCGGGTGTGATCGCGGTGTTCCTGCTGATGGGCATCGCGATCGACGACCTGCGCAGCAGGGACTCGCAGACGTACATGCCGTTCATCGGTGCGCTCGACGGCGTCCGGCCACCCGACGCCCCGGTCCCGGCACACCCGCCCGAGGAGTGACCCGAAAGGGGCGCTTGCTCCGCGAACGAGAGGGTGCGAGGAAAAGAGGCATGGCGGATCGAGATCTCTGGGACGAGCGGCGACGGAGCTACGAGTCCGAGTACTTCCAGCGTCGCGAGCGCGAGCTGATCGAGAAGATGCGCGCGCGCGCGCGGGAGCTCGCAGAAGCACACGAGATGGGCCAGGCGACGGGCATCTCCGACGACGAGGTGCTCAAGGCGCTGCACGACCTCGGCTACACGCGCGAGACCGTCACCCTGGTCCACCTGGTTCCGCTCCTGCAGGTCGCCTGGACCGACGGATCGGTGAGCGCCGCGGAGCGGGCCGGCATCCTCGAGGCCGCGCGCCTGCGAGGTGTCGAGGAGTCGTCGCCGGCCTACCGGCAGCTCGTCGGCTGGCTCGAAAAGAAGCCGCTCGACGGCTTCTTCGAGGACTCGCTGCGGCTCATCGGCGACCTGCTGTCCGCGATGCCGGACGACGCCCGTGTCGAGGCCAGGACGACTCTCCTCGCGTTCGCGCTGGCGATCGCCGAGGCCTCGGGTGGGATCCTGGGGATCGGCCCGAAGGTCTCGAAGGAAGAGCGCACGGCGATCGACCGCATCGCGCGCGAGATGGAGGCGGCGCACGGCGCCGCGGTGAAGCAGGTCGGCCGCTGACGTCGGCGGCCGCGGGACCACCACGAGGAACGGATCGCGACGGGTGGCTCGGATGAAGCGTCGCAGGAAGATCGCTCTGGCGCACGCTCTCGCGGCGGGCGCGATCGTCGTGACGGTGCTGTCGGCGTGCTCGGGAGGGGGCGCAGAGCAGCTTCTCGAGACCGCGCGCTTCGAGGAGCTGCAGCGCAATCTGCCGCACGCGCGGAAGCTCTACCAGCAGATCCTGGAACGGTACGCGGGGACACCGCAGGCCGAGGAGGCACGGGCGCGGCTCGCGGCGATCGGCGCTTCGGAGGGCACCCCGGCAGCGGCCGGGCCCTAGTCTGGTGCACCGCACGGCCGCCGTCGTGGCGCGTGTGCAGCGCCGGGAAGGCCCATGAGCGGGCAGGGCAATCAGGTCACGATCGAAGAGGCGGTCGCCCACGTGCGTCCGCGCGACGTGCTGGTGTGTGGATTCGTTGCCGGCGAGCCAGCAGGGTTCCTCGAGGCGCTCGGCGTCCGCACCGACCTCGAGGAGGTCGCGGTCTACACGGGCCTGCTCGCGGTACCCTACTCGCTGCTGCGCAACCGCGGCGTGCGCATCGTGAGCGGCTTCTTCGGGCCGGTGGAGCGCATGGCGCGCGGCATGGGCGCCCGCGTCAGCTACCTGCCGGCGGACTGCAACGGTCTCGAGCACCGCGCGATGCGGCTCGCGCCTCGCGTCGCCCTCGCGGTGACGACGCCGCCGGACGCCGACGGCTGGATGAGCTTCGGGATCCCGGCGGGTGCGAGCTAGCGACCGTTCATGGCTGCGGCGCGCGACCCGCAGCGCATCGCCATCGCGGAAGCGAACGCGCACATGCCGCGCGTCGACGGCCTGCCGGAGCTCGGCGGCAACCGGGTGCACGTGTCGGAGGTCACGGCGTGGTACCGGCACGACAGGACACCGGTTACGCTGCCGGCGTCGCAGCCCTTCGCGGAGGACCTCGCGATCGCGCGCCACGGGGCGGCGCTGATCGCGCCGGGTGCGATCCTGTAGTTGGCATCGGCTCGATCCCGGACGAGATCGCGCGGCTGCTCGCCGAGGGCGACGGCGGCGACTACGGCATCCACACCGAGATGATCTCCGACGGCGTCATGCTCCTGCGCCGCGCCGGGAAAGTCACCAACCGGAAGCCGCTCCATGCCGGCGTGAGCGTCGCCACCTCCCCGCTGGGCAGCGCCGAGCTGTACCGCTGGCTCGACGGCAACCCGGACGTGCGCATGCTGCCGGTCACCGACGTGAACGAGAGCGGCGTCCTGCAGCGGCTGTCGGGACTCGTCAGCGTGAACGGCGCGCTGTCGGTGGACCTCGCCGGACACGTCGCGGCCGACGCGCTCGAGGGCCGGCAGCATTCCGGCACGGGCGGACACGAGTCCTTCGTCGCAGGCGCCGGATCGGCCCCGGGCGGCCGGAGCCTGCTCTGCCTGCGCTCCACCGCGACCGTGCGCGACGAGCGCATCTCGACCATCGTCGCGGCGTTGCCCGCGCGCACCATGGTGACCACGCCGCGCCACCACGCACAGTGGATCGTCACCGAGCACGGGGCGGTGGACCTCTCGGTGCTCGCCGACGACGAGCGTCCGGACGCGCTGATCGGGATCGCTCCCCCCGACTTTCGCGCCGAGCTCCGCGCCGCGATCGCCTGACCGCCGGCGGGGCCGCTTTGACGTGCGCGCCGGGCGTGCTAACCGAACGGGAGCCACGCGTCGCTCGCCGGCTTCGGCCGAGCTCGAGTGCGGCGTGACGAACCAATCGAAGACTCTCCGAGTCTGAACGCAGGCCTCACCGGTAACCCCTTCGTTCCAATCACCAAGCACGCCGGACCAGCCCGACCCGACGACCCAGACGGTCCGTCCGCGTGTCGCGAAGGAAAATCCATGTTCGAAGATCTCGACCTGCACGAGAGCCTCGTGCGCAGCGTCGCTGCGTGCGGCTTCTCGGCACCCACCCCCGTCCAGAAGGCGGCCGTGCCACCCGCCGTCGCCGGTCGCGACGTGCTTGCGAGTGCGCCCACCGGCACCGGCAAGACCGTGGCCTTCGTGCTGCCGCTGCTGCAGCGCCTGCTGCAGGGTAAGCCGCGCCGCAACGCCCGTGCGCTGATCCTGACGCCGACCCGCGAGCTCGCGGGGCAGGTGGAAGAGCAGCTCCGCAGGCTGGCCGCGCGCTCGGGCCTGCGCGGCGCGATCATCGTGGGCGGCGTCGCGCTGGGGCCGCAGGTGCGGGCGCTGCGCACCGGCGTCGACGCCCTCGTCGCCACCCCCGGGCGGCTTCTCGACCACATGGAGCAGGGCAACGTGCGTCTCGACGACGTGGAGGTCCTGGTGCTCGACGAGGCGGACCGCATGCTCGACATGGGCTTCCTGCCGGCGATCCGGCGGGTCCTCGCCGAGGTTCCCGCCGAGCGTCAGACGATGCTGTTCTCGGCCACGCTGCCGCGGCCGATCGTCGAGCTTGCGCGCACGCTGCTGCGCGATCCGGCGCGGGTCGACCTGCAGCCGAAGACCAGCGCCGCTGCGGGCATCCGCCAGGCGGTCTATCCGGTCGCTCACGACGACAAGACCGGCCTGCTGCTGCACCTCCTGCGCGGCGACGAGGTCGGCAATGCGCTCGTCTTCACGCGCACCAAGCACCGCGCGAACCGGCTGGCGCGCATGCTCGAGCAGCGCGGCGTCTCGTGCGCGGCGATCCACGGCAACCGGAGCCAGGCGCAGCGCACGCAGGCGCTCTCCGGATTCCGCACCGGCCGCTTCCGCGTCCTCGTCGCGACCGACGTGGCGTCGCGCGGCATCGACGTCGAGAAGCTGAGCCACGTCGTGAACTTCGACATGCCGCAGAGCGCGGAGGACTACGTGCACCGCATCGGACGCACGGCGCGTGCCGAGGCGACCGGTGACGCGTGGACGTTCGTCACGCGGGCCGAGGAGGGCGAGCTGCGGGCCATCGAGCGCGTGCTCGGCCGCCGCCTCGACCGCGTCACGGTCGACGGCTTCGCGGGTGATCCGGAGGCCGCATCCGACGCCGATCTGGAAGCTCGGCCACCGCGCGAGACCCCCGCACACCGTCCGCACGCATCGCGCGCAGCGCACGGACCGCGCCCCGACGCGCGCGTCGGGCACGGCCCGGCGCCGCGCGGGCAGGTTGCCCACGCGGCGCGCGCCGCGCAGCCGCACGGACGTCCGCTGCCGCGTGGCCAGCGGGGACAGTCCGGCCGTCACGTGAACGGCGCTCCGGCCGGGGGTGGCCAGCGGGGACAGTCCGGCCGTCACGCGAACGGCGCTCCGGCCGGGGATGGGAGCGCTCCCGCGCCGCGCGGGAGCGGTTCGCACGATGAGCGGGGCGGTGCGCGCCCCGGAGCGCCGAGACGCGCCCAGGGGCGCCGCTCCTGACGGACGTGCGGGCGCGACCGGGGGGCGTCGGGCGTGCTCCGATCGTGCAAGCTCGGCGTCTTCGCGAGCGGGAGGCGGGGTCGGGATTGTGCGGTCGCGCGCGCGACACTAGCGTTGCCGGGGCATGGCGAACGAAAACACCGAGAGTGCCGTCGAGCGCTACAAGCGACGTCGGGCCGAGCGCCTCGCGGGGCCACCGCAGTGGCTCGACCCCGCGCCTGCACTCGGCGAGGATACGATGTGGCGTGGCCTCACGCGCGCCGGCGAGGTTCGCATCCTGGTGGCGCGCACCCGCGCGCTGCTCGCGGAGAGCGCGCGGCGCCTCGGCACCAGCGACGACGCGACGAGGATCGTCGGTGAGCTGATCACGGCGTGCTACCTCGCGCGATCGGCGCTGAACCCGGCGGCACAGCTCCAGATGCTGCTGCGCAACCCCGGCAGCGCGGGCCGCCTGGTGGCGGACGTGTGGGCCGGGGAGGAGGGGGCGCGCGCGGCGATCGCCAGCCCCGGGGCCGTCGCCGCGCACGACGGCAGCCTGCTCGAGCACGGGCTGCTCGAGGTGACGCGCGTCGCCCGCGACGGCGCGACGTACCGGTCGGCGCTCGAGTACGAGGCCGCCGGCATCGAGGCGGCCGTCACCGAGTACCTCGTGCGCAGCGAGCAGATCGTCGCCCTGGTGCACCTCGAGGTCGCGGTCGAGAGCGGCGTGGTCGCGTCGTCGTGCGGCTACCTCGTCCAGCTGACGCCCGAAGGTACGCGGGCCCAGCTCGACCAGATCCTCGCGCGCCTCGAGCGCATGCCTTCGCTCGCCAGCGGCATGACCGCCCAGGACCCCGACGGCCGCGCGTGGGCGACGCGGTTGCTCGACGGGTTCCTCTGGGATCAGGTGGCGCGGGAGCGACCGCGGTTCGCCTGCCGCTGCTCGCGCGGTCGCCTCGTCGCGGCGCTGTCGGCGCTGCCGCGCGCGGATCTGCAGGAGCTGGTCGATGCCGGCGAGCCCACCGAGTCGATCTGCGAGTACTGCAACGCCGTCTACACGCTCAGCGTGCCCGAGCTGCAGATGCTGCTCGCGCCGCGGCAGTGATCGCGCCGCGGCAGTGATCGCGCCGCGGCAGTGATCGCGCCGCGGCGGGTGTCCTACTCGGCCGGTGGCTTCGCAGTCACCCCGATCGCGTTGGCGAGCGAGCGCTGGATGATGCCGACGCGCTCGACCTGTCCGCGCGCCGCGAAGCGCTCGTAGAAGCCCTCCTCGCGGAAGTCGGGGACCATCGAGCGCCAGGGCTCGAGCAGGTTCTCGAACGCGCGCTGGCGATCGCTTGCCTCGTACGTCCGCGGACCGCGCGAGCTCTTCAGATAGTCGCCGAGCACGCGCAGCAGCGCCATCAGGGTGACGTCGTTGGTGACGCGGTGGCGTGGGCTGTCCCAGGCGTCACCGAACGTGCGACGCGCGGCGCGCAGGTAGTCGCGCACGACCTCGTAGAGGTCCTTCGGACGCGGCGACTCGCCGAACAGCCTCGGGTTGCGCTCGGCCAGGCGCCGCAGCTCGCGGAACAAGCTCGCCTGCCGGATCCAGCGCTCGGTGCGCTTGTGGCGCCCCAGCATGTCGACCTTGCGCAGGAGCGGCGAGTCGCCCTCGGTGTAGCAGAGGAACACGGCCTTGGCGGCCGCCTTGTCGACCGGCGTCGCGCGCTGCAGGCGCTCGTAGAGGTCGATCAGGTGCGAGCGGTTGAGGCGCGTCGGCGTCGAGTTGATGATGACGAACATCTCGACCGCGAAGTCCGCCTGCGACTTGTCGAACACCACGCAGGGGACGTCGATCTTCTCGAGCGCGCCCGGGTCCTTGCGCCCGAGCACCTCGAGGCCTGCGAGCCGGTGCTGGCCGTCGATGATCAGGAACGGCTCGCGCGGGTCGTGCAGGTTGCCCATGAGATCGGACCCGGACGCCGGATCGAAGGCCAGCTTCTCCGGCGTGTACAGCAGGACGGCGCCGGGGATCAGCGGCTGACCCTTCGGGTCGGCGTAGAACTCGACGATCTGCTGCACCTTGCGCGCGTACGGGCGGCGCTGGAAGAAGCCGCTGCCGCTCTGGACCTTGCGGAAGAAGGCGCTCACCAGCTCGTCGCCGCTGGGATCGGCGTCGTCCTCGCCGGAGTGGGACTTGCCCGAGAACTGCACCTTGCGCAGCAGGTCGGAGGCCCTGTAGGCCGCGAGATAGAAGACGCTCTCCTTCTGCCGCATCCGGATCGCCAGCATGTGCACCTCCTTGGGGGTCGATCGGGGCCCTTATCGCGAATCGACACCGGCCTCCAGTTGTGCGACAACGCGGAGCGGTCGCCGACGGCGGCCGGGAGGAATTCACCATAGCGCGATACGCTTACGACCGCCTGTCCGCCCTCGACAACTCGTTCCTCATGTTCGAGGACGGGCGCAGTCACATGCACGTGGCCTCGACCGCGACGTTCGACGCGGGTCCGCTGACCACGTCCGAGGGCGGGCTCGACATCGATCGCGTCCGCGACTTCGTCGCCTCGCGTCTGCACCGGATCCCGCGCTACCGCCAGAAGCTCGCCTGGGTGCCGATCGAGAACCAGCCGGTCTGGGTGGACGACGAGCGCTTCAACCTCGCCTACCACGTGCGCCACACGAGCCTGCCCAGGCCCGGCGACGACCGGCAGCTGAAGCGGCTCTCGGCGCGCGTCGCCTCGCAGCAGCTCGACCGCGGCAAGCCGCTCTGGGAGGTCTGGTTCGTCGAGGGGCTCGAGGGCAACCGCTTCGCGATGATCTCGAAGGTCCACCACTGCATGGTCGACGGCGTCTCCGGGGTCGACCTGCTCGAGGTGCTGCTCGACGCGCGTCCGGACGCGCCGTGCGAGGACGCCCCGATCTACATCCCGCGCGGCGTGCCGAGCTCCTTCGAGCTGCTGCGCGACGAGATCCTCGACCGCGTGACGGCACCGCTGCAGGCGCTCGGGCGGATCGTTCGCGACCCGCGCGGCGCGATCGGCGAGGTCAGCGAGAGCGTCAAGGCGCTCGGCGAGACGGTTCTCGAGGGCCTGAAGCTGCCCTCCGAAACGCCCCTCAACCAGGAGATCGGCCCCTACCGACGCTTCGACTGGGTGACCTTCGAGATCGACCAGGTGAAGGAGGTCAAGAACCGCTTCGGGGGCTCGCTCAACGACGTCGTCCTCACCACCGTCGCGGGCGCCGTGCGCCGGTTCCTGTCGCGCCGCCGCGCCGATCCCGGCGGGCTCACCTTCCGCGTCATGGTCCCGGTCAGCGTGCGTTCGAGCTCCGAGCGCGGCACGCTGGGTAACAAGGTCGCGGCATGGATGGCCGACCTGCCGATCGGCGAGCCGGACCCGGCGGGCCGCTATGCGAAGGTGTGCGAGACCACGGTGCGTCTCAAGCACTCGAAGCAGGCGATGGGCGCCGAGATCCTGACCCGCGTGACGGACTGGACCCCGTCGACGCTGCTCGCCCTCGGGACGAGGCTCGCGCACCGCGGGCTGCCGTTCAACCTCGTGGTGACGAACGTGCCCGGACCGCAGGTGCCCCTGTACCTGCTGGGCGCGCGCATGGCGGAGATCTATCCGCTGGTGCCGCTGTTCGCGCGCCTCGGGCTCGGCGTCGCGCTGTTCAGCTACGCCGGCCGCCTGCACTGGGGATTCAACGCCGACTGGGACGTGGTGCCCGACCTGCACGACTTCGTTCGCGCCGTCGAGGAGTCGTTCGCCGAGCTGCACGCGGCGGCGCTTGCGGAGCGCGACGCCGAGCCGCGCCCGGGGTCGCGCCGCGGGCGTGACCCGGTCACGCTGCAGGTCGCGCGGTCGTCGGCGTGACGATCAGCCGGGGAGTGTGACGTCCAGGACGCGGTCGTCCCTGGGATCGATCGTGACCGTCGTGCGGGTGGAACGCCGGGGCGCGGTCGTGCCAGCGACCACGCGGTACTCCGCCGGTGGCAGCCATTCCGCGCGATAGGTGCCGTCGGGAGCCGTGCGCAGGGTGACCGCAACCCTGCGCTCGGGGGTGCTGCCGGTGACACTGACGATCGCGCCGGCGAGGGGTGCGCCGGCGCCGTCGAGCACGGTGCCGCGCAGGACGGAATTCCCCGCGGTGAAGGCGGCGGCCGGCTGGGGTGCACGCAGCGGCAGGAAGAGATCCAGGCTGCCCGCGGGCAGATCGACGGGGATGCGGCCCACGACCGATCGTAGGGCGAGCGGTGTGGCACTGCGCCGGCTGCGGATCTTGTACGAGCCGAGCGGGACGGATTCGAACAGGAAGTCGCCGCGTGGGGACGCGAGCGCGCGCAGCCGGATGCGCTGTCCGGCGCGGCTGCGCCCGCTGAGCTCGACGTTCTCACCGGGGATCGGTGCGTACAGGTAATCGGTGATCCGTCCGGCGACGTCGACCTCTTGACGGCCCGCCACGAGCGTGGCCTGCCAGTCCGCGACGTCAGCACGGAAGCCCTGCAAGAGATCCGGGTGGAGCGCCGCTCGGTTCACCTGCTCGAACGGGTCGAGGTCGATCCGGTAGAGTTCCTCTCTGCCGTCCGATGCGGCAAGATAGCGCCATTCCGGCGTGCGGACCCAGAAGCCATCGTTCGAAGCCGGGGTGCCGCGGTACTGGCTCACGAGGCGCGGGTGGCCCACCGGCGCCCCGGATTCCACGGCGCTGCGCAGGCTCGTTCCCCGCCCATCGTTCAGCGCGTCGGCGCCGGCGAAGTCGAGCAGGGTCGGCGCGACGTCGAGCGTCGAGACCAGATCTTCACGTGTCACGCCGGCAGGGACGCGTCCGGGCCAGTTGAGGATCAACGGCTGGCGGAAGCCCATCTCGTAGAGAGTGCCCTTGCCCTGGCCGACACCCCCGACGTCGCGCTCTGCCTCCTTGCCGTTGTCGGACACGAACACCACCAGCGTGTCCTCGCGCAGTCCACGCTGGTCGAGTTCGGCGAGCACGGCGCCGACGAAGGCGTCGAGCCAGCTCACGTTGGCATAGTAGCGCGCGCGGCGGGGATCGAGGCCGAGACCGTCGTAGAGTGCCGAGAACTCGGGCGGGGCGTCATACGGCACGTGGGGCAGCATCGGCGCGACCCACAGGAAGAAGGGCTCGCTGCCGACCTCGTCGAGGAACGCCTCCAGCGGAGCGAGTGCGGTGCCCTCTGCCCATCCGGTGCGGCCGAAGTCGTCGCCCACGTTGGAGAGAGGTGAAGATACCGACGTCGCCAGACCGTGCGTGAAACCGGCCGTCGCGAAGGTGCCCTCCCAGAACTTGCCGCCTTGCCAGGCGAGGTAGCCGCGTCGCACCAGCTCGCGCGGCACCGTGCGGTAGAATTCGACCTCGGTACGCGACCGCACAGGTCCGAACGCCGAGGCCAGGGCGGCGCGCTGGCGATCCCATTGCTCGGTGTGGATTCCCGCGAGCAGCGTGCGCAGCGCGGGTAGGCACACGCTGGACGGGCTGTGCGCATTCACGAACGTCGTGCCCTGCGCGGCCAGCGCGTCGAGACTCGGGGTGCGCACGATGGGATCGCCCATGAAGCCCGCGTACGGCCAGCCCAGGTCGTCGGCGATCAACAGCAGGATGTTTGGTGGCCGTTCCTGCGCGCCGGCGGCCGCGGGGCCGGCCAGGATGGCAGCGCCGAGGAGGACGGCGACGTGGAGGAGGTGCCGGGTGCAGCGCATCGTGTTTGCGAGGGCCCGCGGCGCCTGCCGCCGGGTTGTGGTGACAGGAGACGAGTTGCCCCAGGTGCCGGCCGCGGTCAACCTCGGAAGTCCGCTCGGACGTCCGCTCGGGCGCTCCGTCGCCGCGCGACCAGATCGACATCGCGCGTCTCGGCAGGGCGGAGCCGGGTGCGAACGGTCACGCGCACCTGCGGCGCGTCGGCCGTCACGTGATACGTGCCGGCGGGTAGGTTCTCCGCGCGGTAGCGGCCGTCGTCGCCGGTCCGCGCGACGATCCACACACCGCGCGCGTCATCCTGGCCGCGCAGCTTGACGGTGGCACCCGGCAGCGGTGCGCGGTCCGGCCCGCGGACGAGCCCGGCGATCGTGCCCGTACCGGCGTCGCGGTGCGAGGAGGGCGGACGACCCTCGAGCTCCAGGTGAGCGTCGATGCTCCCCGCCGGCAGCGGGACGGGGATACGGCGTTCGCGTGCACCCAGGTGCACCTCGCCGGTGGGGCGGCGGCTCAGGAGCGCGTAGCTCCCCTGCGGCAGCGCCGCGAAGGCGAAGTCGCCCCGCGTGCCCGTCAACGCGCGCAGGCGGATCGGTCGGCCAGCCGCGCTGCGTCCGCTGAACTCGAGCGGCTCGCCGGCGACCGGAGCGCCCGCGGCGTCGGTGAGCCGGCCCGTGACCTCGAGGGTCGTGCTGCCGGCGTCGAGGCGGCTCTGCCAGGCCCGCACGTCTTCGCGGAAGCCTTGCCGAAGCTCGGGGTGCGTCGAGGCGACGTCGCGCGTCTCGAAGGGATCGCTGGCGATCGCGTAGAGCTTCTCGACGCCTCCACTCGTGACGAGGTAGCGCCATTGCGGGGTGCGCACGTACCAGCCGTCGTTCTCGGGCAGCCTGCCGCGGTAGCGTCCGACGAGCTTCGAGCGGCCGACGGGCTCACCCTGTTCGAGCGCGTCGCGCAGGCTCATCCCGTCGCGGTCGCCGATCGGTGCCGCGCCCGCGTAGTCGAGCAGCGTCGCCGGGACGTCGAGCGTCGAGACGAGGTCGTCGCGGACCACGCCGGCGCCGATGTGCCCCGGCCAGCTCAGCACGAGGGGCGTGCGGAAACCGAGCTCGTGCAGCGTTCCCTTGCCCGTGCCCGTGCCGGTGCTCAGGCTCGGCAGCGCCGCGTCCTTGCCGTTGTCGGAGAGGTAGACGACCAGGGTGTCGTCGCGCAGCCCGCGACGCTCGAGCGTCGCGAGCACCGCACCGACGACCGCGTCGAGCCACGACACGTTGGCGTAGTAGGCAGCCACTTCGGGCGGCAGGCCGGCGTTCTGGTACGGCGCGGTGAACTCCCCCGGAGCATCGTGCGGGACGTGCGGGAGCATCGGGGCGACCCAGAGAAAGAACGGCTGCTCGCCCGCCTGATCGAGAAACGCGTCGAGCGGCGCCATGGCCGTGCCGTCGCTCCAGCCGTCGCGTCCGAACTGGTCGCCGGCGCTGCGGTACGGGTCCGGGAAGAGGAAGGTCGCAAGGCCGTGCGTGAAGCCGGCGGTCACGAAGGTGCCCTCCCAGAGCTTGCCCCCCTCCCACGACAGGTAGCCGCGCCGCGCGAGCTCGCGTGGCACGGTGCGGTAGTGCTGCACCTCGCTGCGCACGGGCATCGCCCCGAACACTCCTTCGAGGACGCGCCTGCGGCGCGTCCACTGCTCGTCGTGTACGCCGGCGAGCAGCGCACGCAGCGCGGGCTGGCAGACGCTCGCCGTGGCGTGCGCGTTCACGAACGTGGTGCCGCTCGCGGCGAGCGCGTCGAGGTTGGGCGTGCGGACGATGGGGTGCCCCATGAAGCCGGAGTACGGCCAGCCGTGGTCGTCGCCGATCAGCAGGACCAGGTTCGGCGGTCGATCGGCGGCGGGGGAGGCTGCCGCCAGGGCGGCGAGGAGGAGCACGTGCAGGAAGAGCAGGCCTGCGGTCGAGGAGCGCAGGGCGTTCCTGCGCGGGGGGCTGCCGGCGACACACATTCGCGTGGCTCTCGTGCCGGATGCGTCGCACGAAATCCAGGGGACCACGCAGGAAGATTCCGCGGCCGCCCGGCACCGCGCCGGCGAATCCGGACGACCCGCCAGATCCGTAGCGAGATTCGATCATGGAGACCCGCATGCGCCGTCCCGAGGACTGGATTTCCCCGTTCCACGATGCCAACTTGCACGCGTTGACCGGCCCGTCCGGGCCCCCCGACCGGGGTGGCGACCGCGCGGCGGAGCCCGACGGGGAGGAGCAGCGACCATTCTGGGTGAAGGCGTTCGATGTCGTGTCGCTGAGCACGCTCACGTTCCTGCTCGCGACCGCGACCGTGCGGCTGCTGCGCGTCGTCGGCGACGGCGGTCCCTGGTGGGTGCTGCTGCCGGTCTCGGCGCTCGCCTTGCTCGCAGCCGACTTCCTCTCCGGGCTGGTCCACTGGACGTGCGACCGGTTCTTCGCAGACGACACGCCGCTGATCGGTCGGATGCTGATCCACCCGTTCCGGGAGCACCACCGCGACCCGCTGGCGATCACCCGGCACGGATTGTTCGAGCTGGGCGGCAACAACGCGCTCGCCGTGCTGCTGCCGGTCCTCGCCATCGTGCTCGCCGGGCCGCCGCGAGGAGCGCTCGGGTCGATTGCCGTGCACGGATTCGTGATCGTGCTGGCGCTCGCGATCGCGGCGACCAACCAGTTCCACAAGTGGGCGCATGCCGCACACCGGCCGTCCGCGGTCCGTTGGTTGCAGCGCCGGCGGCTCATCCTGTCGCCCGACGCCCACGAGCGGCATCACCGTGGCGACTTCTCGCACGGCTACTGCGTCACGACGGGCTGGCTGAACCCGGTGCTCGACGCCTACCGCGTGCTGCCGCGCTTCGAGGCGTGGCTGCGCGGGCTCGCTTCGCCCGCTTCGCCGCTGCCGGTGCGACGATCCTCCTGACGATCGGCTCTCTCGGCCGCGAAACGGCGTGGGCCCTAGACCCGCCGCCTGCGGCGTCCCTTGCAGGGCTCGGGGCGGACGTCGTGGTCGCGCTGCGCGAGGCGCGGCGCATCGCCGGGGTGATCGGCGTCGCACCGGAGGTCGTTGCCGCCGAGGCCGCCTGCGCGGACTTCCTGGCCGGCGCCGACGCGTGCCGCGTCGCTTCGGACGACGTTTGCCGGCACGCGCTCGTCGCCGTGGTCGCGGCGCTGCGGCGCGCTCGGGCGACGCTGGCGCGGC
>VGTK01000042.1 GCA_016874715.1 Deltaproteobacteria bacterium | reverse complement strand
GTCTCGCGCGCGCGTCGCGGCGCGCGGCGACGGGCGAGCGGGTCGCGGGTGCGGTCGCCGCGTTCTCCGCGTCGTGCGCGCTCGCGGTCGCGATCCGGCCGAACAACCTGCTCATCGTGGCCCCCCCTCGCGCTGGTCGCGCTGCGGCGCCACCCGCGGCAGTGGGTGGCACTCGCCGCCCCGGCGCTCGTCGGTGCGGCCGCGCTGCTCGCGTGGAACGGGCTGGTGTTCGGCACGGTGAGCGGCGGCTACGGCGTCGCCGCACCGATGGCGTTCGACTTCGCGACCGCGCTTCCGGGGCTGCTGCTGAGCCCCGGGCGCGGGCTCTTCGTCTACTTCCCGGTGACCGTGCTGCTCGTGCTGCTGCTCGCGCTCGAGCCGCGTGCGTTCGCGAACGACCTCGCGGTGGCACTGATCGCCGGCATCGTCGTGGCGCTGCTCCTCACCGCCGCCTGGTCGAACTGGTGGGGCGGGTACAGCTACGGTCCGCGGCTGCTCTCCGAGACCCAGCCTCTGATCGTGCTGCTGGTCGCGATGGGCATCGGCACCACCGCGGCGCCGCGGCGACGGCGCGCGTTCACCGTCGCGGTGTGGGCCCTGCTGCCGTTGCAGGCGGCGATCCAGGCGGTCGGCACCTACGGACCGCGGGGCAGGCCACCGGCCGCGATCGTGTGGAACGCGTCGCCCGTGTCGGTCGACGCGGCGCCGGGGCGCAACTGGGACTTCGCGGACAACCCGATCGCGCGCGGCCTGCGCGGCTATCCGGACTGACGCCCATACCGGCTTCGCCGACACGAGGGCGGGAACCGGCAGAACGTTTCCGACCGACGCCCGCCCGGCTTCACCTCCCACGAGCGCTCGAACCGAGCAGGGCGGCTACCTCCGACGTCCGGGAAAGTTCTCGATCTCGACCGGCTCGATCGGGTCGGCGGGCGTGAAGCCGAGGATGCGACCGAAGAAGTCGAGCTCCGCCTCGAGCGCGCGCACGATGGTCTCGGCCTTCCGGAACCCGTGCTGCTCGCCGGGAAACGCCACGTAGGCGACCGGCAGCCGCTTCGCGCGCAGCGCCGCGACCATCGCCTGGGCCTGGTTCGGTGGCACCACCTTGTCGTCGAGGCCCTGGAAGAAGATCACCGGGCGCGACAGGCGGTCCGCATGGTGCAGCGGCGAGCGCTCGCGGTACAGAGCCTCGCCCGCCGGCCAGGGTGCGACCAGCGATTCGGTGTAGCGCGACTCGAACTTGTGCGTGTCCGCGGCGAGTGCCGCGAGGTCCCCGATGCCGTAGTGGCTGGCGCCCGCGGCGAACACGTCGTGGAACACCAGCGCGCACAGCGTGGTGTAGCCGCCGGCGCTGCCGCCGCTGATCGTCAGCCGCTCGGTGTCGGCGAGGCCCTGCGCGGCGAGATGCCGCGCGCCGGCGACGCAGTCCGCGACGTCCACCACGCCCCACTGGCCGTTCAGCCGCTCGCGGTAGGCGCGCCCGTAGCCGGTGCTGCCGCCGTAGTTGACGTCGAGCACCGCGAAGCCGCGGCTCGTCCAGTACTGGATCGGCAGCTTCAGCGACCCGTCGGTGGCCGACGTCGGTCCGCCGTGCGAGCGCACGCGTAGCGGCGGAAGCTCGCCGGGCGGACCCTGGAATTCGCGGTTGCGCGGCGGGTAGTAGAAGCCGTACGCGGTGCCGCCGCTGCCGGTCGGAAATTCGATCGCCCGTGCGGTCGAGACGTAGCCGGGATCGAGCTCGAGGCTCGCCGAGCGGCGCAGGACGCGGTGCTCGCCGGACGCGTGGTCGAGCTCGACGAGCGCCGCCGGCTCGGTCGCCGAACCGCCGACGAACCATGCGCGCACGCCGCGCACGACGAGCGACGAGAAGCCGATGAACGGAACGTCGATCGGCGTCAGGGAGCCGTCGCGCGTGTCGAGGCGCGCGAGGCGCCACTCGCCGCGCTCGGCGTGGCAGCAGATGATCCGGTGCTCGTCCGCGAAGCCGTAGGTCGTCATGCCGAACGCCCACTGCGGCAGCCCGAACTCGGCCGCGCGCGGGCACAGTGCCTCGATCGCCGAACCGACACCCGCCGCGCGGTCGCAGCGGTAGAGGTTCCAGAAGCCCGTCCGGTCGGAGACGAAGTGCAGCACGCCGCCCGGCGACCACTCGGGCTGGAAGACCGACTCGCCGCTCCCGCCCGCGACGCATCGCGCGTCGCGCGGGGATCCCGCAGGGTCGAGATCCGCGACCCACAGCTCGGTCGCGTCCCACGGCATGTTCGGGTGCCGCCACGCGAGCCACGCGAGCTGCGTCCCGTCGGGGCTGAGACGCGGCGAGGCGTAGAAGTCGTGGCCCGAGACCAGCGTCGCGCCCTGCTCGCAGCCCGCGAGCGGGATCGAGACCAGGAAGTTCGCGGGCTCGGGCCTCGCCGCGACGTCCTCGCAAACGGCGATCAGGCGCCGGCGCCGCGCGTCGATCGCGAAGTCGGCGTGGCGGCGCGCCGACGGCGCCGTCAGCGCCACCGGCGCCGCACCGTCGAGCGCGCATGCCATCACGCGCTGCTCGCGGTCGTCGACGAAGTAGACGCTGTCGCGCGATGCGCTGAAGGCGCCGCCGCCGTACTCGTGCACGCGGCTACGCGCGCTCCACGGCCGGGGCAGCAGGTCGAGCGTCGTGCCGTCGGGGCGGCGCCGCACGAGCGCCGTGCGTCCACCCTCGCCCGGTCGCGACTCGCTCCACACCAGGTCGTCGCCGGCGACGGCGATCGCGCCGAGTCCGACCGCGTCGGCGACGATCCAGCGGGCGGTGATCGGCGAGCGCCACGACCCGTAAGGCGCGATCTGCTTCGGCATGATACCGACCCCTCTACCACGATGGCCGTCGCCCGCATCGAGTCGCTCGCGCACGGTCCGCACGGCGTCGCGCGGATCGACGGAAAGGTGCACTTCGTGCGGCAGGCCGCACCGGGCGACGAGGTCGAGGTGGAGGTCGACGAGGACCATCCGACGTTCGCCTACGCGCGCGTGGCCCGCGTGCTCGCCCCCGGCCCGGTGCGGCGCGAGGCGCCGTGTCCCTACCTGCCGCGCTGCGGCGGCTGCCCCTGGCAGCACGTCGCCTACGACGCGCAGGCTGCGGCGAAGGAAGCATCGGTCCGTGACCTCCTCTCGCGCATGGGAGGCATCGACCCGTCGGTGGTGCGACCGATCGTGCGTGCCGCGAGCGAGTACGGCTACCGGCGGCGCCTCAGCCTGCGCGTCGCCGACAGCGAGGTCGGCTTCCTCGCGGCGGCGTCGCACGACCTGGTTCCGGTGGAGCACTGCCTGCTCGGCCACGAGCGTCTCGAGGGTGCGATCCCGCTCGCGCGCGCGCTCGTCCGGGCGCTCGGTACGCGTGTGAACCGCGTCGAGATCGTCGCGACCGGCGACGACCACCGGGTGGCGGTCGTGGCGCAGGCGGATGGTGAGATGGCCGCAGCGGACGCCGAGGTCGGCGAGGCCCTGCTGCGACGAGAGCCACGCATCGCGGCTCTCGTCCTGCGCGGCAAGCGCTTCCGGCGCGTCTGGGGCGACGACCGCGTGCGCGTGCCGCTCGTCGACGGCGACGAGATGTGGCTGCGCGCCGGCGACTTCAGCCAGGTGAGCGACCACGGCAACGCGGAGCTGATCCGCCTCGTGCTCGAGCACGCGAGCGTGGCGAAGCACCACCGCGTCGCGGACCTCTACGCGGGCGCCGGCAACCTCAGCCTGCCGCTCGCGCGTCGCGCCGGTGCGGTGCTCGCCGTCGAGCGCACACCGACCAGCGTGGAGGCGGCGCGCGAGAACGTGCGCCGGCTGGGGATCGACAACGTCGAGCTCGCGATCGGCCCGACCGAGACCGTGCTGCGCGGCTGGACCAGGCGCGGCCTGCGCGTCGACACGGTCGTACTCGATCCGCCGCGCAGCGGCGCCGCGGAGGCGCTGTCGTCGCTGCTCGCGCTGGCAGCGGCACGGATCGTCTACGTGTCGTGCAATCCGGCGACGCTCGCGCGCGACCTCAAGACGCTGGCGCGCGCATACCGCGTCGAGCTCGTGCAGCCGATCGACATCTTCCCGCAAACGTACCACGTCGAGGCGGTCGCGCTGCTGACGCGGAAGGATCCACGAGCGACCGCGCTCGGGTAGATCGGCCCCTCTCGAGGCGAGCGATCGGTCGTCAGGCTCTTCCGCCGCGCAGCACCTGGCCCGCGAGCGTGCCCGTCGGCTTGCCGTCCGCGACCGCGCGCCTGCCGTTCACGAGCACCAGCGGAATGCCCTCCGCGCGCTGCAGGAGGCGCTTCTGCCCGCCGGGCAGGTCGGCGACGACCTCCGTCGGACGCATGCGGATCGTCTTCGGGTCGAACAGCACGACGTCGGCGGCCTTGCCGGCGGCGAGCGTGCCGCGATCGTGCAGGCCGTAGACCTCGGCGGGCCTGCTGGTGATGAGGCGCACCGCCTCCTCGAGGCCGAGCAGCCCGCGCTCGCGCACCCAGTGGCCGAGCAGGTAGCTGGTGAAGCCCTGATCGCACAGCGTGTCGACGTGCGCGCCCGCGTCGGACAGTGCGAGCACGGTGCCTTCGGAGCGGATCAGCGCGCCGACCTTCTCCTCGTCGGCGTTCAGGACCTCGACGCCCCACTGTCCGGCGAGGTCATCGGCGAGCGAGACGTCGAGGAAGGCGTCCACCGGGTGCTTACCCGTCTGCCGCGCCATGTCGGCGACGCTGACGTCGACCCAGCGCGCGTTCTCGGGGTGCGCCGGCACGCGCAGGAACATGCGCTCCCAGCTCGGCGTCAGCAGCGCCTTCATGTTGGCGTCGTATCCGCGCAGCTTGGCGCGGAAGTCCGGGCTCGCGAACATCGCCCGGCGCTCGTCGAGCGTGCGGTGCATGATCGGCTTCCAGAAGCCGTTGTTCTCGAGGCCGAAGGCGGGCCGGGCGAAGTCGAAGCGCAGCTCCAGCGGGCGGCAGCCGACCTGCGGCACGACGCTCGCGCCGTCCGCCAGGTGCGCGCGCGACGCGTCGAGGATCTGCTGCGCGGCTCCCGGAAAGAACGGCGACTCGTGCAGCGGCGCGAACGTCACCGTCCGGCCCGAGACCCGCGCGAGGCGCGCGAACAGGTCGAGCTCGCGCAGCTTGTCGTCGGGCGTGCCGAGCAGGCTCTGCGGTGCCAGCTCGATGAGGCCGTGTCCGAACTCGCGCAGGACGGCGGCCATCGCGTCGAGCTCGGCGTCGTCCGAGACGCGCGTCGGTGCGGGCGTGCCGTCACCGAAGAAGTGTGTCGGCGAGAGCGACGTCGACCAGCCGACGGCACCTGCGCGCATCGCGTCGCGGACGACGTGCTGCATGCGCGTGATCTCGTCCCCGGTCGCCGGACGCTCGACCGCGGCCTTGCCCATCACGCGGAAGCGCACCGCCGACATGCCGACGAAGGCCGCCACGTTCGGCCCGACACCCTGGCGCTCGAGTGCGCCGAGGTAGTCGGGGAACTCCTCCCAGCTCCACTCGATGCCCGCGCGTAGCGTCTCGATCGGCATGCCCTCGACGTAGAGCAGCAGCTGCATGACCGTCTCGCGGTGCTCGGGCAGGCAGGGCGCGATGGTGAACCCGCAGTTGCCCATGACGACGCTCGTCACGCCGTGCCACGACGACGGGCTCGCCGTCGGGTCCCAGAAGAGCTGGCAGTCGTAGTGCGTGTGCACGTCGATGAAGCCGGGGGCGGCGACGAGGCCGCCGGCGTCGATCTCCTCGGCCGCGTTCTTCGCCCCGGGCGCGATCGCCCCGGGGGCGGTGACGGCGTCGATGCGGCCGTTGGTGATCGCCACGTCGCCCGCACGGGCGCTCGCGCCGGTGCCGTCGACGACGGTCGCGTTGCGGATGATCAGGTCGTGCACGGCGGGTCCTCCCGGATGGCGGTCTCGCCGCCGCTGGCCGGCGACGAACGTCTGCGGGCAGGACCGCAGGGGCAGATCCCGCGCGGACGTCCCGCCCGACCACGATTACACGCTGGCGAGCGCCCGAGCCAACGGGTCGGGCGTGTAGGCCTCCAGGACTCGACCGCGCCCCGCCGCGCCGAGACGCGTCGCCAGGTGGTCGTCGCGCAGCAGGCTCGCGAGGTGCGCCGCGATCGCGGCGGCGTCGTCGCCGATCAGGAGATGGGTGCCTCCGGTCAGGTCGAGGCCTTCGGCGCCGACGGTCGTCGCGACGACCGGCCGCGCGTACGCGAGCGCCTCGAGCACCTTGATCCGCGTCCCGCCACCCGCCCGCAGGGGGACGACGGCGGCCCGGGCGCGAGCGAGCAGCGGGGCGACGTCGGGCACCGCGTCGTACGCGACCAGCCGCGGATCGCGCGCGCCGAGGCTCGCGAGCAGCGTGGGGCCGCCTGCGCCGACGAAGTACAGCTTCCAGGGGGGCGCCTCGAGGCGTCCCAGGGCCGGCACGATCTCGCGCGCGAGCCAGGTGGCCGCGTCGCGGTTGGGCGGGTAGTCGAGCCCCCCGACGAACAGGATGCAGTGCGGCGGGTCGCAGGGCAGCGGCGGCACGGTCGGGGGTGGGTGCACCACGTTGGGTGCGAGCAGGACCGTTCCGTCGAAGCCGCGCTGCGCCGTGGCGCGGTCCTGCTCGGACGCGACGAGGAGCAGGTCGGCTCGCCGTTGCCAGTGCCGCAGGAGGACGTCGGCCAGCGCGGCCTCGGCCTCGAGAGCGCGCGCCATCGCCGGGTCGGTGTCCGGCAGGCGGGCGATCCGCCGCCTGGCTTCGCCCTCCAGATCGTCGAGATCGATGCTCAGGCGCGCGCCGTCGAGAAACGGAGCAGCGAACGGCGCCGTGCAGAGACGGAACGCGTGCACGTGGGCGAACCGGCGTCCGGTCAGACGGGACGATCCGACCGTGGACGGAACGACGATGCTCTCGAGCGGCGACGGTCCCAGACGGGCGGACGCTTGTGCGGCGAGGCGCCGGTACCACGCTCGCGACAGCAGCCTGCGGTGCACGGCATACGCGGGCCCCGGTGGTGCGAGCACCACCTCGGCCAGAGCCGCCGTGGCCGCGGGAACGTCCGTCTGACCGCGCGGGTCCCAGAGCGGAACGACCAGGCAGGTGACGGTGTGGCGGGTGGCCAGCGCCTCGAGGACCGAGTACGCGCGCATGCGAACGCCCTTGCCGGTCGGCCCGGGCATGACGGGCGTGATGTAGAGGAGATCGTTCAGCGCGGAGGCCCCCAGCGGAGGGCTTGGCGGATCTCGTGCGCTGCTTCAAGCACCGGCGGCGCGTCTCCCGCGGCCGCCGCCACCGGCTCAGGACGCCGGTGGCGTGCCCGGCTCCCTCTGGCCCGCTTCGCCGAAGCGGTAGAAGCGGTTGAGCTCGCCCACCTGGTCGCGGATCTGCTGCTCGCGCTCGCGCTTGGTGGCGGCCGAGACCGAGCGCTGCGTGGCCGTACCGTCGGGGGCCAGGTCGAGCTGCATGTCCTTGTAATTGACGCCGTCGGAGATCCACAGCGAGCGGCCGCCGTCGGACAGCACCGCGTAGACCGGCCCGTAGCTCGACACCAGGACCTCCTCGTCCCGCGCGGGCGTGCGCGGCGTCTCGCGATCGTCCTTCGCGACGAAGAGCGGCCGGCCGAAGACCGGATCGCGCCGCAGCGGGCGGTGTCCGAGGAGGTAGTAGAGGCTCGGCGTGATGTCGGTGAGAAACGACACCGCCTCGGGGTCCCAGTCGAGCTGCGCGCGCATCGCGGGCGGCAGGTGAACGATCAGCGGGATGCGCACGATCTCCGGGTACATGGTGTACGCATGACCCCAGCGGCCGTCCTCGCCGAGCGACTCGCCGTGGTCGGCGGTGAGGATGACGATGCTGTCGTCGTAGAGGCCGTCCTTCTTCAGCGCGGCGATGAACTCGCCGAAGCAGCGGTCGATCCGCTCGGGGCGCGACGCGTACGGCGCGTGGAAGCCCGCGTAGCTCCGACCGTCGAGAGCTTCCGAGCCCTGGCGGGAGATCTGCGCCACGTGCAGGTTCTGCGGCTGCGTGTAGGCGAACACGGGCTGCGAGCGATCGTCGCGTTCGCGCAGCTTGCTCGCCAGGTCCTGCAGTGAGTGGCAGAGGTCGTAGTCCTTGTCGAGAACGCCCTGGTCGAGCTCGGTGATCGAGCTCGACGGCTCGAGCACCGTGGACAGGATCGTGTCCATGCTCACGTAGCTCCGGTAGCGATCGGTCTCGAGCAGCCTGTGCAGCGCGTTCACCGGGTAGAACGGCTCGATGTACTGCTTGTGCAGCATCTTGCCGCCGACCCAGATCGACGGCTCGGACAGCCCGGTCGCGCCGTAGCGCGTGAACGCGCTCTCCAGGACGACGCTCTCGCGCGCGAAGGCGTCCATCGCCGGCGTGAAGTCGACCTTCGGGTTGTACGCGCCGAGATGGTCGCGGCGCAGGCTGTCGACGACGAAGAGGGACACGTTGGGCTGGTGTCCGCCGGTCGGCTGGAGGTCGTCCACCAGCTCGACGTTCACCGGGTCGACCCTGGTCGCCCGCGAGATGTTCGTGTTCTGCTGCAGGAACTCGTGGGACGAGCCGGTCGACGCGTCGGCGACGCGCGGTGCGAGCGCGTCGTGGACCAGCTTGAACGAGGCGTCGTAGCCGGCGTGGCGCGCGAGCGCCGGGGACGCGTCCGCAGTCTGCTCGCCGAGCAGCGCCGGGGACGCGTCCGCAGTCTGCTCGCCGAGCAGCGCCGGGGACGCGTCCGCAGTCTGCTCGCCGAGCAGCGCCGGGATGCGCGCCGGCGCGGCCTGCACGACGCGGAAGACCAGCAGCACCGTCACCGCCGAGGCGAGCACCCCCACGCTCCAGCCGGTCCGTGGATCGTGACGTTTCGCCGCCGAGTACAGGAGCGCCAAGGACAGGCACCAGATCACGCCGGCGGACAGCTTCTGCACGAGGTAGTTCCAGTCGAAGACCGCGACCTCGCGCGGGACCAGCCACGCGGCGCCCGAGAGCGCGAGCAGCACGGCGAGCTGCAGCGGCAGCGACGCCGCCGGACGCAGCGTGAGCGGCCCGAGCAGCGCCTCGAGGCCGTCGTCGACCGAACGAGCGCGACGTGCCGACATCGTTGGGTGTCAGGTAGATGCGCGCCCACGGCATCCAGTCGCCCACGTACTTGGCGACGTACGCCGTGTAGATGTCTACCGGATCCGAGAACCCGAGCCGGCGATAGCCGACCGACACATCGAAGCTCCACGGCAGTGCCTGGTAGATGTCGCCCGCGGCGACATCGGGCGAGGCCGGCTCCGCGGCCCACGCAGTACGGCCGGCGAGGAGCGTCGCGGCGACGAGAAGCGCCGCCGCCGTGGGTCCGGGCCGTTGCGCGCGACTCATGTCGACGCCGCTCTTCGCTTGGTCGGTGCGATCGCCTCGCGCTCGATCTTCCCCGAGTGCCCCTTGCGACGGAAAACGTTGATCGCGGCGAACGCGCGGCGCGTGGCGAGGAGCTGCCGGTACCCGAAGTACTCGACCACGGTCGCGGCGATCATCTTGAGGAGGTCGGCGGTTCGCGCGTAGCGCCGGAAGAGCAGGTCGTCGAGGATCAGGGCAGTGACGGACAGCACGATGCCGAAGAGCACCGCGAGCAGCAGGAAAAGGACGACGAAGGGACCGTTCAGGTTTCCGCTGGAGTACAGGATGGGCAGCAGCAGGTAGCCCGACACCTCGATCACGGGGCCGAGCGCCTCGAACAGGACGTGGAATGGGAAGCCGATCAGCCCGACGGAGCCGTAGCGCGGGTTGAGGAACATCGTGCGGTGCATCCACAGGCTCTCGAGGAGACCGCGCTGCCAGCGGTCGCGCTGCCGGAGCAGCGACTTCCAGTCCGACGGGATCTGCGTCCAGCAGACTGAATCGGGAACGAACATGACTCGGCCGGGCTTCCCGCTGCGCCGCGTCTCGCGATGCAGCCGCACCACGAGCGCCATGTCCTCGCAGACGGTGTCCGTCCGGTAGCTGCCGATCGCGAGGACCGCGTCCTTGCGGAACAGCCCGAAGGCACCGGAGATGATGAGCAGGCGGTTCAGCCGCGCGAGCGCCGTCCGCCCGGCGCGGAATCCCCGTACGTACTCGAGCGACTGGCAGAGCAGCATCGGCGTGTTGGCGCCCGCACCTCGACGACCTCGCCGTGGTCGACCACGGAGCCGTTGAGGACGCGGACGATGCCACCCGACGCGACGATGCGGTCGTCCTCGGCGAACGAGCGCGCAACCCGCAGCAGGGCGTCCGACTCGAGCAGCGAGTCGGCGTCGATCGAGCAGAACAGCGGATACGTCTGGGCGTTGATGCCGGCGTTCAGGGCGTCGCTCTTGCCGCCGTTCTCCTTGTCGATGACGATCAGGTTGGGGTGGTCGAGCGAGCAGTAGACGGCGCGCACCCGGTTGGTCGAGATCGAGATGCGCGTCGCTGGCGGGACGGCGACGAGATCGAAGGCGTCCTTGAGGCGATCCACCGTCTCGTCGGTCGAGCCGTCGTTGATCACCACAAGCTCGAACTCCGGATAGGTGGCGGTGAGCAGCGCCTGCACGTTGGCCACGACCATGCCGTGCTCGTTGTAGGCCGGGACGAGGATCGACACCGGCAGATAGGACCAGTCCGACAGCAGCGCGCGCAGGCCGCCGCGCCACACGCGCGCGCGACAGCGGCGCCGGTCCCAGAACGAGATCGCGGTGAACACCAGGTACGTCGAGTTGAGCACGAGAAAGTACACCAGGATGATGCTCTCGACCGCACGCAGGACGCCGGTGACGGTCGGCACGTGCCCACCTCGGTGCGCGGCCGCGCGGTCTCCGCGGCCGCTGGCCGGGCCGTCCCCCGGACCCGATGGGTCGCGAGCGCCGTCAGTGCCGCGTCCCGGGCGTACGGGTCGGCGCCGTCGATCGCGTCACCGAGGATGCCGAGCCCGAGATCGTTGGCGCGCGCCAGGGTGCGCGCCGCATTCGTCCGCACCCACCAGGCGCGGTCGTGCAGGCAGGCGCCGAGGGCCGCCAGGGCCACGGCGGGTTTCTCGACCGTCTCGAGAGCGCGCGCGGCCGCCGCGCGGCTGAACCACTCCGCATCGGCGAGGACGCGAACCAGGGCGGGTACGCTCGCGGCGTCGCCGAGCTTGCCGACGAAGCGTGCCGCCGAGGCGCGCAGCTCCGGATCCTCCGCCGAGAGGCGCGGACGCACCAGGGGAATCGCCCCGCCGACGCGAGCGTGGCCGAGCGCGTCGATCGCGTGCTTCTCCTCGTCGCTGGACAGCGTCCCGCTGCGCACCAGGGGACAGAGCTGCTCGGGCGCGACGAGTGCGAAGCGGGCGTAGAAGGCACGCTGCCAGCCGAGGCTCTTCGCCTCCTCGGCGAGATAGGACTCGACCGCGAGCCGGATCGACTCGGCGCTGGCGTCGGTGAGGAGACCATCGCGGGCCGCGCGGCGGACCTGCCACGCGGCGTCGCCGAGCGCGCCCGCCAGCGCCTCGCAGGCGGCCGCGCCACCGCACTCGCCGAGATGGCGGATCGCGGTGCGGCGGCGCGCGGTGAAGCGCGATCGCGCGAGACGCCGCAGCCGACGAACCTCTCCGATCCGTTCCAGTGCGGCCGTCAGCGCGATGCCGTGGCTGCCCGAGAGATCGTTGCGCGCACGTCGCAGAACGTCTGCGACCGGACCCCGCCCGAAGCGCCCGACGGCGACCATCGCGATCTCGGAAAGCTGCTCCGCGTCGACGATGAACGGCGCCAGCAGCAGGAGGGCGTCTTTGGCGCGCCGCTCGCGCCCGGCGCGCAGCGTCTCACCGAAGGCGTGATGGATCACGAGCGCCGCGCACGCCGCGAACGCCACCAGCGCCAGACACAGGACACCGGTCACCAGCAGCGAGGTCGCGGCGGAGCTCACGTCGAACCCGGAGAAGCGCGGCAGTCACCGCTCTTCGGTGGCGTCGTCGAGGCGCCGCACGCGCGCGACGAGCTCCGTCGGCGCGAACGGCTTGACGAGGTAGTCGTCGGCGCCGTCTTTGCGGGCACGCTCGGCGACGTCGGCCTGGGCGTGCGAGCTCAGGACGAGAACGCGCGTTCGAGCGCCCTCGAGGTTGCGGCGGACGATGCGCAGGACCTCGAGACCGTCGCGGCGTGGCATGTTGATGTCGAGGACCATGACCCGGGGATGGTGACGTTCGACCTCTTCGAGGGCGGACTCGCCGTTGCGGGCGCGTACGACGGTGAATTCCGCCCGCCGCAGCACCTCGGTGGTCAGCATCGCGGTGACGTCGTCGTCCTCGGCGATGACGATGGCCGGCTCTTCGGGGACGGAGGCCGCGCCGCGCCCCGCCCCTACCGTGCGGTCCACCATGCCACGCTGCAGGTACCGGCGCTGGCACGCACCTTCGTGAGGGCTCGGCGGCGGTTTCGCGAGATCGGGATGCCGGAACCCGGGCCAGGCCACGAAGTGTCGCTCGCGGGCCCGCGGGACTCGTGCCCGCGGTCAGGATCCTGTCTGGCCTTGCAACGACGCGGCCGCTAAGGGCGCCGGCCCAAGTCGACCCGCACGCTCGTCCGTGTTCCGGCGAGCGCCGAGCGAGTGCCACAGCAGACGATCCCGGACGACCACGCCGCAGGCGCTGCGCGCGCCGGGATCGCGGTGCGCTGACGCACCGGGCTCCGGCGCCGAACGCGCACGCGTCGAGAACGCGCGGCTTTCGGCTGCCCGGTCAGGCGCGCGCGAGCCAGCCCTGCTCGACGGCCGTTGGCGCGCCTCCCGCGAGGCGTGCGTTGAGGCGCTTGCGCGCCTCGGCCTGACGGCCGGCATCGAGCAGCGCGACGACGTACGTCTGGCGAAACAGATCGTTCTGCGCGTCGCTGCCGCCCACGCACGCGATCTCCGGCATGATCGGCTCGAGCAGAACCGTGCAGCGCGCCGCTTCACCAGCCGCGAACGCGGCACAGCCGGTGACCAGCGGTAACCCGACGTCGCGGAACACGCGTGCCGAGAAGCCGCTCTGCCGGAACGAGTAGTCGCGGAGCCGCGCCAGCGACTCGTGCACGACGTCGTGCCGGCCGGCGCGCGTCAGCGCGTACGCGTAGTGCGCGTTCAGGAACGGGAAGCACTGCTCGAGCGCGCGCTCGACGAGGTGCGGCGCCAGCGCGCGCCACCCGTCGTCCTGACGGTGGCCGGCGAGCTCGGCACGCCACAGCAGCGAAATCTCGTCCACGTGCTGGAACACGTCCGTCGGGTCGTTGCCGGCGATCGACGCGCGATACAGCCCCAGTGCCGCGTCCACGTCCTCGCGCGCCAGGTGCAGCAGCGCCAGGTGCCACCAGTTGTGGCCGCGCAGGGCCGGTGTGTGTGCCGCCCACGTCGGCACGAGCCCGCCGAGCAGCGACAATCCCTCGTCGATGCGGCGCTGGTTCAGCAGCAGGTGCGCGAGCGCGTGGTGCGCCCACGGCGTGTCCCGGTCGATCTCGATCGCGCGTCGTGCGGTCGCCTCGGCGCGCTCGTCGTGCCGACACAGCCCGAGCGCGAAGGCGTGCATCGCGAGGAAGGCCGGCTCGTGGTCGTTGGCCTCGGCGATGCGGTCCATGAAGCGCAGGTGGCGGCGGTAGTCGGGCGCCTGGTAGAACAGGAACTCCGCGATCTTCGCGGCGACGAGGTCGTGCGGCCAGTCCGCCGCGAGGCGCTCGTGCAGCGCGATCGCGGTTGGCAGGTCGTTGCGCGACCAGGCGAGCAGCGCGTCGATCAGCAGGCTCTCTCGAGCGGTGGCACCGGCGCGCAGCGTCGAGGCGCGCTCGAGCAGCGGCACCGCGGTGCGCTCGATCTCGGCGCGCGATTGCGAGTAGAGGGACGTCGCCGCCGCGTAGGCCTGCGCGAGCGCACAGTCGGGATGCTCGTCGGCGAGCCGGCCGAGGGCGGTAGCCTCGGGGCGCGCGCCCAGAAAGTCGGTCGCGAACCGGTCCAGCGCGGCGATCACCGCGTCGGAGCCGGTGGACACCGCGTAGCCGTTGCGATCGTTCTTCATGGCGAACTCCCCGTGGATCATCGGAGGGGGCAGGGCCGCACGTTAGCCGGGTTGGGGGGGGCGGGCGCAGCCGGGATTCCGCACACGTGGCCGACCAGACCCGCACGCTCTGTCCTGCCCGTGCGACGGGCGCTGCGCTACGACTAGCGAAACTCCGCGATCGCGGCCTCGCGGAACGCCGTCAGCGTCGCGTCGCGGTGGGCGCCGCGGGGCTCGTTGAGCCAGATGAAGTCGGTCAGCTCGAGCTTGCGCGGCGAGAGCACGCGCAGCTGCCGTCGCTTGACGTACGGCGCGACCAGCGAGTCCGGGACGACGCCGACGCCGGCACCGCCGAGCACCAGCTCGAGCACCATGTCCGTCGTCGCGGCCCAGATCCGCACGTCGGGGCGCGGTGCGCCCCTTCCCACGTGGTGCGCGAGCCAGCGCTCGATCAGCGGGTCGCTCTGGTAGTAGTCGATCACCGGCACCCGTGACAGCTCGTCGCGGTCGAAGCCGCCGCGGAACCAGCGGCTGCCCGAGACCAGGACGAGCTTCTGCTCGAAGAGCCGCGTCGCCTGGAGCCGTCCGCCGTTCTCGGGCGTGTGGAACGACAGCGTGCAGTCGAGGCGGTTCGCGAGCAGTCGTCGCTCGAGGTCGTCCTGCGGCGCGAACACGATCCGTACCGACGCGCGTGGGTGCTGCGCGCGAAAGCGCGTCGCGAACGCGGCGAAACGGATGCGCGGGAAGCCGAGGAAGAGCCCGATGCGCAACAGGCCGCGGACCTCGCTGCCCCCGTCGGACAGCTCGGCGAGCACGCGCTCGAGCGCACGCTGGTGCTCGCGTGCCTGCTCGTGCAGGCGTCGGCCGGGGCGCGTCAGCAGCATGCGCCGGCCGACGCGGTCGAACAGCGCGACGTCGAGCGAGCGCTCGAGCGCCGACACGCTCTGGCTCACCGCCGAGCGCGTGCGTCCGAGCTTGCGGGCGGCCGGGCTGACGCCGCCCAGCTCCGCCACCGCGAGGAAGACGTGCAGCTTGTTCAGGTCCAGCTCGTTCATTTTCACGATACCAATGGCTTAGTAGGATTAACGTTGCCGAACAACAGCGCCGCGGGTACCTCTGTTCGCGAGCGGTCGTGCGCCGCCCGGGAAAGGACGAAACCCCCATGGACGACTTCCGTGCCCTGCTCGCCGAGACCGATCCGGACGTCGCGCAAGCGATCGCCGGGGAGGAGCGCCGCCAGCGGCGCGGCGTCGAGATGATCCCGTCGGAGAATTACACCTGGCCCGAGGTGCTGGTGGCGCTCGGCAGCGTGCTGACCAACAAGTACGCCGAGGGCTACCCCGGTAGCCGCTACTACGGCGGGCAGGAGTTCACCGACGCCATCGAGCGCCTCGCGCGCGAGCGGGCGTGCGCCGTGTTTCGCGCCGAGCACGCCAACGTCCAGCCGCTCTCCGGCTCGCCGATGAACCAGGCCGTCTACCTCGCGTTCCTGAGCCCAGGCGACACCGTCCTCGCGATGGACCTGTCGCACGGCGGCCACCTCACGCACGGCGCGCCGGTGTCGCACATGGGGCGCATCTTCCGCTTCGCGCGCTACGGGACGGACCCGGCGAACGGGGGCCGCATCGACTTCGACGAGCTGCGCCGCATGGCCCGCGACGTGAAGCCGAAGCTCGTGCTCTGCGGCTACACGTCCTACCCCCGGGACTACGACTACGCCGAGTTCAAGCGCATCGCGGACGAGGTCGGCGCGCTGACGATGGCCGACGTGAGCCACGTCGGCGGGCTCATCGCCGCGGGTGTGATGCGCAACCCGTTCGACGCGGGCTTCGACGTCGTCACCACGACCACGCACAAGAGCCTGCGCGGCCCGCGCGGCGGCCTGATCCTGTGCCGCAAGGCGCTCGCCCCGGCGATCGACAGGTCGGTCTTCCCCGGGCTGCAGGGCGGACCGCACATGAACGTGATCGCCGGCGTCGCGATCGCGATGAAGAAGGCCGCCGAGCCGGCGTTTCGCGCCTACGGGACGCAGGTGCTGCGCAACGCGCGCACGCTGGCGGCCGAGCTGCTCGTGCGGGGCGTGACGCTCGTCACCGGCGGCACCGACAATCACATGCTGGTCGTCGACACCGTCGCGAGCTTCGGCATCGACGGCCGCCGCGCCGAGCAGGCGCTCGACGCGGTGGCGATCACCACCAACAAGCAGATCATCCCCGACGACCCGAACCCGCCGCTCCGTCCGAGCGGCATCCGTCTGGGCACGCCCGCCGCGACCGCGCGAGGGATGATGCAGCCCGAGATGCGGCTCCTCGCCGGCTGGATGGCCGACGTGCTGGCCGCACCGGCTGATGACGCGCTGCGCGCCGACGTCCGCGAGCGGGTCGAGCGGCTGTGCGCGCGCTTCCCGGTTCCGGGTCTGCCGGCGCACCCGGAGTCGCAGGCCGCATAGCGCGATCGGGCGATTTCCCCGAACGGGGGCGGCGGCGAGAAGTCCCTGCCTCGAGGTGCCGATACACGATCGGTGCGGCAGTTTCTCTCACGAACACCAGGGGAATGGTCTGGCCGGCGCGACCGGCCGCCGTGGTTCGCCGAGTACCGGGCGGCGCAGCACGAGCTCACCGCGCAGCGGTTGCGGTACGCGACGGCGACCGTCCTCGGTCCGGTGACGCTCGCCACGATCGCCAACGTGGCGGTGGGCGCCCCGGGCTTCGAGCTCCGGCTCCTGGCGCTCGGTGTGATCGCGTCGATCGCGCTGCTGGCGCTGGTCCTCGCGAGCACTTCCTACGGGCGGGCGCACGCGACCGGCCTCGCGATCGGATTCAATCTCGTGATCGGCGTCGCCATGTGGTGGATGATCCAGCAGCAGTTCGCCGAGATAGACCTGTTCGTCGGCGCGTTCACCCTGCTGCTCGTCGGCAGCGCGGTGGTCTACCCGTGGGGGATGCTCGCGCAGGCGATCGTCTCCTGCGGCATGGTGGCGCTCTACCTGTACGCGCTGGCGCGGACCGCGATCGACCCGGCGCGCTTCACGAACATCGTGATCACGCTTCTCGCGGGGACCGGGCTCGCGACCCTCGGCGCTTACCTGCTCGATCGCTCGATGCGCCGCAGCCACCAGCTGATGTACGACCTGCGCGGCGCGAGCCGGGCGAAGAGCGAGTTCCTCGCCAACATGAGCCACGAGATCCGTACGCCGATGAACGCGGTGATCGGCATGACGAGCGTTCTCCTCGGCACGCCGCTCAACCGCGAGCAGCGCGAGTGCGTCGAGACGATCCGCACCAGCGGCGACGGCTTGCTCGGCATCATCAACGACGTGCTGGACTTCTCGAAGATCGAGGCCGGCCAGCTCGCGCTCGAGCGCGTGCCGTTCGACGTGCGGGTTTGCATCGAGGACTCGCTCGACCTCGTGGTGCAGCGCGCAGCGGAGAAGGGCCTCGAGCTCCTGTCCTGGGTGGACCCGTGCGTCCCGCAGGAGGTCGTGGGCGACGTGGCGCGGCTCCGCCAGGTGCTCATCAACCTGCTGAGCAACGCGATCAAGTTCACCTCGGCCGGCGAGGTGGCGCTCGCCGTCACCGCGCGCGAGGTGTCCGACGCGACCTGCGAGCTGTCCTTCGCCGTGCGCGACACCGGCGTCGGCATCGCGCCCGACACCGTGAGTCGCCTCTTCCGCCCGTTCATGCAGGGCGACAGCTCGACGACGCGCAAGTACGGCGGCACCGGCCTGGGCCTCGTGATCTCGAGGCAGTTCGTCGAGCTGATGGCAGGGCGCCTGTGGGTCGAGAGCGAGCCCGGTACCGGCTCGACGTTCCACTTCACGATCACCGTGTCGGAGCCGGCTGCCGCGGCGCGGCAGGACGCCCCGGGCGTGGCCGTGCGGCCGGGTCTGCGTGCGCTGGTCGTGGACGACTGCGCGGCCAGCTGCTTCGTGATCGCGGCGCAGCTCGACGCGATCGGCGTCGAGAGCCGGGTGACGTGCGACCCGGGCGAAGCGCTCGCCTGGCTCGCGCGCGGCGAGCGCTTCGACGTGATCGTGCTCGACTCGTCGATCCCCGGCATCGACTCGAGCGCCACGGTGTGCGCGATGCGTGCCGCCCCGGGGCACGCGACCGTTCCGGTCATCCTGCTCGGTACGCTGCGGCAGGCGGTGGTCCTCTCCGGAGAGCCGGGAGGAGAGCAGCTCTCGACCGTCCTCGTGAAGCCCGTCAAGCAGGCGCGGCTGCTGCAGCTCGTCGCCGGCATGACGAGCGACGCGGCCGACCGCGCAGCGCCGGAGCTCGCGGCGCGCGAGTCCGAGGCCAGCCTGGCCGAGCGCGCACCGCTGCGCATCCTCGTTGCCGAGGACAACCACCTCAACCAGAAGGTCGCGCTGAAGCTTCTCGAGCGCATCGGGTATCGCGCGGACGTCGCGGCGAACGGCGTCGAGGCGCTGCGCGCGCTGGAGCGGCAGGCGTACGACGTCGTGCTCATGGACGTCCAGATGCCGGAGATGGACGGCCTCGCCGCGACGCGCGCGATCCGCGAGCGCTGGACGGGTGCGTCCGGACCTCGCGTGGTCGCGATGACGGCCAACGCAATGCGCGAGGACCGCGAGGCCTGCATGGCCGCGGGAATGGACGACTTCGTGAGCAAGCCGGTCGTGCTCGCGCAGCTCGCCGCGGCGCTCGAGCGCTGCGCCGCCGCCGCGGCGGGGGGCCGCGGCAGCCCGAGCGTCGCCTGACAGCTGGCGACTCGATCTGCGCACCGAGGGCGGCGCGATCGGCTCGCGGACTCCGGTCGCGGCGCGCGCGGCTGCCAGGTCTTGTTCAGGACGCCCGCGTCGTCGTATGACGCGCCCGCGATGGAACAACCGGTTCGAGGAAGTGCCGTCTCGACCGCCCTGCGCGGACGCAGCGCGGTCGTCGGGCTCGCGGAGTTGAAGCCCAGCAAGACGCCGGAGGGGCGCACGCCGCTCGGGCTCATCACCGAGGCGTCGCTCGCGGCGCTCGACGACGCCGGCCTCAAGCCGTCGGACGTGGACGGGATCGTCGTGTGCCCGGCGATGATGCAGTACTCGATGCTCTGGCCCTCCGTGGTGGCCGAGCACCTGGGGCTGGCGCCGACGTACCTCGAGTTCGTCGATCTCGGCGGCGCCACCTCGTGCGCGATGGTGGCGCGCGCCGCGACCGCGATCGCGAACGGGCAGGCGTCGACCGTGCTGTGCGTGAACGGCGACACCTGGGACCCGAAGGGCATGTACCTGAAGCCGCCGCCGCTGTTCTCGCCGATGCGCGACTTCACGATGCCGTACGGTGCGGCGGGAGCGAACGCCGACTACGCGATGGCGGCGCGGTTGCACATGCACCGCTACGGCACGACGTCGCGCCAGCTCGCGAAGATCGCGGCGGACCAGCGTGCCAGCGCGCAGCAGAACCCGCTGGCACTCTTCCACGGCAAGCCGCTGACGATCGACGACGTGCTCGCCTCGGCGATGGTCTGTGACCCGCTGCACCTGCTCGAGGTGGTGATGCCGTGCACCGGAGCGGAAGCGATCGTGCTCACGTCGGCCGAGCGCGTGAAGGACCGTCCGCACCGGCCCGCATGGGTTCTGGGGTTCGGCGAGCACCTCGAGCCCGATCCCTTCCAGCGTCCGGACTTCCTGGTCACGCCGGCCGTCGAGTCGGCGCGGCAGGCGTTCGGGATGGCGGGGCTAGCGCCGAAGGACGTCACGCTCGCCGAGATCTACGACTGCTACACCAGCGCGGTCCTCATCGAGCTCGAGGACGCGGGCTTCTGCGCGAAGGGCGAGGGCGGCCCGTTCCTCGAGTCGCACGACCTCACGTACGCGGGCGACTTCCCGCTCAACACGAACGGCGGCATGCTGTCGTTCGGACAGCCTGGCCTCGGCGGCGGAATGACGCTGGTCGTCGAGGGGGCGCGGCAGGTCATGGGACGTGCCGGTGCGCGGCAGGTGAAGCGCAACGACGTCGCGTTCGTGCACGGCAACGGCGGTACGTTCACCGAGGAGTGCTCCTTGATCTTCGCGAGCGACCGCTGATGGACGCGGCACGCGAGGAGCCGACGCATCCGCCCGGGGCGGCGCGCGAGGATCGGATACCCACCCCGGGGAGCCACCGATGAGCGACCAGATGCCCGAGTTCCCACGCCCGCTGCCGCAGGTCGAAGGCGACGCGGCGCCGTTCTGGCAGGCGATCGCGGCCGGTCGCATCGAGCTGCCGCGCTGCGGCGCCTGCGCGAAGTGGATCTTCTACCCGCGCCCGTTCTGTCCGTCGTGCCTGTCGCGCGACGTCGCGTGGCACGCGGTGGCGCCGACCGGCCGCGTCTACACCTGCGCGATCGTGCGCAAGCCGACCAATCCGTGGTTCTTCGGCAAGACGCCGTACGTCTACGCGATCGTCGAGCTCGAGAACGGCGTCCGCCTGCCGACGCAGATCGTCGGGTGCGACCCGGAGCAGGTGACGATCGGCGCGGCGGTCGAGGCCGTCTTCGAGCGCGTGGACGACACCGTCACGCTGCTGCACTTCCGTCCGCGCGCCGCGGCGGGCTGACGCGCGCGCGCGGGCTGCGCGAACAGGCTGCGGTCCGCGTCCCGTTGGTGCCGCGCGTCGCGCCGGGCAGCAGGCGTGCGACGCGCGGCGCGGGACTCGTCGGGGCTTCAGCCGAGCTTCATGTCGAAGAAGCAGAGCTTATTGCCGTCGAGGTCGCGGACGTACGCGCCGTAGAAGACGGGCATGCGCTCGCCTGGCGCCCCTTCGTCGGTCGCGCCGAGCGAGATCGCCTTCGCGTACAGCTTGTCCACGCCTTCGCGCGAGCCGCCGGGGATGGCGATCATGTTGCCGTTGCCGGGGCTCTGCGCCCCGCCGTCGTAGGGCGTGCACAGCGCGATCATGGGCTGACCCATCGCCGTTCCGTAGAACTTGATGCGATCCATGCCCATGAGCTGCTTCGCGCCGACGAGCGCCAGCAGCTCGCCGTAGAACTTGCACGCGCGGTCGAGATCCTTGGAGCCGATGGTGACGTAGCCGATCATGTGGGTTCTCCTCGGCGCCGCACTCAAGCGTACCGGCCGGACCAGGGCAAGGGCATGCCGCGCCACTTCACCTCGGCACCTTCGATCTTCGCGCGCAGCTCGTCGAGCTCGGCCTGCTGTTGCTTGACGGCGTTCACGGGGGCGGCGATCAGCGCGCGGTCGCTCGGCGTCGCGACGCCGTTCGCGTCCGTTCCCGCGGCCTCGGGGATCGCCTTCGCGACGTCGCTTGCGTCGCATCCGGCATACGTGGCCGTACCGTCGTAGCCGGTCTTCTCACCCCGGCGGCAGGTGATCGGCGACGTGCCGGCGAGGTGGCGGCGAGCATGCCATCTGCCGCCCGCACCCGGGTCGATCGCCCCCTGGTGAAGGCACTCCTCCAAGGGCGTGGCCGGCAGGTTGCCAGGACGGAGCCGTTGTGTGGAACTGCTGCGGTCCCGCCCGATGCGGGCGGATCTGACCGGAGGCCAGCCGTGGGAGTGACCTACCATCGCAACGATTTCGTCGACGACGCCGCCGCCACGATCAGCGTGCGCGCGAAGGCCTTCAACTACGGCCTCGGCTGCTTCGGCGGCGTCCGCGGGTACTGGGACGAGAAGCAGGGCGAGCTGTACGTCTTCCGCCTTGCGGACCACGTCGAGCGCCTCTTCGAGTCGGCGCACATCCTCGGCCTCGTGCCGACGGTGTCGCAGGACGACGTCGCGCGCATCCTCTGCGAGCTGCTGCGTCGCAACGACGCGCGCGAGGACCACTACATCCGGCCGCTGTTCTTCGTCGACTCGGACGAGCTTTCGCCGACGCTCACGGACGTCCCGACCTCGCTCATTATCTACTGCCTGCCGCTTGGCCGCTACTTCAAGAGCGAGAGCATCGACCTGTGCGTGTCGTCGTGGCGCCGCGTCGCCGACAACGCGATTCCGGCGCGCGCGAAGCCGACCGGCGCGTATCTCAATTCTGCACTTGCGCGGGCGGAGGCGAAGCGCAACGGCTTCGACGACGCGGTCGTGCTCACGGAGTCCGGCGAGGTGAGCGAGGCGAGCGCGGCCCATCTCTTCATGGTGCGGCGCGGCGAGCTGGTGTCCCCGCCGTCCACCGCCGACAACCTCGAGGGCATCACGCGGCGCAGCATCCTCGAACTCGCGGTGGCGGCACCGCTGAACCTGAAGGTCGTCGAGCGACGCATCTCGCGCACCGAGCTGTACGTCGCGGACGAGGTGTTCCTCTCGGGCACGGCGGCGGAGGTCACGCCGGTCGCGAGCATCGACCGCCGCCGCATCGGCACCGGCAAGGTCGGCCCCGCCACGGCGGCGATCGCCGCGCGCTTCCGCGACGTCGCGCGCGGCGGCGACCCGGCGTACGCGTCGTGGCTCACGCCGGTGTGGGGCCGCGAGACGAAACGGAGCGTCGCCGCGTCCTGACGTCACGAACCCGAAGCCGGGAGGGCCGCGATGCCGGGATCGTGACCAGCAGGGCGCGCCGATCCGCCACCCTCGTCGAGCCTTCGCGGGCTCGACTCAGCTTCGTCGAGCGGTGAGCACCATCTGCGTGCAGCGAAAGAGTGCCATCGTACGACCGGTCGTCTCGTTCGTGACGATCGCGTCCCAGCCGTGCGTCTGGCGCCCGAGGTGCACCGGGGTGCAGCGGCACGCGACGCGCTCGCCGACCCGCGCCGACGAGAGAAAGTTGCTCTTGAGCTCGATCGTCGTGAACGACGCGCCGTCGGGGATGTTGTTGCCGCAGCCGATCGCGGCGCAGGTGTCGGCAAGCGCGATGACCGCCGGTGCAAAGAGGAAGCCGGTGCCGGCGATCAGGTTCGGCGTCACGTCGATGTGGCCGAGAACCAGGTCGGTCGCCGAGTGGTCGAACACGCATCCCAGCTGCCCCGGGACCAGCGGGGCGAAGAAGGCGGTTGCGCCGCGTGCGCGCGCGATCGGGTCTTCGGTGTCGGGACCATCCGTGCTGCTCATGGCGCACGACTGTGTCCGCCGGCGGGCGTCGGGACAAGCAGGGCGTCACCGGAGCGCGGCCCGACGCCGCGGATCGTCGGGGGCCCTCCGGTTCGGGCCCGCCGGTGCGAAGCGTCGCCGTTGCGCAGCCTGTTGCCGTTGCGAAGCGTTGACAGGGCGACGCGCGGAGCCGTAACCAGAGGGGCCCGCCATGCCCACCAAGTATCTGCGTCGCGACGATCAGGCCCTGCACTACCTGCACACCGGGGCGACCACCCTGCCGGACCGGCCGCCCGAAACGTCCCGCGGCGCGTGTGTCGTCTTCCTGCACGGCGAGGGCGGCAACGCGGCACTCTGGTCGCGCGAGCTGGCGCACTTCGCCGCCGCGCACAGCGCGCTGGCGCTCGACCTGCCGGCGCACGGACGCTCGTCGGGGCTCGACGGACCCGCGTCGATCGAAGCCGCGGCGACGGTCGTGACGGACTTTCTCGCCGGCATCGCGGCTCCGCCCGCGGTACTCGTCGGTCACGGCTTCGCGGGGCACGTGGCACTGCAGGTCGCGCTCGCCGGCGCCGATCGCGTGCGCGGCGTCGTGACGCTGGGCACGGCCGCGTGCGCGGCGATTCCCGACGACGCGATCGACAAGCTGCGGCTCGTCGTGCGCGGCCGCCTGGGCCAGCAGTTCGACACGCCGTACTTCGGAGCGTCGCCCGACATGAACGTCATGCGCGAGTGGTGGGGCGAGCTGGTGAAGACCGACCCGAAGGTCCGTCTCTCCGATCTGCTCGCGTACCGCGGCTCGACGGTCGCCGCGCGGCTGGGCGAGGTCGCGTGCCCGGTTCTCGTCGTCGCCGGCGAGGCCGACCGGATGTGCCCACGCGCCGGAGCGGAGGAGCTCGTGGCGGCGCTGCGGCACGCGCGTCTCGCGACGATCGCCGACGCGGGGCACGCGCTGCACCTCGAGAAGGCGACCGAGGTGAACGCCGCGATCGAGACTTTCGTGAACGAGCAGGCCGCCGCATGAGCCTGCGCAACGAGATCGCCGTCGTCGGCGTCTACGAGCACCCGCGACGCTGGGCGCCGGACAAGACCGCGTTCCAGATCGCAGCGGAATCCGCGCACGGCGCACTCGAGGACGCGGGCCTCGCGATCAAGGACGTCGACGGCTACGCGACGTCGGGCGTCGGCCCGATCGGCGCGCTGTCGATGTGCCACCACCTGAACCTGAAGCCCGACTGGCTCGACTCCACCGCGATCGGCGGCTCGTCGTTCGTCGCGCAGGTGGCGTACGCGGGCGCCGCGATCCGCGCCGGGCTCTGCCGCACGGTGCTGATCACCTACGGCGCCACGGCAGCCTCGGAGCGCTTCGCGATCGGCACCGGCGGTGGCTTCTCGCAGGACCCACCCGACGCCTTCGACATCCCGTACGGGCCGACCATCGTGGGAGCGTACGGGCTGGTCGCGCAGCGCCACATGCACGAGTACGGAACGACCAGCGAGCAGCTCGCCGAGATCGCCGTCACCATCCGCCGCCACGCGAGCCTGAACCCGAACGCGAAGTACCGCGATCCGATCACGGTCGAGGACGTGCTCGCATCGCGCGTGATCTCGTCGCCGCTGCACCTTCTCGACTGCTGCATGATCTCGGACGGCGGCGGCGCGCTGGTGGTGACCTCGGCCGAGCGCGCGCGCGACCTCAAGAAGCGACCCGCGCTGGTGCTCGGCGCGGGCGTCGCGAACCGGCACAACGGCATCGGCCAGCGCGACATCCTCGACATCGCGGCGCGCCAGTCGGGTGCGAAGGCGTTCGAGCGTGCCGGCGTCAAGCACGACGATGTCGACCTCTGCATGATCTACGACTCGTTCACGATCACCGTGCTGTCGACGCTCGAGAACCTCGGCTTCTGCAAGCTCGGCGAGGGCGGTGCCTTCGTGCAGAACGGACGCATCGGACTCGGCGGGGCGCTGCCGGTGAACCTCGACGGTGGCGGCCTGTCGTCGAACCATCCCGGCATGCGCGGCATCTTTCTCGTGATCGAGGCGGTCAAGCAGCTGCGTGGCGAGTCGGGCGCGCGTCAGGTGAAGGACGCGCGGATCGCGCTCTGTCACGGCACCGGCGGCTGGCTCGGCATCAAGCACAGCGGTGCAACGCTGATCCTGGGAGCTGCGTAGGATGAGGCATCAGCAGGGGATCCCCGCGCGCCCGGCGCGCGGCCGAGCGGAGCGAGCAGGGGCGTGGGGTCCCGTCGGGCTCTGCCCGATGGCGCGCGGCGACGGGTCCCCGCGATGAGCAAGAAGCCGATTCCCCGCATCGACGAGGAGACCCGCGGCTACTGGGAAGCCTGCCGCCGGCACGAGCTCGTCCTGCAGCGCTGCGCGAAGTGCGAGACGCTGCGCTACTACCCGCGGGCCGTCTGTCCGGAGTGCCTGTCCTCCGAGGTGCGCTGGGAACGGATGAGCGGCCGCGGCACGGTCTACACCTACACGGTCACCCATCAGAACCAGGCGCCCGGCTTCCGCGACGAGTTGCCCTACGTGCTCGCGTACGTGAGACTCGACGAGGGCCCGCAGCTGCTCACCAACCTCGTCGGCTGCAAGCCCGACGAGGTGAAGATCGGCATGGCCGTCGAGGTGACCTTCGAGGACGTGAACGACGAGATCGCGATCCCGCGCTTCAAGCCGGTCGCGAGCTGACCAGAGACGCGGGCGACCCGACGGGCGTCCAGCGCGAGGAAGCATGAACACCCAAGCAAGGAGCCGCGGCTCTGCCGCGGCGACGAGGCCCATCGGAGCAGCGCAGGCGAGCGCGCACGGCGCGCCCGCCGAGCAGCGCACGGGGGCGAGCGTGGAATGGCCCCGCGGCTCTGCCGCGGCGACGAGGCCCATCGGAGCAGCGCAGGCGAGCGCGCACGGCGCGCCCGCCGAGCAGCGCACGGGGGCGAGCGCACGATGATTCTCGACCTCCATCTGCACTCGGAGGCCAGCGACGACAGCCGTGCTCCCGTCGAGGCCTATCTGAAGATCCTGCAGCGCAAGCGTGCCGAGCGTCCCCTCGACGGCTTCGTGCTCACCGAGCACCGCAAGTTCGACCCTTACGCCGACTACCGCGACCTCGAGGACAGGTACGGCCTGCGCATCCTGCGCGGCGCCGAGGTCGAGACGGAGTACGGTCACATCCTGGTCTTCGGCGTGAACGCCGACATCCTGCGCCGCTTCGACTTCACCAACGTCCGCCTGCCCGCGCAGGAGGTGATCACCGAGGTCGCGCGCATGGGCGGACTCGCGGCGCCGTGCCACCCGGGCCGCGTGAACGTCGGGCTGTGCGCGCACTACGAGACCAGGCCGCCGCTCGAGGGAGTGGTTGCGGTCGAGGCGCTCAACGGCGGCAGCAAGGCGATGGAGAACGACCGCGTGCAGGAGCTGATGGCGCGGTACGGCTACCACGGCTTCGGCGGCAGCGACTCGCACCTGGTGAGCTTCATCGGCGTGTGCGCGACCGAGTTCGACCACGACGTCGCGGACGAGGAGGCGCTGGTCGCAGCGCTGAAGGCCGGTGCTTACCGCGCGGTGGACTTCCGCCAGCGTTCCGGTGCACCTGCGGCGTCTACCGGGGGAACGGCCGGCTGATCGCCAGCAGTGCGCCGCGCCGCGGAAGGCCGCGCCGCGGCAGGATGAACGCGCCGCCTGCTCAGCCGCGGTCGAGCATCGAGGGGTCGAAGACCGTCGGCGGACCCGGGTCCGCACCGCCCGGGGCCTTCGCGCCGATGATCGACGTGACGGGGCAACCTTGCAGCGCGAGCGTCGCGCCGAGCACGAGAGCCGGCAGCAAACGATCGAAGGTCGCGCCGCGCCCTCGCTTCGACGTCCTCATGAACACCACTTGCACATAGCCCGAGGTCCTGACATCGGCAATCGAGGGAACCGCGATGCGGCGATCGGCGGAGAGGCAAGCGAGCCATGGCGTGCGCGGTGCAGCGGCGGATGCGCTGGCGGACGGGACCGCATGAGCGCCGGGGCGCGCCGCTACAAGAAGCCGCGGTCACCGGGGCGGCAGTGGATCGAGTACGCGGGCGTGAGGGCGCTGCTGGCCGGGCTCCGCGCGCTGCCGCTCGCGCGTGCGAGCGACCTCATGGCGCGGATCGTCGGGGGCGGGGTTCTCGTCTCCTCGCGGCTCCGCCGTGTCGGCATGGAGAACCTGAAGCACGCCTTTCCCGACCGCGACGAGACCTGGTGGCGCGAGGTGCTGCGGGGATCGTTTCGCAACCTCGGCCGGCTCGCGGCGGAGGTCGCGTGGTTCGACGATCTCCGCCCGGGCAACGTCCGCGAGCGGATCGGGTTCCTGGGCGCGGAGTCGGAGCGGCACTGGAAGAACGTCGTGCGGGGCAAGCGGCACATCGTTGCGACCGGACACTTCGGGAACTGGGAGCTGTTCGCACAGGCTCAGGGCCTGATGGGCCATCCGATCCACGTCGTCCACCGGGCGCTCAAGAACGCCCGTCTCGACGACCTGCTGACGCAGCTCCGCGCGCGCGCCGGCACCGACGTCATCTACAAGCACGCCGCTGCCCGCGAGATCCTGCGGCTGCTGCGCGCGGACGAGGTGGTCGCGATCCCGATCGACCAGCACGCGATCGGCGTGCAGGGCACGCCGATCCCCTTCTTCGGCCGCCCTGCGGCGACCACGACGGCGCCTGTCCGGCTCTCGCAGCTCACGCAGGCGCCGCTGTCGGTCGCGGTGCTCGTGCGGCGCGGCGAGAGCGTCGAGCACGACATCCTGGTTCGCCCTGGGATCGATCCCCCGCCGCCGGCCCGCAGCGAGGCGGTGCTGCGGGAGGTCATGATGCGGGTCAATCTGGAGTTCGAGGAGATCGTCCGGCAGTACCCCGACCAGTGGCTCTGGATGCACCGCCGCTGGCGGCGCGGCTGAGCGGGCGCCCAGCCGCGCCCGCCAGGGTCACCGGCGCCCGCGGGCCGCGGACGGCCGAGAACGCTTGCGCTCGCCTTGCGGGCCGCTGCGTCAGGGGGCTATGAAATCGCCCCATGTCGGGGCCCCGGAGTCGACGGCGCAGGCAGCGTGCCGCGGTCGCGAAGCGCGACGGCAAGGCCGGCGCGGCGCGCGCCGCGAGCGAGACCGTGCGCCGCAAGCCGGCACCGGTCGCGGCACTGGCCACGGTCGCCGCGAAGGACACCCGCGACGCGGACGTCGCGGCGCTCGAGCGCGAGATTCGTGCGCTGAAGCGCGCTCTCGCGGCCGCGGAGGAGAAGGCCAGCGAAGCCGACGCGAAGCGGATCCGGGCCGTCAGCCGCGCCACCGCCGCTCTGCGGCGCGAGAACGAGTCGCTCGAGGCGCAGCTGACGCTGCTGGTGCAGGAGATCGGGCAGGTCAAGCACCTGATCGATCGTGTCCCGATGCTCGAGACCGAAGTGCGCCTGCGCGACCTGCAGCTCGCCGAGCGCGCGCAGGCGTGGTCCGGCGAGCGGGCGCAGCTCGAGGCCGAGATCGCACGGCTGTGCGGCGCGAGTCCGCGGGGCGGCACCGGCTCGCGAACGGCGATGGCAGCGGCCGCCGCGGCCGCCGCTGGCGCGAAGCTCGAGAGCGTCCGGTGAGCGCTCCGTCCCGACCCGCCGTGTCGGTGAAGTCCGCGCTCGACAAGGTCCGTGAGGCGCCGGGCTCGACCAAGGCGCGCATCCTCGACACCGCCCAGGAGGTGTTCGCGGCGAGGGGCTTCGAGGGCGCCTCCACGCGCGAGATCGCGGCGCGCGCCGAGGTCAACATCTCGAGCCTGCACTACCACTGGGAGTCGAAGGAGACGCTCTACCTGGCGATCTTCGAGCGCATCTTCCAGCAGCTCGTCGACCTCCTGAAGGGCGAGGTCGAAACGCCCTCGTCCGACGACGACGCGCGCGCCGTCATCGAGCGCGCGATGGGCGTCACGTTCGACTTCTACATCGAGAACCCGACGATCCCGAAGCTCCTCATGCGGCGCATGATGGAGACCGAGCCGGTCGAGCGGTCGGCGATGCGCGAGTCCGTCGGTCCCGCGCTGAAGGTCTTCTCGGACTGGGTGCGGAGCTTCGCGCCCGACCGCCTGCCGGAGAAGGACGTGTCCTTCTTCATGCTCGCCGTGCAGTCCGTGCTCTTCATGTCGATGCTCGAGAGCCCTTTCGTCGAGGGCCTGCTCGGCGGCACCGTGCAGGATTCTCGCGTCTGCTCCCGGGTGCGCCGGCAGGTGATCCACCTCGTCGTGACGTTGCTCGGCATCGACTCCCCCCGCGCCTAGCAGCTCACGGAAGGGGGCCATCGTGAAGGCGTTCGTCACCGCGTCGTTCGACGCGCGCAGCCTCGCCCGGCTCGGGAAGCACATGGACGTCCACGTCGAGGACTGGCGCGTCACGAAGAACATCTTCTTCGACGGCAAGCAGTTCGCGCAGCGCCTCGGGGAAGAGGGCTGCGACGTGATCCTCTGCGAGATCGACCTCGTCCACGCCGACGTGCTCGACGCCGTCGACGTCAAGCTGATCGGCTGCTGCCGCGGCGAGCCGGTGAACATCGACCTGGCGCTCGCGACCGCCAAGGGCATCCCCGTCTTCCACACGCCTGCGCGCAACGCCGACGCGGTCGCCGACCTGACGCTGTGCTTCATGCTGACGCTCGCGCGCCACGTCTACGACGCGGTGAGCTTCGTGAAGAACGGCGAGAACCGCTTCGGCGGCGCCGGCGACTTCCTGAAGATGTACGAGGCGATGACCGGCGTCGAGCTGTACGGCCGTACGGTCGGGCTCGTGGGCTTCGGCGCCATCGGTCAGCGCGTCGCCAGGCGCGTGCTCGCGTTCGGCGCGAAGGCGGTCGCGTACGACCCGTACGCGAAGCCGGAAGTCTTCGAGAAGCTCGGTGTGCAGCGCGGCGAGCTCGACGACGTGCTGCGCGCGGCGGACTTCCTGACCCTCCACGTCCCCGACGTCGAGCAGACGAAGAACATGATCGGCGCGCGCGAGCTCGCGCTCCTGAAGGACGGCGTCTACTTCATCAACACCGCGCGCGCCGCGGCGGTCGAGGAGGAGCCGCTCTACGAGGCCGTCAGGGGGGGCAGGATCAAGGCCGCCGCGATGGACGTGTTCTGGAACGAGCCGGTGCAGCCGGACAACCGCTTCGTGCTGCTGCCGAACGTGATCGCGACGCCGCACATCGGTGGTGCGACGACCGACGTCGTCGTGCACCAGGGCGACATGATCTGCGAGTCGATCGAGACGTACCTGCGCGGCGAGCGTCCGCCGTACCTCGCCAACCCGGACGTGCTGCCGAAGCTCGGGCTGTAGCCGCCGTCCTCGCGATCCGCGTCGCGCCGTCCGGTGCGTCGTCCGGTGCGTCGTCCGGTGCGTCGTCCGGTGCGTCGTCCGGTGCGTCGTCCGGTGCGCCGTCCGGTGCGCCGTCCGTGGCGGCCTTCGGTCCGCTTCGTGGTGATCGGATCGCTCGAGCGGATGGATTGCCGGGCGCACACCGCGCACGGTGCCGTGCGCCGCGGTGTGTCTCCCGAGAAGCTCGATGCGGCCTTCGAATTCGAGACCAACGCTGCGTTCGACGACGCGGAGCGGGCCGCTCTTCGCCTGGTCACGGAAGGACCGACTCCTCTCGCAACAACGCGGTCGAGGTGGTGAACTACCGCGGCATGAGACGATCGAAGATCTCCACGACGATGCTCGCGGCGCTCCTCGCGACGGCGCTGCTCCCCGCTCCGGCCCGGGCCGGCGGGACCACCTTCACCGTCGATCCGAAGCTCGGCAACAGCGCCCTCACGGCGGTGTTCGACGCGGCGATCGGCGAGCGCATCACGGCGGTCAGCTCCGCGATCGCGTGCACGATCGAGGCCGACGAGTCGACGCTCGTCGGTAGTGCGAAGTGCTCCGTCCCGCTCGTCTCGATCCGGGTCGACAACGACGAGACCAAGTCGGAGCACTTCGCCGAGTGGGCGACCAACAAGGCGTCCGAGCCCGCGGCCTGCACGCTGGAGCTCGTGATTCCGAGCCTGAAGCTGACGCCTCCGGTGGAGCCGGAGAAGCCGGCCGCGTTCTCGACCGAGGGCAGGTTCACGATCTGCGGACGGCCGCGTGACGACGGTGCGGCGGAGCGCATCACGGGAACCCTCGTCTACCTGCCCCCCGGCACGTACGGCGACGCGCGCACGTTGCGCGTCCGCGCGCGCATCGAGGGCTTCGACCGCGAACGCTACGGCGTGAGCGCGAAGAATACCGCGGGCTGGCGCGCGCGCATGCAGCAGCTCGCGCCCGTCGTCGCCACCGAAGGAACGATCGAGGCGAACGCATTCGCGACGGCTCCGGCCGCCGGCGAAGCGAAGGCCCAGTAGTCGGCCCGCACCCGGCCCCGCGCAGCGGGGCCGGAAGGCGGCATCCTGCCGCGAGGAAGAGACGAGAGATGAACACGTCGAACCGTGCGCTCCTGGTCGCGACCGCGACCGCGACGGCGACGGCGACCGCGGCCGCGACGATGCTGCTCGCCGGAAACGCGGTGGCGTGCGCCACCGACGCCGCCGCGGCAAGGTGCACGGCGCCGTGTGCGGAGGCGGGCGACGTGGCGGGGCTGCTTGCGCGACAGCTCGAGGACGGCTTGATCGGAGACGGAATCTGCTGATGGGAGCGCCGACGACCCTGGCGGGTCACATCATGAGCCAGACGCCGTTGCCGGTCGCCTGGGTGACCTGGCTGATGAGCGTCAATACCGCCGCGCTGCTCTTCGTGAGCCGCCGCGTCGCAGCGCGCCGGGTGCTGGCCGCGTGGGCAGCTCACGCCCTGCCGGGGCACGGCTCCGTCCCGGGTGATCGGTAGCGGAGCGGAGCGTTACCGATGGATCGGTCCTCGATGATCGTGGTTCGCGCGTTCTCCCGCCACGCCACCGCGCCCGCGACGGTCCGCCGCGCGTGTGGCGTCGCGAGCGTGGTCTCGCCCATGCCGCTGCTCGTCAATCACCTCGACCTGGTGCTCGCGCAACCGCTGAGCCTCGAGGTGCTGCGGCGTCTCGCGATGAATTTCGTCGTGCCGTATCTCGTGTCGTCGTACTCGTCGGCTCGGGCCGCGCTCGCGCTCGAGGAGTCGAGCTGAGCGTCGGCTGCCGGGCCATTCAGGCGACGCGTCGCCAGCGCGCGAGCCAGCTCGCGCCGAGCGCCGCCGATGCGAGGAGTCCGAGCGCGACCGGGCCGAGGTGCCAGACCAGCAGGTGCCAGCGCTCGTCGTGCGGGCACACGAGCTGGAGGGCCACGACGGCGGCGAAGAACGCGGCGCCGCCGGCGAGCAGACCCGCAACCGTCGGTACCAGGGGCGCCGCGCGGCGCACCAGGCCCGCGAGGAGCACCAGGGGAAGCGTCGCGATCAGCACGGTGACCGCGGCACACGGCCATCCCGCCGCGACGAAGTCCGAGTCGTGGGCCGCCGCCGCGGGCTCCCGGCCACAGGCCAGTGCGAGCCCCGCGGTGGCGAGCAGGATCACGATGGCGCTCAGGCGCAGCGGGGGCTCCTCGCCCGGGACGGACGAACGGAGCGCGAGCGCGGCGCTCGCGACCGCCACCGCCAGCAGCGCGAGCAGCTGCGCGACGAACGAGGCATCGCCGAGCCGCACCGGCAGATCGGCGCGGACGCCGATCGCGAGCGCCGCGATCGACAGGATCAGTGCGAGCCCTCCCGTCCAGGCCGCGAGGCGCCGGCCCGCGGGCCAGATGCGGGGCACCGGCGGAACGTCGGCGGTGAGGCTCGCGATCAGGTCGTCGGTGCTCGGCCGTATCCCGGGCGTGGGCTGCTTCGCGGTCATTCGTCGTCACCACCCAGCAGGCGCGCGCGCAGCGCCCGGTAGCCGCGGTGGATGCGGACGCGCATCGCACCCTGCGAAACGCCCGCCTGCGCCGCAGCCTGCTCGATCGACAGCCCTTTGATCTTGACCATCTCGAGGGCCTCGCGCTGTCCTTCGGGGAGGCCGTCGAAGATCGCGTCGATGCCGGACTCGTGGCTCGGCGGCGCGGCGGCGATCGTCAGGAGGGCGTCGTCGGCCGGGTACCGCTCGGCGCGCCGGCGGTCGCGGCGGAACGCGTCGCGAGCGAGTTGCGGGCGATCGCGTAGAGCCAGGGCTCCAGCGGGCGCGCGGGGTCCCAGGTGCGCCGCGCGCGGTGCACCGTCAAGAGAGTCTCCTGCACGAGATCCTCCACCTCCTGCACGTCGCGGATGCGGCGCCGGAAGGAGCTCCGCAAGTCGGACGCGACGCTCTCGAGCAGGCGTCGGTAGGCCTCGCCGTCGCCACTCTGCGCGCGTGCCATCCAGGCGGCGCGCTCGCCCGGCGGCGCGAGGTCGTCGGCATCGTTCGACATGATGGCGCTTCGCGGGATCGGCCGCGTTGTGGCATCCAGGCCGGCGCGGGTCCCGGCGCATTCCTCGCGGACCCGCGCGCCGCAGCGCTCGATGACGGCTGCCTCGTTCAGGAATCGCCGCGCCCTCAGCGCGATCCGGCCGGCGAGCGGGCGCGATCGTTCAGGCTCCAGTCGTAGTCGAGGTAGGTGATCGCCCGCGGCTCGAGTGCCGTGCGCGGCACCGTCGGTGGAGCGTTCGCGCGCAGGAACGCCGGCACGCCGCCGACACCCGCGAAGTCGTCCGCGAACCGCTTCAGGATCGCGGAGGCCCGCACGCCGTCTCCCTTCTCCGTCGTGACGAGGCCCTTGGACGGGTTCGCGAGAAACGTCCGCGCGGCGTCGTCGAGCTGTACGTCGAGGCGCTCCGCGACCTACGGCTCGGCGCGCAGGTCGGGACACGACAGCGACGCGCAGACGATCGCGAAGTGCACGCGCGGGTCGCCGAACTCGGGACGCAGGATCCCGTGCTCGACCCCGTCGAGCGAGCGCTGGGTACCGGCGACGGTCGCGACCTTCTTCTTCCAGATCGGGAACAGCAGGTTGCCGCCGTCCTTGATGCTCTGCATCGGGTAGCGGTCGACGACCGTCCGGATCGCCGTCAGGTTGTAGGCGTTGATCCGGAACGCGAAGCGCTCCGCCCGGCTCATGTGCGCGGGGTCGGCGGCCGCGAAGTCGTCGAGCGCGCGCGCGTAGTCGGGGTCCGCGCGCAGCGCGCCGTAGTCGACGAGGGTCGACGAGATGCCGTCGATGACTCCGGGCGCGACGTGACGCGCGAGCAGTCGGTGGTACGCGTCGGGGGCGAACGGCTGACCGGACCCGGTCGTGGTCGCCGCCAGCGCGAGCAGCGGGACGGCGCTCAGCAGCAGGGTCGTGGTCAGCAGCATGGCGAGCGGGCTCCTCTTCTCGTCTCGGCAGCGTCTCATGGCGCGGAGGACTTCGCCCCGCGAGCCCGGAAGTTACACGCGCCCGGCTCTCCCCATGCGCTGTGCCGCTCACCCGGCAGCCGCGCGGATGTCGCACCGTGCCGATGCACGACGCGGGCCGCGCTTTCCGCGCGCTCGAGCGGGCGCCCCTCGTTCGGCCGGCCACGGGCAGGCCGCGCGCTCGGCCGTCGGGGCTTGCGGTGTGCCGGGGAAGCGTCACGCCGCGACGTGGAGGACTCGCTGCTGCGGGCGGGCTTCGAGAGCGTTCGTGTCGCGTCGTCGTCGGGCCTTCTTCTCGCGTGTGCGGAGTGAGCGGATCGGGTAGTCGTCGAGCGAGGACCCGATGACGCAGGGCGGAGATCGATCGTGCACGACGCGCTGATGACGCACGAGCCGCTCGTGCGCGGGCTGGCCTTCGCCGGCGTCCTCGCCGTGATGGTGTGGTGGGAGGGGGCGGCACCCCGCCGTCCGCGCACGATCGGCCGGGCGCTGCGCTGGACCGGCAACCTCGGCGTCGTGGTGCTGAGCACGCTCGTCCTGCGCGCGCTCTTCCCGCTGCTCGCCGTCGGGCTCGCGGCACTCGCGCAGGAGCGCGGGTGGGGCCTGCTCAACGTGCTCGGCATCTCGGGATGGCCCGCCTTCGTCGCGTCGCTGCTCGCGCTCGACCTGACGATCTACCTGCAGCACGTGATGTTCCACGCGGTGCCGGCGCTGTGGCGCCTGCACCGCATGCACCACGCCGACCTCGAGTTCGACGCGACCACCGGGGTGCGCTTTCATCCCATCGAGATCGTGCTCTCGATGGGGCTGAAGCTCGGCTTCGTGCTCGCCTTCGGGCCGCCGGCGGTCGCGGTGCTCGTCTTCGAGGTCGTGCTCAACGCGACCGCCATGTTCAACCACGGCAACGTGCGGCTGCCACTGCACGTCGACCGGGTGCTGCGCCTGCTCGTGGTGACGCCCGACATGCACCGCGTCCACCACTCGATCCGCCCCGACGAGACCAACAGCAACTTCGGCTTCAACGTCCCGTGGTGGGACCGCCTGCTCGGCACGTACCGCGCGCAGCCGGCCGACGGCCACGAGGGCATGACCATCGGCATCGAGCAGTTCCGCACCGAGCGCGAGCTGCGGCTCGATCGCATGCTGCTGCAGCCGCTGCACGGCCCGGCGAGCGGCTATCCGTTCGATCGGCGGGACGACGCGGCCTGACACTGCAGCCTGACGACATCGAGTCGCGTCACGGGTTGAACGGCGACGGCTCGACCGCGTCGGCGCGCAGCGGCAGCGCGCCGCGCATCTCGCGGACCTCGTCGATCGAGAACTCGACGACGCGCTCCGCGCCGGGGAAACGCGCCGTACGCGCCGGATCCCAGTCGACGTGCGCGCGTCCGGTGAGCTGCAGGACGTCGCCGCTCGCGAAGTCGGCGAACGCGATGCCCGCGTGCGGGTCGCTCGCGAGGTTGCCGAGCGTCTGGAACATCGCGTTGCCCTTGTAGTCGGGCCAGGCGATGCGCCGCTCGTCGAGCACATCGACGAAGCCCGGCGCTCGGGATGGCTCGACGCGATGAAGAACGTGTCGGCGCGCGCGATCCGCAGCTGCTGCTCGCGGGTCAGCGCGTCCGTGGCGGTCGGGCTGGCGGCGCGTGCGCCGTTCCCGCCGTCGCTGCCGAGCGCGCGGCGCTGGATGTACTTCGGACAGTTGGCGAACACCTCGTCGACGGCGATGCGCAGCGGCCATGCCGTGCCCGCGACGCGGCCGTTCACCCGCATGCGGCGCCGCGTGGCGAGGTCGATCACGAGCGCCCCGAGCGGCGCGCCGGGAGCGAGGCTCGCCGCCAGCGGGTCACCCTCGAGCGGCTCGGCGTCGATCTCGATCACCCACTCGCTGGGCGCCGACAGGAAGCCCGGTGCGCCGTGCACGAGCGACGCCCACACCCGGCCGTCCGCGGCGCGGCTCGCCAGCACCGCGAACGGCTGCTCGAGCAGGAAGTCCCGCGCCGCCTGCGGGATCTCGTCGTGGATGCTGCCGGCGACGCGGCTCGCGATGCCCGCGACCCCGGCGCGCTGCTGCACCGCACGCTCGCCGTCGTGGAATGCGTGTGGCATCGGAATCCTCCTCTCGCCCGTGCGACGTGGTCGGATCAGAGGAAGCCGCAGCTCGGCGCGCCGGACGTCGGCGCGTGCGCCTGCTGCAGGCCGTCGCTGGTGAAGATCTCGAGCCGCGTGCCGTCCGGGTCCTCGAAGAAGATCCCGCCCGAGCTCGCGCCCTCGCCGTGCGGCACCGCTCCCTCGTAGAGGAAGCGGCCGCCCGCGTCGCGCACGCGCGCCTCGGCGTCGCGCACGTCGGCGAGCGTCGGCACGCGGAACGAGAGGTGGTGCAGGCCCCGACGCCGCCCGTCGAAGCGCCCGTCGCTCTGCTGCCACAGCGTGAGCGCGAGCGCGTCGCCGTACTTCAGGAAGGCGAAGCGTCGCGACGCCTCGTCGGAGCGTCCGCCGACGCTGAAGCCGAACACGCGCTCGCAGAAGCGCACGGCGCGGTCGAGGTCGGTGACGTTGATGCCGACGTGGCCGGTCGTGAAGGCCGTCTGGTGATCGTTGCTCGACATGTTCCTGTCCTTCGCGGCGCCACTTCGGCGGAGGCGCCTCCTGCATGGCTCCGACGACCGTCGGTGGCCGGTCCCGGCGACATTGCAGCGACCGTGCCGTCAGACGGGACTCGAGAAACACCGGTGCCGGCTTGGGTTCCGGCATCACCGCTACAATGAAAATTCGTGGTTCAACGAAAGATCACCATCGATCATAACGAAGTTTCGTTGTGGACTGCGCCAGCCATGACCGAGGATGCCCTGCTCAAGGTCGCGGTCGCGGCCGCCGAGGCGCGCGACCCCGCGGCCGTGCTGAGCACGGTGGTCGGTGGCCTCACCGCCGACGCCGGACTCGCGCTGGCGCGCGTCTGGCTCGTCGCCCCCGGCGGCCCGTGCGACGCCTGCCCG
>VGTK01000041.1 GCA_016874715.1 Deltaproteobacteria bacterium | reverse complement strand
GCGCGCGGCGCAGCGACACGCCGGCCTCGCGCAGGCAGGCCGTCGCCGCGTCCTCGGGTGTCGGCCCGGTCGCGAGCGCCTGCACCGCCGGGTCGGCCTTCTCGACGGCGCGCGCGAAGTAGCGCTCGGCGTCGTCCGCGGCGCGCAGGTCCTCGAACACGCCGACGCGGAACCAGCCGCGCGCGCTCTCGCCGAAGTCGATCACGACCTCGGCCTCGGAGACGACGCGCGCGGCTTCGGTCATGTGCTCGGTGAGCGGGATCCTGCGCCAGTCCATGCGGACCTTGAACGATGGACGCCCCCGGGACGCAACCGCGCCCGATCTCCCAGCGCGCCAGTGCTGGTCCGACGAAGCCTCGCGCCGCCGGCGACGCAGGAGCATGGACCACCGGTCATCTCCGAGAAGGCGCGCACCGTCAGCGGACCTCCGGTTGCGGAAGAACGGCGACCTGGAAGGCATCCTCGTAGATGACTCGGCCTGGAGCCCCATGGGACACCTCGTGAACCTCGACCCCGTGTGCCCGGACGATGTCCGCCATCTCACGGGCAAGCGTGAGGCACTGCTGGGCGGTCGACTTGAACCAGGTCACGGCACCTTCGGGATTCCCGTTCTCGTAGAATGGTGGGTTGGGAACGTTCTCCTCGAACCAATCGCGGATCTCCGCCAAGCGGCGGGTCTCCGTCTCGGTGAGAATCCCGGATCGTTCGACGATCGAGACCGCCGCGAAGACGCCCTGAGGCTGGCCCGTTCGCGGGCTCACCTGGAGCCACTGGAGGCGAACGAACGTCTCCTCAGCCATCTGCTGAACGCTCCGGCATCGTGGTGTGCATGTCTCGATCCCGCGGGGCGACGCAGGAGCATGGATCGCTCATGGCCGCTCGTACCTCGCGGTCTCGACGACCACACCCGCACGCCGCGCGATGTAGCGCGCGCACTGATCGGGACGCCAGGTCGGCATCCGCCGCGACCGGCCGGTCGCACGAACCTCTGCCTGAAGACCCAGCTTGAAGGTCAGCTCGGTGAAGGCGCGCATGACGGCGTAGTACCGAATGCTCTCCTCGGGGATCTTCCGGAGCCTGCCGTAGGCACGGCGAAGGCCCCGCGCGAGCAGCTTGCCGAACCCGATCGCGGCGAGCTGCACCCCGCGTGGGCCAGGCATGGGGGACATCTCGTAGGCCGCGATCTGGCCGCCGAGGTCGAAGGCCGGGTCGGCGACGGTGACCAGGTTCCAGTCGATGATCCCGGTGACCCATCTCCCTTGCTCCAGGATGTTCGCGCCGAAGAGGTCCCCGTGACAGATCGCGTGCCGTCGCGGCTCCGGCGGTCGGTGCGCCGTCAGCCAGTCGAGGGCCGGTCGCAGATCGTCGAGACCCCAGCGCGCGATCGTCGCGCCGGCAAAGTCGAGCCAGTGCTCGGGACCGGCGGCCCGCCGGTCGATCCCTGCGTTCTCGAACGCACGCAGGAGAGGGGCTGCATCGAGCGCGTGGACCATGGCGAGCGCCGCGGCGTGCCGTCCCGGCAGGCTGAGCAACCGGTGTCCCTCGACCAGGATCTGCGGAAACGCGATGACCAGCTGCGGTCGTCCGGGCAGACGCTCCATGATCATGAACGGGCGCGGGAGCGAGGTCGCCGTGTCCTCGCACGCAAGGACCCGGGGGGCCGGGACACCCTGCGCCGACACGACCTCCTGCGCGCAGCGCTCCCGCCGGACGCTCGCGGCATCGGTCCCCGGCGGATAGACCCGCAGGACGAGCGCGCCCTGCCAGCCATCGGCCGCGCCATCGAGCCGGAACGAGTAGACGTCGGTGACGAAGCCGCCGGTCAAGGGCCGGAGGGGCTCGCGGTACGCGACCCCACCGCCGAGCGATCGGCGGAGATGGCCGAGGAGCCCGCTCGTCAGCTCGTCCAGCGGTCCTCGAGCCCCTTGCTGGTTCATTCAGGTCCCCCCGCCGAACGGGGTGCCCTGGTGAAACCGGAGCTGCCAGCTCCCGTTGCACCGCGACCAGATCGAGCTTCGGTGCGCATGCTGGACGACGCCGTCGGACGTGACGGCGCTGTCGTACGTGACCTGCGCGACCTCCGAAGCGATGAGCCGGGCTCGGAAGGCGGGCAGCGGCAGCACGACCCGGATCGGCTGTCTCTCGACCGCGAGGGTGTCTTCGAGCTGGTAGATCCGGCCGGACCGGCCGAACTCGAAGAAGTCCGGCGCCAGGACGGCACGCATCCAGGCTCGATCGAACCGAGTCTCCTCCCGCCACAGCGCCTCTTCGAGCGACCGCAGGGCATCGATCTCTTCCGGAGCAAGCTCGAACATCACGAGCCTCCTTCCAGCCACGGCAGTAGACCGTCCCGATCACGATGGCCACAGCCGCGGCTTGGCGCCCGCCACGAGGGCCACAGCCGCGGCTTGGCGCCCGCCACGAGGGCCACAGCCGCGGCTTGGCGCCCGCCACGAGGGCCACAACCGCGGCCTCGCGCCCGCCACGAGGGCCACAGCCGCGGCTTGGCGCCCGCCACGAGGGCCACAGCCGCGGCTTGGCGCCCGCCACGATGGCCACAACCGCGGCCTCGCGCCCGTCACGGGTCCGGCCCACGGCCCGAGCGATACGACTGGCGCGGGCCGGGAAAAACCGCGACCATCGCCAGGATGCCCGCAGTACCGTCCGCAGCCGACCCGGCAGACCGCCTCGACACCCCGAGCGAGGAGCACCGCATGCTCCGCGACCTGGTGCGCGGCTTCGCGACCGCCGACGTCGAGCCGCGCGCCGCGGCGCACGACCGAACCGGGACGCTCCCCGTCGATCTGATGCACGCGGCCGGCGAGCTCGGGCTGCACGGGCTCACGATCCCGGCCACGGCCGGCGGCGCCGGTCTCGACGCGACCGCGGCGGTCATCGCGCACCACGAGCTCGCGAAGGTCGACCCGGGCTTCACGCTCGCCTACCTCGCGCACGCGGTGCTCTTCGTGAACAACTTCTTCCACGCCGCGAACGACGAGCAGCGCGAGCGCTACCTCGCGAAGACGCTCTCCGGCGAGTGGATCGGCGCCATGGGCATGACCGAGCCGGGTGCGGGCACCGACGTCCTCGGCATGCAGACCACCGCCGTCCGCCGCGGCGTCGAGTACGTGCTCAACGGTCGCAAGACGTTCATCACCAACGGCCCGGATGCGTACTGCCTGCTGGTCTACGCGAAGGTCGAGGGGAAGATCACGGCGTTCCTCGTCGACCGGACCTGCCCCGGCTTCTCGAGCGGCCCGCACATCGAGAAGATGGGCATGCGCGCGGCACCCATGGCCGAGCTGATGTTCGACGACTGCGTGGTGCCCGCCGCGAACCGACTCGGTGCCGAGGGCGGCGGCATGGTGCACATGATGCGCAACCTCGAGATCGAGCGCCTGTGCCTCGCCGCGATGAGCCTCGGCATCGCCGACCGCTGCATGGACGTCATGCTGCGCTACGCGGTCGAGCGGCACGCATTCGGCAAGCCGATCGCGGAGTTCGGCCAGATCCAGCGGTACATCGCGGAGTCGTACGCGAAGACGGAGGCGGCGCGCGCGCTGGTCTACTCGATCGCGCGCAGCGTCGGACCCGACGCGCGCAACCGCATCGGCACCGACGCGGCGAAGCTGTTCGCCGCACCGGTCGGAAAAGAGGTCGCGGACAACGCGATGCAGGTGCTGGGCGGCTGGGGCTACTGCACGGAGTTCACCGTCGAGCGGCTGCTGCGCGACGCGAAGCTGCTCGAGATCGGCGGCGGCACGCTGGAATCGCACCAGAAGAACCTGACCCGCGACCTGACCCGGGCCTATCGGCCCTGAGCATCCCGACGTGAACGAACCGACACTGCTCCTGCGCGCGACGCTCGCCATCTACCGCGACGCCGCGCGCGACGCGGCCAGCGCCCTCGCCCGCAACGTGTGGATCGTCGCGCTGCCGCCGCTCTACTCGGTCGTTCTCGCGCTCGTTCAGGGCGTCGCCGGACCGCTCGGGCTGCTCGGTGGCTTCGTGATCTTCCTCGCCACGGCGGGGTGCGCGAGCTCGATCCTGAGCGTGCTCGCGGAAGCGGTCGCGCACGAGCGCATCCGCGTGAACGAGCTCGGGCCGGGCTTCGGACGCTACCTCTCGAGCATCGCGGGCGTGCTCTTCCTGTTCTGGGTGATCGAGCTGCTGCTGACCCTCATCGTCGAGCAGAACCCGGCGATGCAGTGGGTCTCGCTGGCGGTGAACGTCGGCGTCTTCCTGCTCTGCAACCCGCTGCCCGAGCTGGTCTACCAGGGCCAGCGCGACGGCATCGGGCTGGTCGACGAGGCCGTCCAGTTCATGCGCGAGAACGCGGTCGAGTGGCTGCTGCCGGTCGCGATCCTCTTCCTGCCGATCTTCGCGATCGGACTCCGCGAAGGGCTGGAAGCGATGGCGCACGTCGGCGCGACCAGCGCGCTCGGCGTGGTCGAGCTGACGCTGCGCACGTGGCTGCCCGCGATGGGTGAGGCGGGCCAGTTCCTCGTGCTGATCGGCGCCAGCGTGGTGCTGTCGTGGATCATGCTGTTCCGCGGCTTCCTGTTCCGCTCGCTCGCCAGCTCGGGCCGCCGGCAGCGCGTCTTCGCGGCGCGCAGCCGCGGGCTCTGAGCGGGTCGTCCGTTGTTCGACGCGTTCCGCTCGCGCAACTTCGCTCTCCTCTGGACCGGATCGTTCGTCGCCAACGTCGGCATCTGGATGCAGTCGGTCGCGATGGGCTGGCTGATCTACAGCCTGACGAGCTCCGCGTCGTGGCTCGGGCGTGTCGGCTTCGCCGCCGCCGTGCCGACTCTGCTCCTCGGCCTCGTGGGTGGCGCGATCATCGAGCACGCAGACCGCCGCCGCCTGCTGTGCACCTGCTCGCTGGTGTTCACCCTCTGCGGAGCCGCGCTCGCCGCGCTCACCCTCACCGGCGTCGTCCGGATCTGGATGATCATGCTGATCTCCGTCGTCTCGGGAACGGCGACCGCGTTCTTCATGCCGGTGTTCCAGGCGGTGCTGCCGTCGACCGTTCCGCCCGCGATCCTCATGACGGCGATCTCGCTGAACTCGATCTCGTTCAACGTGGCGCGCATCATCGGCCCGGTGATCGGCGGCTTCGTGATGACGTCCGGCGGCGTCGGCTGGTGCTTCGCGCTCAACGGCGCGAGCTTTCTCGTCATGTTCGGGGCGGCACTGGCGCTCGACATGCCGCGCCGCCAGGTGGCGACGCAGCCGCGCATCGGGCACGTGCTGCGCGCCGGGATCGACTACGCGCGGCGACACCCGCTGATCCGCGCGCTGCTCGTGCTGTGCATCACGATGAGCCTGTTCGGCTTCCCGTACATCGTGCTCATGCCGGCCGTCGCCCGCGACGTCCTGCACCTCGAGGCGACCGGCTTCACGCTGCTGTTCTCGGCGGTCGGTGCGGGTGCGGTGGCGGGCGGCCTCGCACTCGCGTACGCGGGCGACGTCCGCCGCAAGGGCCTGCTCGTCGTGAGCTGCTCGGGGGTGTTCGGCCTCCTGCTGATCGTGCTGGGCAACGTCACGACGTTCGTCGCCGCGGCCAGCGTGCTCGCGTGCGCGGGCTTCGCGATGATCGTCTGCATCGCGAGCCTGAACACGCTGATCCAGATCACCGTCGCCGACGAGATGCGCGCGCGCGTGATGAGCATGATGACGGTGTCGCTGTTCGGCCTACCGACACTCGGCGCCTGGATTCTGGGCGCGCTCGGCGACCGGATCGGCATCACGCATGCGCTGTCCATCGGCGGTGGGATCGTCGCCGTGATGGCGCTCACGATCGCGCTGGTGTCGCCCGAGATCACGCGCCTCGAGCGCCGCTGAGGGAGGAGCCATGCCGCCACGCCCGCTCGACGACGTCCGCGTGCTCGACCTCGGCCAGGTCTACAACGGCCCCTACTGCGGGATGCTGCTCGCGGCGCAGGGCGCGGACGTCATCAAGATCGAGCCACCGGGCGGCGAGATCGTGCGGCGCGCCGCGATCTCACCGGGAGGTGCCAGCTACTCGTTCCTGATGCTGAATGCCGGCAAGCGCGGCATGACGCTCGATCTCAAGGACCCGCGCGGACGCGAGATCTTCCTGCGCCTCGTCGAGCACGCCGACGTCGTGCTCGAGAACTTCCGCGACGCGAGCGTTCTCGCCTCACTCGACCTCGCGTACGACGTCCTCGCGGCGCGCAACCCGCGCGTGATCCTCGCCTCGGGACGCGGCTACCGGAACGGCAGCGTCTACGAGCAGTTCGGCGCGATGGACTTCACCGTGCAGGCGATCTCCGGGCACATGTCGATCACCGGCTTTCCCGACCAGCCGCCGGTGAAGGCGGGCGCCACGCTCTGCGACATGCTGGGCTCGGTTCACCTGTTCGGCGCGATCCTGCTGGCGCTGCGGGAGCGCGAGCGCACGGGGCGCGGGCGCGCGGTCGAGATGCCGATGCTCGACGCGACCTTCCCCGCGCTCATGGCGTACTCGTCGCCGTACCTGGAGAAGGGCCTCGACGTCGGCCGCACCGGCAACCGTCACTCGGTGCCGGGATCGAGCCCGTACGGGATCTACCCCACGAGCGACGGCCACTGGATCGCGATCATGTGCGTCACCGATGCCCACTGGCGACAGTTCTGCACGGCGATCGGCGACGACGTGCTGCTCGCCGACGAGACCCTCGCGAAGGGCCCGCAGCGCGCCGCGCGCCGCGACGAGATCGACGCGCGCGTTCGCGACTGGTCGTGTGCGCTCGGGCGCCAGACCGCGATCGCGCAGCTCTCCGGCGCCGGCATCCCGTGTGCCCCGGTGCGCACGCTCGGCGAGGCGGTCGACGATCCGTACAACGAGGAGCAGGGGCTGCTCCGCCGCGTGACGTACGAGGGCTGGGGGGAGGTTCGCGTGCTCGGCAGCCCGATCCAGCTGCGCGATCCCGGCAGCACCGCGGCGGAGCTGCCGCCGCTCGCGCCGCCACCGAAGCTCGGCGAGCACGCGCGCGCGATCCTGGCCGAGCTGCTCGGCATGGGCGACGCGGAGATCGATCCGCTGCAGAAGGACGGCGTGGTGTAGCCGCGAAAGTCCGCGCGCGGCCGCGCAACCTTCGCCTCGGTGCGCTGTTCTCAGCGGCATGAGAAAGCTGCTGATCGGAACCACCGCCGCGCTGAGCCTCGCTCTCGCGCTGATCGCGACGCCGCGAACGACCCACGCGGGCGTGAGCGTCGCGATCGGGATCGGCCTGCCCTTCCCGAGCGTCGTCTTCGCACCGCCGCCGCTGCCGGTCGTCGTCGGGCCGCCGGTGGTGTATGCGCCGCCGCCACAGGTGGTGTACGCGCCCCAGCCGCAGGTGGTGTACCGTGCGCCGGCCTACCGCGGCCGAGTCTACGGCGGCCCGGTGTACGCCGGTCACCCCGGCAAGCACTGGCGGAAGCATCGCTGGAAGCACCACCACGGCGACTGCGACTGAGGTGTGCGTCCACGGAGCGGGCCCCGGAGGGTTGTCCGGAACGGGGCGCCGCGGGAGACCCGCTGCACCTCTCCGGTCGGGAATGCTAGCGTACCGGGCATGGCGACCGGCGCGTCACGCGACAGGCGCAGCGCGCCGGCGCTCCCGGTCCCGTCGCGGCGGCACGATGATCGGACGTCCCCGTCGCGGCGGCACGATGATCGGACGTCCCCGTCGCGGCGGCACGATGATCGGACGTCCGGGTGCGCGAGCGCGCATCGCCCTCGCCGTCGTGGCGCTCGCAGTGTACGGAGCACTTCCAAGCGGAGGTGCGATGGCGATCGAGGGAGCAAGGCGCGACGCCGGCGGCAGGTTTCTCAACGGTGCAGGCGAGCTCGGGTTCGCCGACCCTACGGTCACGCTGCCGTTCTTGGCGCGCCGCATCGGCTCGATGCTCACCGGGCGGAGCGGACACCCGGCGACGGTCGCGAACGACGGCTCGTTCCTGCGCGAGAACGCGCGCCACAGCGTGCCGACGGTCACCTGGGTCGGGCACGCGACGCTGCTCGTGCAGATGGACCACGCGAGCTTCCTCACCGATCCGATCTGGTCGGAGCGCGCGAGCCCGGTCGGCTTCACGGGCCCGAAGCGCGCGCAGCCACCCGGCCTGCGGATCGAAGACCTGCCGCCGATCGACTTCGTTCTGGTGTCGCACGACCACTACGACCACCTCGACGTCGACACGCTCGCGCGTCTCGCGCAGCGTGACCCGCACACGCTGTTCGTGGTGCCACTCGAGAACGCGGCCACGCTGCGCGGGGCCGGCGTGTCGAACCTCGTCGAGCTCGACTGGGGCGGCTCGGTCGAGATCGCCGGGCTGCGCGTCGTCTGCCTGCCGGCGCAGCACTGGAGCGGACGCGGCCTCCTCGACCGTCGCGTGACCCTGTGGAGCTCGTACGCGGTGCGCGGCCCGGAGCACCGCTTCTTCTTCGCCGGCGACACCGGCTACTTCCCCGGCTTCGCCGAGATCGGTGCCGCACACGGGCCGTTCGACCTCGCCGCGATGCCGATCGGCGCCTACGCGCCGGTCGAGATGATGCAGCACTGGCACATGAGCCCCGAGGAGGCGCTGCAGGCGAGCCGCGACGTGCAGGCGCGCCGCATCGTGCCGGTGCACTACGGGACGTTCGATCTCAGCGACGAGTCGCCCGACGAGCCGCCGCGGCGCCTGATGGAGGCCGCCGCCGCTGGCGCGATCGCACCCGAGGACGTCTACCTGCTGAAGATCGGCGAGACGCGTCCGTTTTAGTCCCACGAGGGGGCACGCGCCCCCTCGGCCCGACGGGCGAAGCCCGTCGGGGCCCCACTCCCCGCGCTCGCTGTCGCTCGGTTCGTGCTCGCTGCCGCTCGGCCCGTGCTGCGCGCGGGAGTCGGTGCCGCTCAGCCCTGAACCGTGACGATCGGTGCCAGCCGCAGCTCGAGGTACGAGGCCGGCATCTTCACGCCCCAGCGCTCGAGCACCGCGGGGTGCAGCTCGCCGAGCATGCCGACGGCGTGGCCGTCGAGCACCAGCTCGGCGCCGCGTCCCGGCAGGAAGCAGCCGCGGTCGAGCGGGCGAAGATCGATCGTGACGTCGAGGTAGAACGCGACGTAGCTCAGCACCGAGTGCAGGTCGGAGAAGCGCGCCTCGGGGTGCGCGACCAGCGCGCCGAGCAGCGGCTCGGTGCGGCTGTGGTGGTTCTGGTCGGCATCGCGCACGACGGCCTCGCCGACCTCGAAGACCCGGTGCGGGTACGCGGTCTTCGCACTGCGCTCCTCCACCGCGAGCAGCGATGCGAGCAGCGTCGGGCGGAGCGCCGCGTAGCTCTCGCTCATCGGGTTCTCGATCGCGACGACTTGCGCGCCATCGAGGTGCAGCCGCTCGGTCACGTCGCGCTTCGAGCACAGGACGTTGGCGATGATCTCCTCGAAGCCGAGGCCGATCATCAGCTCGCGCGCCTTGTCCTCGACGAGCGTCACGAGCGCGAGACGTCCCGGCGTGAAGCGCTCCGGCCACACCGGCTCGAGACGATTCACGCCGACGACGACCGCGAGGTCCTCGATCGCGTCGACCGGGTGCATGTAGTCCTGCCGGTACGGCTGCGTCGCGACGCGCGTCCGGCCCGCGGCCTTGCCCGGCGCCGTGTGGCAGCCGTACGCCTTCAGCTCCTTCGCGATCTCGGCCGCGGACAGCGCACCGCCGAGCAGGCGGTTGAAGTCCGCGTCCGGCACCTCGACCTCGTTGACCAGCGGGTACGGCGCGCGCACCTCGCGTCCGAACGGGGTGTCGAACGGGTACTCGACGACCATCGGCTCGATGGTCCAGCCCCGGTCCTCGAGATCGACCGCGAGGATGTTCTCGACCAGCAGCACGCTGCGGAGATCGGTGCCGGTCGCCTCGACGAACAGCTCGGCGTCGCCCGCGACGACCTCGCCGATGGCGCGCGAGTTGATGATCGGCGGGAACGAGAGGATCTGGCCCGCGTCGTCCTGCAGCAGCGGCACGAGCGGCTTGCCGGCGAGGACGTGCGCGTACTCGCGGCCCTTCGGATGCTGCTCGAGGATCTGCGCCAGGTCGAGGTCGTCGTCCATGCCGAGCGGGACGAACTTCGCGCTCTTCGGCTCGACCATCCGGTAGTGGACGGGGAACTTGATCTTCTGCGCGCGGTAGATGCCGACGGAGACCGTCTTGCGCTTCGCGCCGTAGCCGTCGCAGAGCTTCTCCTGCGACTGGATCAGCTCGGCGAGCGACGCCTCGGTGACCGCGGGGCCGCGCGCGATGAAGCCCGCGACGTACGGCCGGACGTCCTTGCCGCGCGCGTCGGCGACGATCTTCTTGCCGCCCGGCGCCGCGGTGAACGCGGCGTGGCTCTCGACCTGTCCACGGCGCCGCGCGCGGATCTGCCGCGCGATGCCGGCGGCAGACCACAGGTCCGGACGGTTGGTGTCGTTGAGCTCGATGCGCGTGCGGCCGGTCGTCGGGTCCGGGCCCTTGAACTCGCCCTTCACCAGCTCGAGGTCGTCCTCGATGCGCGCGGGCTGATAGCCGTCGCCCACCAGCGCGTAGAAGTCGTCGAGGTCCACCAGAATCGTCGGCATCGTCGTCGCTCGGTCGTCTACCCGAGAATCGGGCTCTTGCGGCTGCGCAGGAAATCGAGGTCGGGCGAGAAGAGATCGCGGATGTCGTCGATGCCGAGGGCGACCATCGCCATGCGGTCGAGGCCGAGGCCCCACGCGATGACGGGCACGTCGATGCCGAACGGCTTCGTCACCTCGGGGCGGAAGATGCCGCCGCCGCCGAGCTCCATCCAGCCGATCTTCGGATGGCGCATGTGCGCCTCGACACTTGGTTCGGTGAACGGGAAGTAACCGGGGGTGAAGTACATCTCCTCGGCGCGTGCGATCTCGAGACCGAAGAGCTTCATGAGGCCGAGCAGGTGGCGCAGGTGGACCTCCTCGCCGAGGACGATGCCCTCGATCTGGAAGAAGTCCGGCGCGTGCGTCGCGTCGACGTCGTCGAAGCGGAAGCAGCGCGCGATCGCGAAGTACTTGCCGGGCCGGTTCGGCAGGTCGCCGAGCTTGCCGAGCTGTCTCGCCGAGAGCGCCGTGCCCTGGCTGCGGAGGATGAGCCTGCGCGTGGCGTCGCGGTCGAAGCCGTAGCGCCAGCCGATCGAGCCCGTCTCGCCGCCGTTCTCGTGCGCCGCGGCGACGTTGCTCGCCGCCGGCTCCGGCAGGTCCTTCGCGCGCGGCGTGCCCTCGACGAAGTAGACGTCGTGGATCGCGCGCGCCGGGTGGAACTGCGGCATGAAGAGCGCGTCGTTGTTCCAGAACTCCGACTCGACGATCGGGCCGCGCATCTCCTCGAAGCCGAAGGAGATCAGCTTGCGGCGCACGGCGTCGAGGAACTCGCGGTAGGGGTGTCTGCGTCCGCCCGTGCTCCGCGGTGGCGGGATCTGCAGGTTGTAGGCGCGGAACTTGACGTTGCGCCACGAGCCGTCGCGCAGCATCTCGGGGGTGAGCTGCGACACCTCGTCGGCGACGTCGCCCGCTCGGGCTGCGAGGTCCTTGCCGAGGGCGGTGAGCTGCAAGGTGCGGCGCTTCTGCTCGCCGCGCTTGATCCCGAGCGACGCCTTGCCGGCCTTGCCGGCGAGCTCCGTCGCGCGCTTCCACTGTGCCGCGGCCAGGTCGCTCTCGAAGAAGCGCTGGCTTGCTGCGAGCTTCGCGACCAGCTGCTGATCCGCTTCGATCACCGACCAGTCGGCCTGCTCCGCGAGCGTGAACTTGCCCTGCGCGACGGTGATCAGGCCCTGCTTCTTCAGCGCGCCGATCGCGGCGGACAGGTCCTTCGCGTCGCCGAGGTCGGCCATGGCGGCCGGGCCCTGCTCGAGCTTGCGGCGGATCGCGAGCTCGGGGATCGCGTCCTTCGCGAACTGCTGGCCGGTCTCGTCGAGGGCGACGAAGGGGGTCGAGTCCTCGCTCGCGACCTCCACCGCGGCCTTGGCGAGGAGCCACTCGCTGGCCATGCGGGCCTGGGCCTCCTGGATGCCGGCGAGCTCGGCGATGCGGGCCTCGCCGGCGGCTGCGTCCGTGCCGTCGAGGGCGCGCAGGACCTTGGCCTCGAGGGGGTGGAGGGTCGTGAGAAGGTCGGCGAGATCGGTCATGACGGCTCGCGGCCCGAGCCGCGACGGGGTGTTTATCCGTCAGGTCGCTGCGGCGCCATGGACCGGGTCGGCTGCATTCGCAACGTGTCGAGGGCAACCGGGCAGGAAGGCAGGCCTGGCCGACCGCGGCCCGGGCGTCGTACGCTCCCGCCGTTCGACCGGGCGGCGTCGATCATCGAACATCCGCGAGATCCAGCTGCGCAGCGTCGCCGGCCCGGACCTGCTGCGGCGTCAAGCGCAGGACCCGACGCTGCCGCGGCACGAGCGCGACCTTGCGCTCCAAACCCTGCTCTGCAAGGAAGTGACGCACGGGAAGTACGCCGATTTCGTGAAGGACGTGGCGCTGGTTTCCTCGTCGACGAGTAGCGGCATCGCCCTGCTCGCGCAGGCGCGCACCGTGGGCTAGGCCCACGCGATGCCCGACCAACGCCAGCGCGGCGCCTTCCTCACCGTCGTCGCCATCCTGTTCGCGGTGCTCGCAGTGTCGAACACCACCAAGGCGCTGCAGTTCCTGATGAACCCGAGCCACCTCGGCATCGTCATCTTCGGCGTCCGCTTCGAGAGCGTGCTCGCCAACGTTCTGCTCGGACCGCTGCTCGGCGCGGTGCTCGCCGCGTACGCGTACGGCCTCTGGACCCTCAAGCCCTGGGTCGCACCTCTCTCGATCGTCTACGCGTTCTACGTCCCGCTGAACCTCGTCCTGTTCTGGTATCGCAACATCGGCCCCGAGATCCCGCCGCTGCGCTTCATCCTCGGCTACCTCGCGATCGCGCTCACCGGCTCGATCGGCACCGCGCTGTACCTCGCCTACCACCGCGAGAAGCTGGCGCGGACGTGAGCACGACGAGCCGAGGTCGCGCGCGATGCTAGCGGCCATTCGCGCACGCGCGAGCGCGCCGCGCGTCGCGGAGGCGCCGCCGCACCGTGCGCAGTGCTACCGCTGCTTCAAGGCCGCCGCGACCTGCATCTGCGCGTCGATCGAGCGCGCCGCGAACCGCACCGGCATCGTCATCCTGCAGCACCCGCGCGAGCGCCTGCACGCGATCGGCACGGTGCGCTTCGCGCGCCTCGGGCTTCGCCACGTCCGCGTCCGCACCTGCGTGCCGGGCACCGACGCGAGCATGCCGCTGCCGCCGCGAACGGCGGTACTCTACCCGGCGCCCGGGGCGCCCGACCTCGCCGCGTTACCGCGCTCCGAGCACCCGCGACACCTGGTGATCCTCGACGGCACCTGGACGCACGCGCGGAAGATGTACGCGACGCAGACCTGGCTGCACGAGCTGCCGCAGGTGTGCTTGACGCCGGCCGAGCCGAGCCGCTACCGCCTGCGCCGCGAGCCGCGCCCCGACTACGTCGCGACGCTCGAGGCGATCGTCGCGGCGCTGCGCATCCTCGAGCCCGGGATCGACGGGCTCGACGCGCTGCTGGGCAGCTTCGCGGCAATGATCGACCGGCAGGCCGAGTTCAGCCCCGCCCGGGAGCGGTAGACCGCCCCCCGGAGCGTCACCCGCGCCGGATCAGATCCTGGCTTGCGGCGCCCCACGGAAGGCATCTACTCTGATGCTGGCGCCCGAGGATCCCGCCGGCACGATCCCACCCCACAACAGATGAAGATGCTCCCGACGATCGTCGCGACCGCCCTGGTCGCCCTCCTCGCGTCGTTCGCTCCGGCGGCGGCAGCGCTCTGCGGCGGCACCGTCGCCTGCGCCTGCGGCGACACCGTGGTCGAGTCCACGACGCTCACCGGCGATCTCGGCGTCTGTGACACGACGGGGCTCCGCATCCGCTCCGGGATCGTCCTCGACTGCGCCGGATTCACGATCACCGGCAGCGACCTGTCGAACGCGAAGTTCGGCATCGAGGTCGACGGCGCGGTCGGCGCCACCGTCAGGAACTGCAAGGTCACGAAGTTCCGCCGCGGGATCCGGATCTACGGCGGCAGCGACAACGCGCTCCTCGACAACGAGTCCTGGGACAACAAGTACGGCATCGACCTCGCCGGCGGCACGCAGCGCAACGTCCTGAAGCGCAACCTGGTGCGGATCAACAGGGACGAGGGCATCCACATCGGCGAGTCGCACCGCAACAGGATCGTCAAGAACACGTTCCAAGACAACAAGCGCGAGAACGTCTACCTGCTGCGCAGCAACGGCAACCTCCTCAAGAGCAACCTGATGAACCCGAGCAACGCGGCGGCGGTCTTCGTGAAGCACTCGAGCCGCAACGTGTTCGTGCGCAACTGGATCGAGGACGCGGCGGTGCAGGTTCGCGGGGACTCGAAGCGCAACGTCTTCGAAGGCAACTACCTCAAGGGCAACGGCTACCTCTTCGAGGCCTTCGAGGAGCCCGAGGGCTGGACGTTCCCGAGCGAGAACGAGATACACGGCGACTGCATCCGCAAGACCGACTTCTGCTACCGCTTCTTCGGCGCGTTCGACAACACGTCGACCGAGTCGCGCGTCGACCCGACGCGCTGCGCGCCGCCCGAGAACAGCCCGGTCACCCTCGCGGCGCGCGGCGGCCAGGAGGCGACGGGCAACGTCGTCGAGCTCGCCGACCGCACCTGCAACGACGATCCGAGCTGGAGCGCCGGCCGCTAGGAGCAGCCGCGTCGCCGCCGTCCGTTCGGTAGGCCGCGCGGGTCAGTGAAGCCGGAACGAACGCCCTGCGCCCCGCGCGCTCGTCGTCGGTGGCAAGCCGATCCGGCTGCAGACTCTGCCCGACGGCAACCTCACCCTGATCAACAAGTCGGCGGGCGCCGAGCAGTGGTCCATCACGCAGAACACCCAGACCGGTGCGGTCACCGGGAACATCTTCTTCACCGACGGGCGGGAGCCCCAGTTCCTGCTGTGCACCCGCGTCGGGGACGACGGCAATCCCGACGCGGCGCAGGTGCGGATCCGCTTCTCCTGTTCGCTGTCGAACAAGTGCACGAACGACCAGTGCCCCGGACAGTCCGACTGGATGCAGCTACCGGGCGAGGTGACGCTGCCCGGCTCGTTCTTCCTGCCGCGAACCAGCTGAGCGCCGGCCCCGCCCGCGGCCCGATGGGCCGCGGGTGGGGGGCCGGGCGCAGGTTCGGAGGTCAGTCGGCGGCGCCGAGCCCGTGCGCCATCTGCGTGGTCGCGGAGCAGCTCATCACGCTCGGTGCCGCCGGCTCGCTCCACGTCGAGCGGCCGTTGGCGTCGAGGCCGGTCAATGCCTGGGCACGTGCGACGCCGTCGCTCGCCGTTCCCGCGGCCGGGTCGATGTAGTGCGTGCCGAACAGGATGAACATCTCGTTCTCGGTGCTCTCGCCGCCGGTGATGCGGCAGGCGTCGCAGTCGCCGTCTCCGGCGCCCGGCGACGAGTCGCAAGTCGCGTCGTCGGCGCTGCCGTTGCACGCGGCTCCGATGCGTCCCGAGACGCAGGCGATCGGCGTGCAGCGGCCGACGGTCTGCGACGCGCTGGCCGGCACCCGCGAGGCTCGCGTCACCTCTTCGGGGTTCGGCGAGCCGTCAAGGTTCATGCCGTTGTTGTACAGCGAGCAGTAGCGCAGCGTTCGCTCCTTCACGTCGGGTGAGTCGAACGCGAGCGGCGGGTCGAACTGCTGCCGTACCGGATCGTTGTAGATGAAGCTCTCGTAGATGCGCGTCCCGTCGGGCAGGTCGACGGTGAACTTCTTGCCGCGCTTGTGCGTGTGCGAGTTGACCTCGAACAGGCGCGCGCCCTGCGGCAGCACCTGGTCGCCGCACACGGTCTGCTCGGTATAGGGTGCTGCGTTCGCGGCGAAGATGCGCGATGCGTTGAAGATGCTGTTGACGGGATAGCGCTGATCGGTCGCGAACAGGTAGTTGAGGCGACCGTTCATCACGGCGGCCTCGTTGGTCAGGTTGAAGGCGTGCGAGTTCCAGTACAACACGCCCTTCATCGGCAGCTGCGCGAACACGCCGTCGCGGAAGACGGTGTAGGACTGCGCCTGCTGCGCGCCGCCGACCGGGATAGCGCGGCCGCCGCCGGGACCGAAGCCGATGCAGGCGAAGGTCTCCTGGAGCTCGCTCGCGCAGAAGCCGCCGCCGCAGAACGAGACGTCGGTCGGCTCGCACGACTCGCCGGCGCGCTCGCCGCCCGCGCACCGCCACGCGCCGAACGACGGGTCGTCGAGGTCGACGCCTTCCGCGGTGAAGTTCTCGGTCGGGTAGTAGAGGATCAGGTGGTGGCTCTGCGGGTCCTGCCGCAGCTCGAAGCCCTTGAAGCGGAACATCCCGTTCATCTGGAACTCGGCCGGCACCTGCTGCGTGAAGTCGTAGTAGGTCGCGAAGCAGTACTCGTGCTCGCTCTTCTTGTCGATCGTCCACTGCGGCATCACGAGCTGGATGCCCTCGTTCGGCGCCGGCGGGTCGAGCGGCTCGATGGTGATCGGCTTCGGCTCGGGCAGGCACGCGTCGAGCAGCGTCTCGGTGCCGCCGACCGTGCCGGTCTCGGGCGCACCGGCGTAGATCCAGAGACGCAGCGCCTCGAGCTCGTTCGGGGTAAGTGGCTCGAGACCACTCGGCATCGGCGAGCCGGCGATCTCGTAGCTGCCCGGCTCGGTCGCCGCCGCGACCTTCATGAAGAGGTAGCTGCGCGTCCTGTCACCCGGCGTGACGTACGGGAAGCGGCTGCCGCGCGACGGCTGCTCGAAGATGTTCCGGTAGGCGACGTCCGGCGAGAGGTCGAGACCGCCGGATGCGGCGCTGCCGTGGCAGACCTGCTGCGTGCAGCCGCGCTTCTCGAAGATCACCTCCTGGATCGCCTCGAAAGTGCTGTCGAACGCGGTCGCGTCCTCGCACGATGGCGTGCCCGGATCGGGCGGCGGCGTCGAGCCGCCGTCGCCTCCGCCACCGCCGCAGGCGGCGAGCAGGGCCGACAGTCCCGCGACCAGCGCGACGTTCCAAAGGGAGCACACCGGGCGGTTCAGCATGGCGGATCCTCCATCCGGCCCTCGCTCGACCGGTCCCCGGGTCAGGCTCCCGGAGGTGGTGGGATTCTCGGTACGCCCGGGCCCGCGCGCAACCGTCGATCGATGCGAAATGCCTCTGTCCGGTCGAAACGGCCGCCCCAACGGTCGCGTCAGGCCGAGCCGGACGACACTGACGCGCACCACGCGTTCGCGCAGCTCGACGATGTCCAGCACCAGTACGGCTCCTTCTTCGCGACCTTGCGACCCTCGCGGGCGACCGGCGCACCCTGGGGCGGGCGGCGGTGCCGCTCGGCAGCGACTGTCTCCGCGATACGCGCCTTGGGCGCGCAGCGCCCTCGGTTCGCGCCGCCGCCAGGTGGCAGCGCGAACCGAGGGCGGCAACGGTGGCGGACCCCGCCCTCGCGCGGCGGCCTGCCGGCGACATGGTCTTCGGAAGCGGAAGACGGGGCCGAGCGACACGGCGAGCTCCTGGGCGACACCGTCCTTGCTCACCAGCGCGCAATCGAGGTCGACGTCGATACCGACGTGATCGCTGAGCCAGATGTAGCTTCCAAGCGCGAGGGCACAGCCCACCGACGTCTCGGCCTCGCCGTCCACGACGTCGATCGAGATGCTCGGCCCGATCGCCACGTACGGATTGAACCGTCCGAGCTCGAGGCTCTTCTTGAAGAGCACGTCGACCGGCACGACCACGCCCATCCCCTGCACTGATGGTATCGAATCACGCGCGCTGCCAGCGCATGCGGAAGCTGCGCCAACGATTCGGCCGCGGCAAGGCTCAGGCGCCGAACCGACCGTCAGGCCGCCGCCGGACGCTCGGCCTGGTCGTCCGCGTCGTCGCGCACGAACACCCCGCGCAGCAGCAGGAGTCCCACTCCGACGCTGATGCACGCGTCGGCGACGTTGAACGCCGGCCAGTGCATGCCGTTCCAGTGCGCGTCGGCGAAGTCGATCACCGCGCCGTAGGCGATGCGGTCGATCAGGTTGCCGAGCGCACCTCCGAGGACCAGCCCGCACGCGACCAGCACCGACTTCTGCGACGCCGGCGTCTGGCGCACGAAGAACGCGATCGCGCCGCCGGCGAGGATGAACACCAGCGTGAAGAACGGGATGCGGAACGCCGACGAGTGGTCGGCGAACAGGCTGAACGCGGCGCCCGGGTTGCGAACGTACGTCAGGTTGAACCACGAGAAGATCGGGATCGACTGGTAGAGCTGCATCTCGCGCGCGACCCAGAGCTTCGTCACCTGGTCGAGCGCGATGACGATCGCGGCGACGAGGCCGACGAGCACGTACTTGCCGGTCTCGCTCACGAGGCCACCGCGTGCCCGATGCGGCCGAGCACGTCGGCGCAGCGTCCGCACGCGCCGGGATAGGCCGCGACGCTGCCGACGTCGAGGCGGTAGTTCCAGCAGCGCGTGCACTTCTCGCCGCGCGCCGCCGCGACCTCGACGCCGAGCCCGGCGAGCACCGGGCTCTCCGGCAGCGGACCGTCCGCGAGCTCGACCTCCGAGACGATGAACAGCTCGGCGAGCGAGCCGGCGCGCTCGCGCAGCAGCGGCTCGAGGTCCGCGGGCGGCGCGAGCGTCACGCGCGCCTCGAGCGACTGGCCGATGCGCCCCGCCTGACGCTCGACCTCGAGCGCCTTGGTCACCGCCGACCGGACCGCGAGCAGCTTCTCGAAGCGCTCGGCGAGCGCGTCGTCGAGCCACCGGGCAGGCGGCGTCGGGAAGTCCGACAGCAGCACGCTGTCGGTTCCGCCGCCACCGGACAGCGCCTGCCAGACGTCCTCGGCGAGAAACGTCAGCACGGGCGCGAGCAGGCCGGCGAGCGCGCGCACGCTCTCGTGCATCACCGTCTGCGCGGCGCGGCGTCCGCGGTCGTCGGGCGCGCTGCAGTAGGCACGGTCCTTGACGACGTCGAGGTAGAGCGCGCTCATGTCCACCGCGCAGAAGTTGTTCAGCAGGTGGTAGACGGTGTGGAACTCGTACGCCTCGTATCCCTCGCGCGCGCGCTGCACGACGCGTGCGAGGCGGTCGAGCGCCCAGCGGTCGAGCTCGGGCAGCTCCGCGTACGGCACCGAGTCGCGCTGCGGGTCGAAGCCACCGAGGTTGCCGAGAAGAAACCGCGCGGTGTTGCGCAGCCGGCGGTACGCCTCGACGAGGTGCCCGAGGATCTCCTTCGACAGCTTGACGTCACCGCGGTAGTCCTCGGCCGCGACCCAGAGGCGCAGCACGTCGGCGCCGGAGTCCTTCATGATCGCGTCCGGCGACATCGCGTTGCCGCCCGACTTCGACATCTTCTTGCCCTGCCCGTCGAGGATGAAGCCGTGCGTCAGGCAGGCGATGTACGGCGCGTTGCCGCGCGTCGCGACCGACGTGAGGATCGAGGTGTGGAACCAGCCGCGGTGCTGGTCGGAGCCCTCGAGGTAGAGATCGGCCGGTGCGCGCAGCTCGGGACGGCGCTCGAGCACCGCCGCGTGGCTCACGCCGGAGTCGAACCAGACGTCGAGGATGTCGGTCTCTTTTCTCAGCTCGTGCGATCCGCAGCGCTCGCAGCGGAAGCCCGCGGGCAGCAGCTCCGCGACCGGGTGCGCGAACCACGCGTTCGATCCCTCGCGCTCGACGATGCCGGCGACGTGCTCCGCGAGTTCTTTACTTGCGTGCGCGTGGCCGCAGTGGTCGCAGTGCACGGCGACGATCGGCACGCCCCAGCTGCGCTGGCGCGAGATGCACCAGTCGGGACGCGTGGAGATCATGCCGTGGATGCGGTCGCGGCCCCAGGGCGGGATCCAGCGCACGCGCTCGATCGCGGCGAGCGTCTCCTCGCGCAGCCGGTTGGTCGACAGCGACACGAACCACTGCTCGGTCGCGCGGAAGAACAGCGGCTTCTTGCAGCGCCAGCAGTGCGGGTAGCTGTGCGTGAAAGGACCGTCCGCGAGCAGGTTGCCGACCTCACGGATGCGCTCGACGACCTTCTTGTCGGCGTCGAAGATGCGCTCGCCCTCGAGCTCCGGCACGTCCTTCGTGAAGCGACCGCGCGCGTCGACCGGCGAGTAGACGTCGAGGCCGTAGCGCAGCCCGATCTCGTAGTCTTCCTGGCCGTGCCCGGGCGCCGTGTGCACGATGCCGGTGCCGGTCTCGAGCGTCACGTGGTCGCCGAGCAGCACGGGGACGCGGCGGTCGAGCCACGGGTGGTGGAACTCGACGCTCTCCAGGTTCTTGGCGACGAAGCGGAGCCGCGGCTTGCCCTCGTCCTCGACGAGCTTGGTGTCGCGCAGGAACGCCTCGACCAGACCTTCCGCGACGATCAGCACGCCGCCGCCGACCTGCAGGCCGACGTACGCGAACTCCGGGTTCAGCGACAGCGCGAGGTTCGCGGGCAGCGTCCACGGCGTGGTGGTCCACGCGACCAGCGCGACATCGCGCGCATCCGTCGCCTGCAGCGCGTCGCGCGCGGCGGGATCGACCGCGCCGAGCAGCGCCACCGGCACCGCGACCCGCGCGTCGCCGCGCGCGGCCGGGAACTTCACGTGGACGCTGTGCGAACGCTTCTCCTCGTACTCGACCTCCGCCTCGGCGAGTGCCGTCTCGCAGGACGCACACCAGTACACCGGCTTCTTCCGCCGGTAGAGCGCGCCGGCGCTCGCGAGCTTGCCGAGCTCGCGGATCTCCTGCGCCTCGTACTCGGGCGCCAGCGTCAAGTAGGGGTGGTCCCAGTCGCCGACGACGCCCAGGCGGCGCACCTCGCCGCGCTGGATGTCGACGAACTTGCGCGCGTAGGCGTCGCACAGGCGGCGCACCTCGGTCACCGGCAGCTCGGCCTTCTTCGCGCGCCCGACCTCTTTCTCCACCTGCAGCTCGATCGGCAGTCCGTGGCAGTCCCAGCCGGGCACGTAGGGTGTGCGGTGGCCGCTCAGGTGCTTGTACTTGACGACGATGTCCTTCAGCACCCGGTTCAGCACGTGGCCCATGTGCATGTTGCCGTTCGCGTAGGGCGGGCCGTCGTGCAGGACGAACAGCGGGGCGCTCTCGCGCTGCGCGAGCATGCGCTCGTAGACGCCCAGCTCGTTCCACCGCGACAGCATCTCCGGCTCGCGCTTCGGCGCGTTGGCGCGCATCGGAAACGTCGTCTCCGGCAGGTTCAGGGTGCCGCGGTAGTCCATCCCGTGCGGGTACCAACCGCCGGATGGGCTTTCAATTGAAGGCGCGCCGGACGCGGTTTCACGAGCGTCTACTTGGCGGGCAAACGCCTCGGCGGCGCGATCTCGCGCGGCTTCGTCGCGCGACGCGGGCGCCGTGCGCTCGCTGCCGGCTCGCCACGCAGGTCCTCGACCGGCGTCGGCGCGCGCCGGCGCTCGGCGCGGTGCGTCTCGGTGCCCTCGAACGGGTCGAACGACCGGACCTTTCGCACGCCGAAGAAGTAGCAGCACTGCTCGTGGTCCAGGTCGTTGTTGAACGTGCGCTGCCGTCCATCCTCCCACAGCAGACGCACGAGACACGTACCACCGGGAACGACCGACGTACGCTCCTCGACCACCGCGCCCTCGCCCCACTCGTCGTAGCGAAGGTGCGTCACGCGGTCGCCGAGCCTGAGGTACAGGCGCTTGCCGGTCGTCGAGTCCTCCACGCACCACCTTTCTATCGCAGCGCCCGGAACCGGACCAGACCACCGGTGACCAACGGCGACCACCGGCGGCCGGCGACGACCGGGCGTCGCCCGTGCGGCGCGACGACGGCGCGACACGCTCGTGGACGCGCTCTGGCCGTGCGTCATCGCGGCGGATAGCGTAGTGCTGTGGCCGCCAAGCCGGAGGTACGGACGGTGCACGCGCTCGCGGCCGGACACGCGCCACCATCGCACGCTGCGATCGGCGCGGCGCTGCTCGCGGTGTGGCTCGTGTGGGGCTCGACGTACCTCGCGATCAAGCTCGCGCTCGAGACCATGCCGCCCTTCGTGATGGCCGGCGCGCGCTCGATGATCGCCGGCTCGCTGCTGCTCACGGCCTTGCGCCTGCGCGGCGTGCCGGCACCGCCGCTCGTCGAGTGGCGTAACGCCGCCGTGATCGGCGTGCTCATGGTCACGATCTCGAACGGTGCCGTCGTGTGGGCGCAGGGCTCGATCCCGTCGAGCCTCGCGGCCCTCGGCGTCGCGACGACGCCGCTCTGGATCGCGCTCGCGACCGGGATCCTCGAAGGCTGGCCAAGGCCGCTCGAATGGCTCGGGCTCGCGATCGGCTTCGGCGGCGTCGTGCTGCTGAACGGCGACGGCGCCCTGCGCGCGACGCCGATGGCGGCCTTCCTGCTCCTCGTCGCACAGCTGGCATGGGGCGCCGGGACGATTCTGAACCGGCGCATGGCGCTGCCCTCCGGGTTGATGGCGAGTGCCACGCAGATGCTGACGGGCGGCACGACGCTGCTCGTGCTCGGCCTCGTCGCGGGTGAGCGCGTGACGGTCGTGCCGTCGGCCACCTCGCTCGCGGCCTTCACCTACCTGGTGCTTGTCGGCTCGATCCTCGCGTTCAGCGCGTTCAACTTCCTGATCCGCAACGTCTCGCCGGCGCTCGCGACCAGCAACGCGTACGTCAACCCGCTGGTCGCGGTGCTGCTCGGCGTCGGGCTCGGCGGCGAGCGCCTCGGCCCCGCGACGCTCGGCGCGATGGTCGTGATCCTGATCGGCGTGGCGCTGGTGCTGCTCGCGCACGACCGCACCCAGCGCTGACGCGGCGGAAAGACCTCCGACCCGCGCCGCGGTGCGGGTTTGCGACGCGGGCTCAGCGCCGCGCGGTGTTGTCGACGAGCTTCGAGATGTCGCGCACGGCGCCGTTCGCGGCACTCGTCGTCATCAGCGCGTAGGCGCGCAGCGCGCGCGAGACCTCGCGCGCGCGCTGCGGCTTGAACGCGTCCGCGCCGCGCGCGCTCTCCTCGTCGTGACGCGCATGCAGGGTCGCCTCGTCCACCAGCACGTCGATCCGGCGGGCCGGGATGTCGATGCGGATGCGGTCGCCCTCGCGCACGAGGCCGATGGCACCGCCCTCGGCCGCCTCCGGCGACACGTGACCGATGCTGAGGCCCGACGTGCCGCCGCTGAACCGACCGTCGGTGACCAGAGCGCACGCCTTGCCGAGGCCCTTCCCCTTCAGGAACGAGGTCGGGTAGAGCATCTCCTGCATGCCGGGTCCGCCCTTCGGGCCCTCGTAAACGATGACGACGACGTCGCCTTCCTTCACCTGATCGGCGAGGATCGCGTCGCACGCGGCGTCCTGCGAGTGGAAGATGCGCGCCGGCCCCTCGAAGACCAGGATCGACGCGTCGACGCCGGCGGTCTTCACGATGCAGCCGTCCGACGCGAAGTTGCCGTACAGCACCGCGAGGCCGCCGTCCTTGCCGTAGGCGTGCTCGACGTCGCGGATGCAGCCCTGCGCGCGGTCGGCGTCGGCGTCGGCGAAGTACCGGTCCTGCGAGAACGCGACCTGCGTCGGCACGCCACCCGGTGCGGCGAGCGCGCGCGCCTTCGCTTCGGGCGTCGCGGTCGCTCGCATGATGTCGTTGCGGTCGATGGCCTCGCCCATCGTCGTCGCGTGCACGGTTCCGACGTTGCGATGGATGAGTCCCGCCTTGTCGAGCTCGCCGAGGATCGAGAAGATTCCGCCTGCACGGTGCACGTCCTCGACGTGGTAGTGCGAGGATGGCGCGACCTTGCAGATGTTCGGCACCCGGCGCGACATCCGGTCGATGTCGGCCATCGTGAAGCTCACGCCGCCCTCGCACGCGATCGCCAGGATGTGCAGCACGGTGTTGGTCGAGCCGCCCATCGCGATGTCGAGCGCCATCGCGTTCTCGAACGCCTCGAACGTCGCCAAGTTGCGCGGCAGTACGGAGGCGTCGCCGCCCTTGTAGTGCCGCTTCGCCAGCTCGACGATGCGCTGCGACGCCTCCTCGAAGAGCTCCCAGCGGCGCGCGCGCGTCGCGAGGTACGCGCCGTTGCCGGGCAGCGCGAGCCCGAGCGCCTCGTTCAGACACTTCATGCTGTTCGCGGTGAACATGCCGGAGCACGAGCCGCAGGTCGGACACGCGGAGCGCTCCATCTCGGCGAGCTCCTCGTCCGAGACCCTGGCGTCGCTCGCCGCGATCATCGGATCGATGAGGTCGAGCTTGCGCACGACCTGCCTGCCGTCGCGGTCGTGCGTCCCGGCCATCGTGCCGGCCTCCATCGGGCCGCCCGAGACGAAGATCGTCGGGGTGTTGAGCCGCATCGCGGCCATCAGCATGCCCGGCGTGATCTTGTCGCAGTTCGAGATGCACAGCAGCGCGTCGGCGCAGTGCGCGTTCACCACGTACTCGACGCTGTCGGCGATGAGGTCGCGGCTCGGCAGCGAGTACAGCATGCCGCCGTGGCCCATCGCGATGCCGTCGTCCACGGCGATCGTGTTGAACTCGACGCCCCAGCCGCCGGCCGCGTCGATGACCTTCTTCACCCGCTGCCCGACGTCGTGCAGGTGGACGTGCCCGGGGACGAACTGCGTTAAGCTGTTGGCGATCGCGACGATGGGCTTGGCGAAGTCCTCGTCCTTCATGCCCGTGGCGCGCCAGAGCGCGCGGGCGCCCTCCATGTTGCGGCCGAACGTCGAGGTGCGGCTGCGGTATCCGAGGGCCGACATGCTGCGACGCTAGTGCGGCGGTGAGGATCGCGCGATCGCGGCCTCGGCGCCCGGCTCGGCGGCGGCCCCGGCCGCGGTCGGAGGCCTGCGCGTCGGCTTGCACCGCGCCCGACGCCAAGCGAGAAACGCCGCCATGAGCCAGCCCGACGCCGCGGCGGACCTGCCGCCGTTCGACCCGCAGCGCATCCTGTCCGCGCCGTTCGCCGAGCGCGTCCGCCTCGCCTGCGTGACCTGGGCCAACGCGAGCCCGAACCTGCCGAGCGTCATGGCGCTCTACTGGATCAAGTACTTCTTCCCGCTGATCGGCGGCTGGGCGTTCTGGTGCAGCTTCAACGCGGACTATCCGGGCTTCTGGTCGGTCGGGCAGTGGGCGTTCACCGCCGAGGCGTTCAAGAAGGCGATGGTCTGGTCGATGTTCTGGGAGCTCGCCGGCTTCGGCTGCGGCTGGGGTCCGATGAACGCGCGCTTCGACCCGTGGTTCGGCGGCTATCGCCACTTCCTGCGCACGGGAACGATCAAGCTGCCGGTGTTCCGCGGTGCACCGTTGATCGGCGGCGACACGCGCAACTGGCTCGACGTGGTGGTCTACGGCGCGAACCAGCTCTTCCTGCTGCGCGCCCTGATCGCGCCCGAGGTCGCGCCGTGGCTGCTCGCGCCGGTGATGCTGACCATCCCGGTGATGGGCGTCCTCGACAAGACGCTCTACCTCGCGTGCCGCGCCGAGCACTACTTCGTCGTCCTGTTCTGCATCGTCTTCGCGTACGCGAACGACCTCTGGATCTCGGGCGCGAAGCTCGTGTGGTGCTTCATCTGGTTCTGGGCGGCGACGTCGAAGCTCAACCGCCACTTCCCGTCGGTCATCATGTTCATGATGAACAACGGGCCGTTCTTCCCGAAGGCGCTGAAGAAGGGCCTGTTCACGAGCTTCCCCACCGACCTGCGTCCGTCGCGCCTCGCGGCCTTGATGGCGCACTTCGGGACGGTGGCCGAGTACTCGATCCCGGTGATCCTCGTGCTGGGCTCCGACAGCACCATCCTCACGGTGCTCGGCCTGATCCTCATGACCGGCTTCCACGGCTTCATTGGCATGAACAATCCCAACGGCATGCCGGTCGAGTGGAACATCCTGATGATCTACGGCGGCATCGTCCTGTTCGGCTTCAACCCCGATGCCCACCTGTCGGCGCTGACGGGCGACCCGCTACTGCTCACGGTGCTGCTGCTGTCGCTGGCCGTCGTGCCGACCTTCGGCAACTTCTTCCCGTCGAAGGCGTCGTTCCTGCTGTCGATGCGCTACTACGCCGGCAACTGGGCCTACAACATCTGGCTCGTCCGCAAGGGCGACACGGCGAAGAAGTTCGACAAGCTCAAGAAGTCGGCGCCGCTGGTGTACGACCAGCTCGCGAAGTTCGTCCCCGACCCGCAGCAGCTCGCGGTCGCGAAGATCATGATGACCGTGAGCCGCTTCATGCACTTCGAAGGGCGCGCCCTGCTCGAAGCGCTGCCCGCCGCCGTCGACGACATCGAGGACTACGAGTGGCACGAGGGCGAGCTGATGGGCGGCATGATCCTCGGCTGGAACTTCGGCGACGGACACCTCAACGGCGAGCAGCTGCTGCGCGCGATCCAGCCGATCTGCGGCTTCGAGCGCGGAGAGGTCCGCATCGTGTCGGTCGAGTCGCAGCCGCTGCTCGGACCGACCATGCACTGGCGCGTCATCGATGCGGTGGACGGCGTGGTCGCCGAGGGCCGCACGCGGCTGAACGACTACCTCGGCGTGCAGCCGTACCCGACCGGCCGCTTCGCCGAGGCGCTGGCGCGCGACCGCGGCACGGCCGCCTGACGCCATGCAGGTCGAGGGGCCGCCGCCGCGACGCAGGCTCGGCGGGAGCAGCCGCGTCGAGCAGACGATCACCGGGGCGTCGATCCTCGCCGCGCTCGGCTGGTGGCCCTACATGATCGCGTGGTGGATGCAGAACGGCTGGCCGGCCTACCCCGAGACGTACTTCGTCGGCCTGGTCGTGATCCCGGCCGCGATCCTCGGTGCGGGACGCGGGCTCGTGCTGGGCCTGAACGCGCTGCGCGCCTGGCGACGCGGCCGCGGCTAGCGGCCAGCTGCCCGCGCCCGCGCCCACGCGACGTGCAGCCGAGGCGCCGGCTCTCGAAGCGTTCGCGCGCTCGGCACGGGCCGCGTCAGAACTCCGTGCCGCCGTCCGGCGCGACCTCGATCCTTCCGCCGCGCACCACGACCGGCACGACGCGCCGTCCGCCGGTGAGCTTCAGGAACTCGGTCATCGCCTGTGGCTCGTGCGACAGGTTCACCTCGACGAGACGATCGCCTGTGCCGAGGATCGCCTCGCGCGTGCGTGCGCAGTGCGGACAGCCGTCGCGCGTGTAGAGCGTCACGCGCGCCATCACGCGACCTCCGCATCCCGCCCGTGCCCGGGCAGCGGCTCGGCGCGGAACACCAGCCCGAGCACGACGCTCGCGAGCAGCAGCGCCGCGGCCGCGGTCAGGAACGCGATCGACCACTCGCCGGTGCGGTCGCGCAGCAGGCCCGCGACGTACGGGCTCACCACGCCACCGAGCGCCATGCAGAAGTTCGCCGCGGCGGCGATGGTGGCCGCGGCGCGCGGTGCCAGCACCGCCGGCAGGCTGAACAGCGGCGCCACCGCGAGCCCCTGCACGAAGCCGTTGAGCGTGAAGAACGCGACCGCCGCGACGCCGGTGGGCGCGAGTGCGGCGGCGACCATGCACGCCGACGAGCCGCCGAGCCCGGCGACCGCGAGCAGCTTGCGCGCGCGTCCCTCGGCGACGCCGCGCTGCACGAGCCGGTCGGAGATCCAGCCGCCGCCGATCAGTGCGGCGATGCCGCCCAGCGTCGGAATGGCGTTCACCCAGCCCATCGACTGCAGCGACAGCCCCCAGGCGTCGGACAGGTAGGTCGGGAACCACGCGACGAAGAGCCACATCGCGTAGCCCCAGAGGAGGCCCGCGAGCGCCAGCGCGAGCACCGGCGGCGCGGTGAGGATCGCTAGCGGCGGCGGCGTCGCGCGCGCCGCGCCCGCGAGCGCTCCCGGCCCGCCCGGCGGCGCGCCGTCCCCGGGCGCCGGCAGTCGCGGGACGAGCGCGAGCCACGCGACCACCCACACCAGCCCGAGCGCCGCGCAGCCGTAGAAGACGTACGACCACGGGTAGAGCGTCACCAGCCAGGCGATCAGCGGCGAGGCGATCAGCGGTCCGACCTGCGTGCCGGCGAAGCAGAGGCCCTGCGCGCGCGCCAGCTCGGACGGCGGGAACGCGCGCGTGTTGAGCGAGGTCTGCCCGGGGTTGTTCACCGACTCGAAGAAGCCGAGCAGGAAGCGCACGGCGAGCAGCGCCGCCATCCAGCCGAAGAGCGGCGGCGTCAGCGCGGTGGCGATCGACCACGCGGCGCACATCGCGGCGAGGATCACGACGCCGCCGAAGCGGTCGATGAGCAGCCCCGCGGGAATCTGTCCCGCCGCGTAGCCGAGCAGCGTCGCGGACATCACGCTGCCGAGCTTCGCCTTGTCCCAGCCCAGGTCGGCGAGGATCACCGGCGCCACGATCGTCACGTTCACCCGATCGACGTAGTTGATCAGGTTCATCCCGAAGAGCAGCGACAGGAGCCGCGGCCGCTCGCCGGAGTCGAGACGCGGCGCGAACGGCGCCGCGTCGCCGCGCGCGCCCTCAGGCGGCGCGCGCACCGGCGACACCCGTACGCGACGCGCGCCGGCGCCGGCGCCACAAGCCGCGCAGCTCGAGCCCGCCGACCGACGCGAGCAGCACCACGACGCTCGCCGCCGTCGACGCCGCCGCGAGGACCGCGCCGCGGAGCAGCGACAGCGTCGCGCGGAGCGGTCCAGCCTCGCCCTGCACCAGCGAGAAGTGATGCGCGAGCGTGGTCAGGCGGAAGACGTTCAGCGGGAAGTAGTCGAGGCTCGCGTTGAACGCGACCAGGCTCTTCGTCCGCATCAGGAACGGCAGCAGGCGGAGCTCGCTCGGTCCGCCGGTGCCGAGCTGCAGCACGGTCACGTCGTAGCGGCGGCGGCGGAGCCGCGACAGCAGGTCGAAGCGCTCCTCCCAGCGCGCGACGTCGAACTGCTCGACGTCGATCGCGCCCGCGAGCCCTCTGTCGGCCTCGCGCACCAGCAGGTGGATCCGGCAGCCCGGGAAGATGCCGCGCACGCGCTCGACGATGCCGCCGAGCTGCGCGCCCGTCTCGGTCTGGATGACCAGCACCTCGCGCACGCGGTCGTAGCGCAGCGGACGCAGCAGCGTGAGCGGACCGCTCACTGGACGCTCCCGGCGTCCCACGGCGACGCGGCGCCGTTCACCAGCGGCGAGGTCGCCGCGCTCGCGCTGCCGCCTTCGGTCGCATCACCGGCGGCGCTCGCGCCGTCGCCTTCGGTGCGTGCGGCCTCGGCGGCGCCGGTCGGGATGCCGTAGGCGCGCAGCATGGTGCGCGCGATCGCCGGCCAGTCGTAGGTGCGCTCGACGAAGCGCCGCGCGTTGCCGGCGAGCGTCAGCCGCCGCGCCGGATCGCCGAGCAGCGCGCACACCGCCGATGCGAGCTCCTCGGCGCGGTCCGCGATGACGATCTCGCCGGCACCGGCGCCGAGACCTTCCGCGCCGATGGTGGTGGAGACCACCGGGCAGCCGCTCGCCATCGCCTCGAGGATCTTGAGCCGCGTGCCCGAGCCGCGCAGGATCGGCGCCACGAACACGGTCGCGCGGCGGTAGTGCGACGCGGTCTCGGGCACCATGCCCGTGACCTCGATGCGCGGGTCTGTTGCCGCGAGCGCGGCGAGCGCCTGCGGCGGGTACGCGCCGACGACGCGGAACAACGCTTCGGGGCGCTGCGCGTGGATCTTCGGGAGTACCTCACGCGCGAACCACAGCACGGCCTCGACGTTCGGCTCGTGGCGGAAGAAGCCGACGAACAGCACCGTCGCGGGCTCCTCCTCGGCGGCGTCGCGCAGCGGGAAGTCGCGGCACGAGACGCCGTTGGGCACGGTCACCAGCGGCGCCGGATCGACGTAGCGGGCGAGGCTCGCCGCGTCGTCGTCGCTCATCGTGAGAACGAGGTCGGCGTCCTCGACGGCCGCCACCTCGTGACGCAGCGTCTTGAGCCCGTCGTACCAGAGGTTCAGGCGGCGCGGCGCGGAGGTCGCGATCGCGCGCGCGCGGCGCTGCGCGATGAAGGTCACGTCGTGCTCGACCAGCACGCGCAGCAGCCCCGGGCTCGGGCGCGGCAGGAAGTGCGCCATGTGCGTGTACTCGACCTGCACGACGTCGAAGCGCCGCCGGTCGAGCCAGTACTCGACCTGCTCGTCCATCACGCGCGAGTGGAAGCCGCGCGTCTTGCCCGGCTCGAGCCAGCCGCCGCTGCCGCGGCCGTCGCGCGGGATCAGCACCACGTCGCGGCACAGGTCGCGCAGCACCGTCAGGTTCTCGATCCGGCGCTCGGCGTCGGTGTCGGTGAACGCGATCAGCGTCACGTCACACGCGGCGCGCATCTCGCGGATCAGGTTCAGCATGCGCACGGCACCGCCGTGTACGGGCGGCGCCGGGCTGTACGGTGCGATCACCAGCACCTGCGGACGCGCGCCCGCGGCACGATCTTCCGGATGAAAGCGCGCGCGGTACGCGTGCCGGTAGCGCGACAGGTGCAGGATCTCCTCGTCGGTCAGAACACGCGTGACGCGCGCCTCACGCAGGCGACCCTGTAGCGCGACCGGGATCTGCTTCGCGAGCCCCTTGACCGTGGCGATCGCGCAGCGTCCGCCCTCCTCGCGGAAGGCCTTCAGCGGCAGCAGCACGAGCCCCGCCAGGTGGCGCGACAGCAGCGACCACGAGCCGACGTTCTTCCACAGCAGCGCCGCCAGGTTCTTCAGGAAGAAGCTGTGGATGACGCCCTCGCTCCACAGGCGCCGCGTGGTGCCGCGGTGCTTGTGGTGCACCTTGCTGCGCGGCGCGAGCACCGACGCCCAGCCGCGCTTCCACGCGCGATAGCCGAGGTCGACGTCCTCGATGTAGACCGGCGAGAAGACGTGGTCGTCGAAGCCGCCGAGCTCGAGAAAGCGCTCGCGGTCGTAGGCCGACGCGCCGCCGCCCGCGAAGAAGATCGGATAGATCAGATCCTCGTCGAAGCGGTCGAGGTGGAACAGGCGGACGAGCCCGCGCACCAGCTCGCCGTGGACCTTGCCGGTCTCCCAGCGCGGCTTCGACGGGTCGATGAAGTCGATCTGGCACGACACGCCGAAGACGTCGGGCTCCGCCGCGAACGCGTCGAGCAGCGGCTGCACGAAGTCCGGCTCCACCACCATGTCGTTGTTGAGCATGATGACGACCGGATTCTTCGCGTCGCGCGCGCCGCGGTTCGTCGCACCGGCGAAGCCCTCGTTGGTCGGCAGCGAGATCCAGCGCAGCAGCGGCCCCGGTCCGGCGCTCGCAGCCGCCGTCACCATCCCGGCGAGCGCCGCGAGCGTGTCGTCGTCGCTGCCGTTGTCCACGACGATGATCTCGTCGTCCGGGTGGCCGTGCCGGCGCAGCGCCTCGAGCAGCGGCGGGATGCTCATGTCGAGCAGCGAGCGCCCGTTCCACGTCGGGATCACCACCGACACCGCATCCGACGGCCCTGGCCGGTGCGCGCGCGGCGTCGTGGCCCGTCGCTCGGGACGGCGCAGGCGCGCGAGCAGGTCGCAGCCCGCGAGCCCGAGCGCGAGCACGACGGCCAGCGGCACCGTGGCGGCCATCAACGCCAGGACGAGCAGCTTGACGCCCAGCCGCTTCAGCGCGCGGACGCCGGCCAGCGCCGCCCCGAACAGGTCCTCGAGCGCGCGCATCGCGAGCGCGCCGACGCCCGTCCGCGCGTGGATCTCCTCGCGCGCGGCGGCGTGCGCCTGCGCCGCGACGCGCGCCTCGAGCGCCGCCTCGAGCGCGTCGGCGCGGTGCTCCGCCGCCGCGGCCTGTGCCGACACACGCGCCAGCTCGGCACGCAACTGGTCGAGGTCGACGGCGCCCTCCTCGGTCGCCAGCGAGACGCCGTCGTCGATCGCCGGTGCGCGGGATCCACCCGGGTGCAGCGGAACCGTCGTGTTGTGCATGAAGAGGAAGTCCTCCGGCGGGGTCGGCACCTCGTCGAGCACGCCGCCGACGAGGTAGCGCGCGAGGAACGCGACACCGTCGCCGTGCAGGACCTCGCCCGGAGGCGGCGCGCACTGCCACACGCAGACCCGGCCTTCCGGACGCCCCGGCGTCGGCGGCGGCACCAGGCTCAGGCGGAATTCCATCAGGTGGCCGCGCGACGCGACGAGCGGCTGAAACTCGAAGCGCTGCCAGTCGGAGCGCGGCAGGTGCGACGCCGGAACGAGCACGCGCGCGGCGAGCGAGGGCTCGTCGGCCACGTAGTACAGCTCGAAGAGCAGGTTCGTTCCCGCGACCGGCGGCTCGACCCAGAACAGCACCTCCACCTGACAGAGGCCATCGTAGGTCGCCCGGAACCGCTGCGCCGGCGCGAAGCCAGCGCCCAGCGCCGGCGAGATGCTGCGCGCGTCGCTCACCATCTCCTCGGCGATCAGGGCCTGGTCTTTATGCGGCAGCTCGGTGCGCGTGCTGCCGGCGGCGAACCAGGCGTCGCCGGCGCGGTCCGGCGCGTGGCGCGGTGCCACGCAGAATTCGCGCAGCGGAGCGACCAGGCGCGACCAGCGCAGCGTGTCGCGCGCCGCGGCGATCCGCGCCTGGCGCGCGGCGGCGTCGGGTGCGTCGAGCATCGCCTCGATCGCGCCGGCCACCGCCGCCGGGTCGTCGGGCGGCACGACGCGCCCCAGGTCCTCGCGCTCGACCCGCGCCGCCAGCTCGTCGCCGGCCGTCAGCACCATCGGCACGCCGCACCAGAGGTAGTCGAGAACGCGCGTGCGGAATGCGAACTCCGACTCCACACCGGAGCGGTGCAGGCTCACGCCGACGTCGCTTTCCAGCAGGTAGCGGTGACGCTCGGCGTACGGCACCCAGTCGAGGAACGACACGCCGCGGTCGAGGATTCCGAGCTGGCGCGCGAGCTCGCGCGCCTCCCGGGCGATCGCCATCTCGCCGATCTCGGGGTTCGGGTGGCGTGTACCGAGAATCAGCGTCTTCACGTCGGGGCGACGCGCGCGCAGCAGCGCCGTCGCGCGGACCAGCGTCAGCGGATCGACCCAGTTCCACATGCCGCCGGCCCACGTCACCACGCGGTCACCCGCGTCGATGCCCGGCAGCACGCCCTTCACCGCCGGGGCGCCCGCCTGCGGATCGACGTCCGGCACGCCGAAGGGCACGATCGCGAGGAGACGGCGCAGCTCGGAATCGTCCGCGTAGTTCGCGTGGTTGATGCGGCCGGCGGCGGCGAGCATGCCGAGCCAGAAGCTCCGCTGGCGTTCGCTGGCGCACAGGAAGAAGTCGCCGTTCGCCAGGTGGTGCTCGAGCCAGCACAGCGACAGCAAAGAGCGCCCACCGGAGCGGTTGAAGCGATCGCCGTAGAGGTCGAGGTTCGACAGTACGAACGGGTCGTAGAGATCCACGACGAGCGGCTTCTTGATCGCGGTCATGAGCTCGACCCGTCCCGAGACCACCACGACGTCGGCGCCCGTGACGAGCGGCGCCAGCGACCCTTCCGGCGCGAACGTCCGCAGGCGCAGCGCACGGCGGCCCGCCTCCGGCAGCGTGCTGCCCTCGGGGGCGCCGAGCACGACGTCGAGGTCGCTCGCGGCGAGCGCGCGTGCGAGCTCGACCGTGCGGATCGCCGAGCCCGCCATGCGCTCCCCGACGCGATCCCAGGAGAGGACGAGAACGCTCATCCGAGGTCCCGTGCGAACGTGCGGAACGTCAGCGCACGCCCGGGCACGGGCGCACCGCCGATGGCGAGGCCCTCCATCGCGCTGGGCGCGGTCCAGAGCAGGATCTCGTTGCCCTCGCGCGCTTCCGGGGCGCTGGCGCGCACGGTGAACGTGCGCCCTGCGGAGTCGCCGGCGGGGGCATCGAGATCCACCGACACGAACGTCTGGTTGACGAGCTTCGCGGCCGGCAGCTCGCGGGAGCCGCGTACGTCGCCGCTCTCGTCGACGATCTCGAGCAGCACGCGGTGCGCGTTGCGACGTGCGTACGTGCCGACCATCACGTCGACACGACGCAAGCCGTCCGTGCTGCAGGTGAAGGCTTGCTCGACCTCCGCACCCGGACGGAGCGGGCCGCCCGACTCGGCCAGCAGCTGGTGGACGTCGTACGCCGCGGCCGCGGGCTCGAGCGCCACGAGCGAGCCGCCGCCCGCCTCCATCGGGATCGGCGACGGCGCCGGACCGGCCGCGCTCGGGCCGCGCTCGGCGACCTCGTCGAGGATCGCGAGCAGGCTCGCGTCCTGCACGCGCGGGCCGTAGCGGAAGAAGACGTCGCGGCGCGCGCGGCGCGCGAGCGTCGCGCGGGCGTGGCCGTCGGCGAGGAGCCCGGTGAGCGCGCGCTCCCACGCGTCCTGGTCCGGCGCGAGCAGCCCGGTCGCGCCCTCGCGCGTCGCCGCGCGAAACGCGTGGCTGGGACTCGCCACGGTCGGCACCTCGACGAGGCCCGCCTCGAGATACTTGACCTCGCTCTTCGCCTCGTTGAACGTGTTCGGCAGCTCGAGCGGGGCCAGGTTGACGTCGAGGCTCGCCAGGCGCGCCGGCAGCTCGCTCCACGGCACGAACGGCCAGCGCTCGAGGCGCTCGCCGAGGCCGTCGAGCTCGGTCGGAATCGCGACCGGTCCGCCGACGACGAGCCGCACGTCGGGAAAGCGCTCGAGCGTCCGGCGCAGCGGCGCCGCGATCACGGCGAGGTCGCGATCGTGGGTGTCGGTGCCGGAGAGAAACCCGACGCGCAGCGGACGAGCCGATCCGTTTCCGTTCGCGGCAGCGTCCGCCGCGAGCAGCGCCGACCGTGCGCGCGCGGCGCACGCGAGCTGCTCTGTGCCCACGCCGTTGCGGTGCAGGAACGCCGTGCGGCCGGCGTCCTTCGCCGCCGCGACCAGCGCCTCGGTGCTGCCGAGGAAGTAGTCCGACGCGGCGAAGCTGCGCGCGTGGCTCTCGACGCTCTGCCGGAAGCCCGCAACGATCTCCGCGCGCGCGTGCTCCAGGGCCGGCGCGTCGCCGAGCAGCTCGGGGCGGAAGATCAGGTCGTCGACGGAGAAGATCACCGGAACCCTGCGGCGTCGCGCCTCGGCGATCACCGCCGCTACGCTCACGCTGTACGGTGCGCGAAACAGGACGATCAGGTCGGCGCCGCGCGCCGCGACCAGAGCGCGCTCGTCGGAGTGGTAGAACGTGCGGCTGTCGATCCCGGCTTCCGCGAGCTGCTCGGCGAGGTGGCGCACACGATAGCGCAGCGGTGCCCCGTCGATTCCGGTGAGGAACAGGACGCGCCGGCCCTCGCCGAAGCGGCGCGGGCGCGCTGCGTGGCGCGGGACCGCGCGCGACGCCGTCCCGGCGGCAGGAGCCGCAGCGGAGTCGGCCGCGGGTGCGTCCCCGGTGCCCATGCCGAACAGCGCGCGCAGGTCGAACACGCGCCGCCACAGGCTCTTCTGCGGGACGACGGCCCCCGACGTCTCGCGGCGCGCATGCGCCTCCTGCACCACCTCCTCGTAGAGTGCTTCCGCCGCAGCCGCCTGCTCGTCGGGCGTCGCGAGGCGCGGCCTGGGCGCAGCCGCGAGGCGCGCGAGCAGTGCGTGGTCGTGCGCCAGGCGGGTGAGCGCGGCGGCGAGCGCCGACGCGACTCCGGTCGGCACGACCAGGCCGTTGTCGCCGTCGCGCACGACCTCCTCGGGCCCGCCGCAGTCGCTGGTGACCACCGGCACGCCGCGCACCAGCGCTTCGCGGGCGACCAGCGAGAAGGACTCGCGCATCAGCGACGGGATCACGACCACGTCTGCGTCCTCGAGGACGTCGTCGAGCCGCTCGGCCGGAAACGGCGCGTGGTGGACCAGGCGTCCGGCGAGGCGGTCGCGGTACGGCGCCACGTCGTCGCCCGACACCGCGTGCGCGTGCACGACGACTCCCGGCGGCAGGAGACACGCGGCCTCGAGCAGCACGCCGAGTCCCTTCTCGCGGTTGCCCGCCCCGCCGAGGAACACCGCGCGCAGCGGGCGCGACGGATCGTACGCGTCGCGCGACCGGTCACGGACCCGCCCCGGGGGCGGGGTGCCGTTCTCCTGCACCGAGACGTGGCTGGCATCGAAGCCGTTCGCGATCAGGTTGTCGCGCAGGTACGCCGACGGCACGAGGATGCGGTCGGCGCAGGCGATCGCCGCGTCGAGGGCGGCGCGGCGGTCGAGGAAGTCGGTGCCCTGGCCCGAGCAGCGCTCCGGGCGCACGATCGGCGAGCAGACCGTTCCCGCCGGCGAGAGGCGGAAGAGGCACGGGCAGAGCCACCACCAGTCGTGCATCGTCAGCACCACGGGCACGCCTGCGTCGCGCGCCGCGTGCAGGATCCCGCCGCCGAGCGCCTGGATGCTGTGCGCGTGGACGACGTCCGGCCGCGTCGCCGCGAGAAACTCCGCGAACGACTCCGCCGCGACGGGATTCGCGTAGTTCTCACGGGACCACGGATGGAAGGCGTGGCCGAGGTTGACGCGCCAGGTGAGGAACGGACCGACCATGTCGCGCTTGAGGGTGCCGAGCGGCTCGGCGGCGGTGGTGCGACCGCTGAAGATCTCCACCTGATGGCCGCGGGCCTGCAGCGCGCGGGCGAGCCGATCGCAGACGAGCGTGGCGCCGCCCTGGAACTCCGGCAGGTAGAGCGCGATGGCCTGCGCGATCCTCACGACGGCCCCTCGCTTTCTGCCCAGCCGACGTCCGACGCGGTCGCACCGCAGCCGGCGACCGGGCCACCATGCGCGCGGTCGCGCGCTCTCTCCGTCGCGTCGTCCGCGCCGAGCGCGACCCGCCAGTCGGCGAACGCGCGCACGGCGAGCACACCTTCGAGGGCGGTGCCGTCGAGCCGCGCCATGCCCAGCGGCCCGGTCGCGGTCGTGTCGCCGGCAGCGGCAACGCCCCGCGTCATCAAGCCGAACGTCGGCGCCCTGCCGCCGCGGCGACCGTCGACCGTGATCTCGAGCAGGTACGTCCGGCCCGCGGAGAGCATCTCGGGGGCGTCGAGGTCGAGCGCGAGCCAGGCGCGGTCGGGCAGCTCCGCCGCCGGCACGGTGCACGACCCCACGACCGGACCATCCTCGCGCCGCAGCACCAGCGAGACGCGCCGCGCGATCGCCTGTCCGAACGTGACCGGGTGCACGTCGACGCGGACGAGCCCGTGCCGTGCGATGCGCAGGCGCTGCTGCAGCATGCCGCCACCGCCGACGGGCGGTGCTACCGCATCGGCCTCGGCGGGCACGAACGCCGGCTGCGCATCCGGCTCGAGGGCGGCGCGGACCGGCCGCGCCTCGGTCACCCCGTCGTCAGCCGCCCCGTCGTCGCCCGGGGCAGGCAGCACGATCCTGCAGCCGCGCCGCCGCAGGCCGCCGCGCACGTCGTCGACGATCGCCA